>CAZZLY010000028.1:0-6346 GCA_964655175.1 uncultured bacterium
GGGAGCGGCCCTTCGTCGTCTCACATGTTGCGCGGTCTGCCGTCGTCCACCGGCGGCGGGGCCGGATCGGGCTCGGGTGTCGCCACGGTCTCGACCGAGATCGCGCGATCCCCCGTCTCGGGGCTCGCGGGGCGATGCCGCTGCTGCAGCCCGATCATGACGAACGCTGCGGCCATGACGATCAGGCTCACCCACATGAACGTCAGACTGCCAGTGCTCTGCACCGCGGGGGGATTCGACATGTCAGATCTCCTTCCAGGCCATGGTGCGGGCCGACGGGATGTCGGGGTCGAAGCGCTGCGTGGTGGGGTAGTACGGCGGGATCAGCCCACGTCGATCGTAGTGCCAGTTGCGGTTGTAACCGGTCTGGGTCGCGCCCGAGCTGTTGAACGTGCCGAACGCGCCGTAGTACTTCGCCACGACGCCGCCACGCAGGTTCATGCTGCCGCGCGGTGAGCCCGAGCCGTAGTTGTCGACCGCGAACTGACCGCTCGAGCCGTTCGCCATGACGAACGCGTCCACGTTCAGGTTCGACGGCGCCGACGACCCGATGCGCACCGAGCCGCTGGCCGAGAAGAGACCGAGCACGTTGTTCTTGTTGTTGTAGCTGTCGCAGGTCAGGTCGCCGTTGACCACGATGTCGTTGCTCGCGGTGATGAGCAGCTTGGTGTTCTCGGCGATCGCCGCGTTCACGTAGCCGTTGGACCCGCGGTCGGGGCCCACGAGCGACGAGATCGTGCCGTTCGTGTACAAGACGCCGTTGGGCGGCGTGCCGTTGTACGACTGCGACGGGCTGCCGCTCGTGCTGAGCGCGTTCCAGACCTTGGTCGTGTTGTTGACCGGGTCCACCTCGACCGTGCGCTGCTTGCTGCCCTGCGTGAACTGGTAGTACTGCTTGTTCACCAGCGTGTCCGCCCACATCTTGACCTTGTCCACGGTGCCCTGGATGTAGAAGCCGCCCGTGAGCGTGCTGCCGGAGTGCGGCAGGTAGATGTCCGAACTGGGCGTGCTCGAGCCGCTCAGGCCCAGTGCCGTGTTGATCTGGGTGTTCGTGGGCGCGACGCCGGCCGCCAACGTCAAGCCCAGCGCCGCCGCCTGCTGGTTGTAGGAGTTCGTCGGCATCGGCACGTTGGACTGGCCGCGCAGATAACCGCCGAAGAAGTTGGGGACGTCGATCGTGCCGTTGTTGGCCGCGTTCTTCGAGATCGGACTGCCGTTGTTGTAGAAGGTCGCGTTGCTGTTGACCTGCGTGACCTGGTCCTGGAACGTGGGCTTGAACGCGTACTTGAAGTACGTGTTCGTGTGCACGCGACCATCGAAGCTGCCCGTGGACGTGAACCAGATCGACGACCCGTCCGGCATGACGAACTGGTCCATGAACAGCAGGTAGTCCGCGAACGAGCCGCGCGACGCGCTCACGCGCAACAGGCCCTGCGACTGCACGCTGCGGCGTCCCGTCGAGCGGACCGAGCCCGTCGAGGTGATGCTGAACAGGTAGTTGTAGGTCTGGGCCGTGTCGGCGATGTCGGCGTTGCTGAACGTGATGCTGGCGGTCGCGGCGTAGGGCGGGTTGGAGCTCGTCGCGGAACTGCCGGCGTTCAGGGTGCCCGCGGGGAACAGCGCCTGCGGATTCTTGACGATGTTGCCCGAGGCGCCGGCGTTGGTCCACGCCGTCAGGCAGCTGTCGAGCTTGGCCTGCGCCATGTTGGCCAGGATCTGCTGCTGCGCGCGCACGCCCGCATCGGCGGCGTACAGGGCGATCTTGGCCGTCTGCACGTTCGAGGACTGTGCCCGCTCGCCGGTGGTGGTGCTCATGAACGTGAGCACGAGCACGCTCGAGAGCAGCACGAACAGCATCGCGGCCGCGAGCACGATGCCGCGTTCGTTCAACGTGCGGTGACGGGGGGACGAGGTCATGCCGCCTCCTAGAAGGTGCGGGGCTGGACGGACGCCCAGACGCTGTCACGCAGCGTGGGGCGGCGCGGATCGGTCACGCGCGTGTAGACCACGGGGGACACCTTGTCGACGAGCGCCATGTTGCCGGGGTTGCGCGTCCACGTGCCGTCCTGCATCTCGTACCAGACGCGGAAGCCGTCGACGTTGTACGCCACGACCTGCGGCGGCAGGCCGTACTCGTGACGCATGAGCGCCGGACGGCGGAAGCTGGTGGCGTCGTAGTAGTAGCTGGTGATCGTCGCCTTGTAGACGTTGGTGACCGTGTCGGGATAGCCGCCCGTGGGCGGCCAGGTGGCGGTCATGGTCGTCGTGGCGCCGTTCCACGGCGACGTGGTCGAGTGGACGATGACGTCGCTGCTCGACGTGCCGGTGCACATGAGCATGTGCGAGCGGCTGGTGCCGTTGGTGAGGATGAACAGGTCGCCGGCCGCGAACCCCGTGTTGCTCTTGACGCGGGTCTGCGACGAGACCGTGGCCATGTCGGACATGAGCGTCGTGGCGGCCTGCCAGGCGCCGACGAGGACCAGCGAGTCGTTGCCCGCGAGCGTGCCGTAGCCGGGATTCACCGCGAGCAGCGTGTCGCCCGCGCCCAGACCGTTGTTCGCGAAGATGTCCACGCGCCCCCAGCCGGAGCCCGCCATGCGGACCTCGCGCTCGATCAATTGGATCGCGGTGCGCGCGTTCTGGCGCACGTCGGCCACGTCGCTCAGGCGCTCCGCCTGCCGCGAGGACTGGAAGAAGGTCATCATGAGGGCGCCCAGCACGAGCGTCGAGAGCACGAGCGTGATCATGAGCTCGAGCAGACCGAAGCCGTGGGCGTGACGGAGCGTGCGGGGGATCATGGCTCAGCCTCCCGACTGCGCGGTGACGATGACCAACTGCACTTCGGGCGTGGCCGAGACCGACCGCCGCGCCACTTTGACGGTGATCCGCTTGCAGTTGTCCGAGGGCTGATCGTCCTCGACCACCCAACGCACGTAGTACAGACCGTCGTGCGGGTTGGCCGGGTCGTCGTGCGTGCCCGAGGTGATCGAACCGTCCCCGAACGGGGCCGTGAGCAGGTCTTCCGCGACCTCCGAGGCGATGGACGAGGCGCGGGTCTGCATGCCGGCCTTCATGACACGCTTGGTCGCCAGCGGCACGGTGAGTGCCAGCGCGAGCATGCCCGTGGCGAAGATGGTCAGCGCCACCAGCACCTCGATGAGCGTGAACCCCTGTTCGGGGCGGCGGGACTCGTGGACGCGCGTCATGGGTGGTAGCAGATCCCGGCGGCGGACACGGCGAGCGTGTCCCGGCGGCCCTGGGCGTTCGACAGGAACAGCGTGCCGCCCTGCGTGCCCAGCTTGAGCGTGCCGCTGATGTCGAAGGCGATGCTGTCGAGCTGACTCACCATGCAGACGCTGTCGAGCCGGGTCGAACGCGGCAGGGTGCGCGAGAAGGACGACTCGCCCGAGTTCACGAGGTTGTCGGCGTTCGTGTCGACGTGGATCGAGTACTGCGTGACGTTGGTGTACGTCGGCGGCGTGCCGAAGCGGACGATCACCGGGGCGCGGCGCGTCACCGCCAGCTGGCGGGCACGGCGGACGTCCTGCAGGAGCTGCGTCTCGGCCTGCCGCAGCAGGATGGAGTTCCGATAGCGGCTGAAGGCGGGCAGCCCCGTGGCCATGACGATGCCCGCGATGACCAGGGCGATCATGAGCTCGATCAGGGTGAAGCCGGGGGAACGGGGCATTTCGGGGGTTGCCTCGGCGGGATGCGGTGCGTGGGGGGACGTCCGATCTGCGACCGAATGGGACACTTGGGACGTCGCAAGAGAGGAGCCAGTCGCAACACCCTTTCGTGCGCGGCGTCATCATGCGCGGTAAAACGATGTGGATGCAGTGGTTGCAGGTTGGCTGCCGGGGCGGTCCCAGTCCTTGGCGGTTCCCCTGTGAGGTGGTTCCGCGTGCAACCTGCATGCGGCGAGCGGGGGGGATGCATGGTCCCGGAGGCGAGGGTTCGCTATGCAGAGAACTGGCGGGGGCGGGAACCTCGGATCGGCTGCTCGCCACCCTTCGGTGTGACCCGTGGGGCCGATCTCGCGGGCAATGCGTTATCCCGCAAGGTAATGCGCGGTCAACAGGCGGCGCGCTTCGTGCTACTTTTCGCGCGCCGTGGCCCCTGTGCGGATCTGGTAACCGGCGGGAGCGGCCGCGCAATCCACTACCGCACAGAGGTTTCGCATGTCGGGCCGGCTCGATTTCATCCTGCGGGCGAACGCTGAGTACATCGAGGAACAGCATCGCCGCTGGTCGGAGAATCCCCACTCGGTGCCCGAGGATTGGGCGTTGTTCTTCGCCGGTGTCGAACTGGCGGAGCGGCAGCCCGCCTCGGGGGGCGGTCAGGACAGCGCGTACGCGCTCGTTCACGCCTACCGCGAGTTCGGGCATCTGGTGGCCGACCTGGACCCGCTCACGCCCGCGGGTGCCGCGACGCACCCCTATCTGGACCTCGCCGCGTTCGGGCTGAGCGAGGCCGACCTCGATCGCGAGGTCGCCGCGCCGTTCAACGGCACGTTCCACGGCACGCTGCGGCATCTCATCGAGGCGCTGCGCGAGACCTATTGCGGCACGCTGGGCGCCGAGTTCATGGACATCCCCGATCCGGGCCAGCGCGAGTGGTTGCAGGCGCGCATGGAGAGCACGCGCAATCGTCCCGCGCTCGCCGATCCGTCGCGCGTCGCGGTGCTGCGCGCGCTGCTTCTGGCGGACGGTTTCGAGCAGTTCCTGCACGCGCGCTACACGGGGCAGAAGCGGTTCTCGCTCGAGGGCGGGGCGTCGCTCATCCCGATGTTCGAGACGCTCATCACCGGTGCGGCCGCATTGGGCGTCGAGCAGCTCACCATCGGCATGCCGCACCGCGGGCGCATCAACTTCCTCGCGAACATCATGAAGAAGCCGCTCGAGAACATCTTCAGCGAGTTCGAGTCGGCGTTCGCGCCGCCCGAGGTGCAGGGCCACGACGACGTGAAGTACCACCTCGGCTATTCGTCCGATCACGAGACGGGCGAGGGGCGTCGCATCCATCTCAACCTCACCTACAACCCGAGCCACCTCGAGTTCGTGAACCCGGTCGTGCTCGGGGCCATGCGTGCGCGCCAGGAGATGATGGCCGACACGCAGCGCGATCGCGGCATCCCGGTGCTCATCCACGGGGACGCGGCCTTCTCGGGCGAGGGCATCGTGCCCGAGACGCTGGCGCTGGCGCAGCTGCCGGCGTACCAGACCGGCGGCACCATCCATCTGGTCATCAACAATCAGGTCGGTTTCACGACCTCGCCGCACGACGCCCGCGTGACGCGCTATCCGTCCGCGATCATGCGCGTGGTGGACGCGCCCGTGTTCCACGTGAACGGTGACGACCCCGAGGCGTGCGTGCAGGCCATCACGCTGGCGCTCGAGTACCGCATGCGTTTCAAGCGCGACGTGTGCGTGGATCTCATGTGCTACCGCAAGCACGGTCACAACGAGATGGACGACCCCACGTTCACGCAGCCGGTCATGTACCAGCGCATCGCCGCCCACGTACCGGCCTCGCGCACGTACGCGGACCGTCTGGTGCGGGCCGGGGTGCTCGAGGCCGCCGCGGTGGAGCGCATCGAGAAGGAGCTGGATTCGGGCTTCCGCGCGGCGCATCAGCGCGCCTCGAGCGAGCCCATCCCGCCGGTGCGGCACGAGCCGCGCGGCACGTGGCGGGGTCTGCAGTGGGCGGGGGACGACTGGAGCGCCGACACGCGCGCGTCGCGCGAGGTGCTCGAGCAGGTGCTGCACGGCGTCACCCGGTTCCCCGAGGACTTCCGGCCGCACCGCAAGATCACGCAGCTGGTGACCGACCGCCGGCGCATGTTCCTCGAGGACCGCATCGATTGGTCGCTCGGCGAGACGTTGGCCTACGGCACGCTGCTGCTCGAGGGCCGCAACGTGCGGCTGACCGGGCAGGACGTGGGGCGTGGCACGTTCACGCACCGCCATGCCGCCAACTACGACGCGCAGGACGGTCGCCGTCACGTGCCGCTGCAGCACCTGGTGCCCGAGCAGGGCCGGTTCGAGGCGGTGGACAGCATGTTGTCCGAGGCTGCGGTGCTGGGCTTCGAGTACGGCTTCAGCACGGCCGATCCGCACACGCTCACGGTGTGGGAGGCGCAGTTCGGCGACTTCGCCAACGTCGCGCAGGTGATCATCGATCAGTTCATCGCCTCGGGCGAGGCCAAGTGGGGCCGCATGTCGGGCCTCACGATGCTGCTGCCGCACGGCTACGAGGGGCAGGGCCCCGAGCACTCGAGCGGCCGCCTGGAGCGCTTCCTCGAACTGTGCGCCGACCGCAATCTGCAGGTCTGCAACCTGACCACGCC
>CAZZLY010000028.1:6446-31769 GCA_964655175.1 uncultured bacterium
CTCGCGGGCGTGCTCGCGTCGTACCCGAACGTGCGCGAAGTCGTCTGGGTGCAGGAGGAGCCGGCCAACATGGGCGCGTGGCGCGCGCTGCGGCATCGCTTCGAGGCCACGGTGCCCGCGCACCTGTCGCTGCGGTTCGTGGCGCGCCGCGGTGCGGCCTCGCCGGCGACGGGCTTCTACGCCACGCATCAGCAGCAGGAGGCGGCGCTCATCGAGGCGGCGCTGGGGGATGGCACCGCCCGTCCGGCGGGGAACAACGTGGGCGTGGCGCAGGCCGCGGTCCGTGAGGGGGCACGTTCGTGACGATCGAGGTGAAGGTCCCGCGCCTGGCGGAGTCCATCTCCGAGGCGACGCTGGTGGAATGGCTCAAGGCGGACGGCGCGGCGGTGCGTGCCGACGAACCGATCGCGACGCTCGAGACCGACAAGGCCGCGGTCGAGATCGTCGCCGACGGCGCCGGCGTGCTGTCGCACGTGGTGAAGCCCGGGGCGGTGGTCAAGGTGGGCGACGTGCTGGCGCGCATCGCGCCCGGTGCGGCTCCCGCGGCAGCGGCCCCCGCGGCACCGGCCACGCCCGCTCCGAGCGCCCCGGTGAGCCCGGCGGCTCCTTCCGCACCCGCGGCCCCCGCGGTTTCGAGCGCGGCGACCGCACCCGCGAGCGCGCCCGTGTTGTCCCCGGCGGTGCGCCGCATCGTCGAGGAGCGCGGTCTCGACCCCGCGACGATCGCCGGCACCGGCCCGCACGGTCGCCTGCTCAAGGCCGATGCCCTCGCGGCGCCGGCGGCGAGTGCGCCGTCCGCCTCGCCGGCCGCACCGGCGGCGAGCGTGCCGGCGGCGACCGAGTCCGCGGACGACGTGCGCATCGTGCCCATGAACCGCATCCGGCAGCGGATCGCCGAGCGGCTCGTGCAGGCCCAGCACACGGCCGCGATCCTCACCACCTTCAACGAGATCGACATGTCGCGCGTGATCGACCTGCGCGCACGGCACAAGGACGCGTTCGAGCGCACGCACGGCGTCAAGCTGGGCTTCATGAGCCTGTTCGCGCGCGCCTGCGTGCTCGCGCTCGCCGACGTCCCGGCGGTCAACGCCGAGATCCGCGGCACCGACATGGTGTTCCACCAGCGCGTCCACATGGGCATCGCCGCGAGCACGCCCAAGGGCCTCGTGGTGCCGGTCGTGCGCGACGCGGATCGTCTCGACCTCGCCGGGCTCGAGAAGGAGATCGCGCGGCTCGCGCAGCGCGCCCGTGACGGTGTGCTGACGCCGCAGGAGCTGTCGGGCGGCACGTTCACGATCACCAACGGCGGCGTGTTCGGCTCGCTGTTGTCCACGCCCATCCTGAATCCGCCGCAGAGCGGCATCCTGGGCATGCACAAGATCGAGAAGCGCGCGGTGGTGCTGAGCGACGACACGATCGTCGCGCGGCCCATGATGTACGTGGCGCTCTCGTACGATCATCGCATCATCGACGGTCAGCAGGCGGTCACGTTCCTCGTGCGCGTGAAGGAGCGCCTCGAGGATCCCGAGCGCATGCTGCTGGGCGTGTGAGCCGGAGGGACGCATGAGCGACGAGCGCTTCGATCTGGTGGTCATCGGTTCCGGACCCGGCGGTTACGTGGCCGCGATCCGTGCGGCACAGCTGGGCCTGCGCGTGGCGTGCATCGAGAAGTACCCGACGCTCGGCGGCACCTGTCTCAACGTGGGCTGCATCCCCAGCAAGGCGCTGCTCGATTCGAGCGAGCACTTCGACGTGACCCGGCACGGCCTCGCGGTCCACGGCGTGCAGGTCGCGGGGGTGACGTTGGATCTGCCCGCGATGATGGCGCGCAAGGCCCAGGTCGTGAAGGAGCTCACGCGCGGCATCGAGGGGCTGTTCAAGAAGAACCGCATCGAGCGCGTGGTCGGCACCGGTCGGCTGGTGTCCGCGACCGAGGTCGAGGTGACCGGTGACGGCGCGCCGCGGCGGCTGCAGGCCTCGCGCGTGCTCATCGCCACGGGGAGCAAGCCGGCGATGCTGCCCGGCATCACGCCCGACGGGCGCCGCATCGTGCACAGCACCGATGCGCTCGCGTTGCCCGAGGTGCCGCGTCGTCTGCTGGTGATCGGCGCCGGCGCGATCGGCCTGGAACTGGGCTCGGTGTGGCGACGGCTCGGCGCCGAGGTGCACGTGATCGAGTACGCCGCGCGCATCGTGCCGGGGTCGGACGCGGGCACCGCGAAGCTGTTGCAGCGCGCGCTTGAAAAGCAGGGCATGACGTTCCGCTTCGGCGTCTCGGCGCGCAGCGCGCAGGTCGTGGGCGACGAGGTACGCGTCGAGGTCGTGCCGGCCGCAGGCGGCGAGGCCACCACGGTGACGGCGGACGTGCTGCTCGTCGCGGTCGGACGTCGGCCCTACACCGAGGGGCTGGGTGCCGCGGAACTGGGCGTGGCGTTCGATGCGCGCGGTCGCATCGTGGTGAACGATCACTTCGAGACGTCCGTCCCGGGCGTGTACGCGATCGGCGACGTGATCGCCGGACCGATGCTCGCGCACAAGGCCGAGGAAGAGGGCGTCGCCTGCGCCGAGCGCATGGCGGGTGTGGCGGGCCACGTCAATCGCGCCTGCATCCCCAACGTCGTCTACACGTGGCCGGAGCTCGCCTCGGTGGGGCTGTCCGAGGAGGAGGCCCAGGCGCAGGGGCTCGCCGTGAAGGTGGGGGCGTTCCCGTTCCTCGCCAACGGCCGGGCCAAGGCCATGGGGGAGAAGGACGGTCAGGTGAAGATCGTCGCCGACGCAGCGACCGATCGCATCGTCGGGGCGCACGTCGTGGGGCCGCGCGCGAGCGATCTCATCGCCGAGCTCGTGGTCGCCATGGAGATGGGGGCGAGTGCCGAGGACGTGGCGAGGTCGGTGCACGCGCATCCCACGCTGCCCGAGGCGATCAAGGAGGCCGCGTTGGCGGTCGAGGGACGCGCGATCCACATGTGAGCGTGCCGCGCTTCGTCGCGGACGGTGTGACACGACCCCGAGGAGCCGAGCGCTCCTCGGGGTTCGTCGTTCCAGACGATGCCGCGAGGCGTGCGTTCGGAGTCGCTGAACGGGACGCGATGCGGTGGAACCGCGTACGTCGCGATCGCATGGGATCACGGGCTCGCGTTCATCGCGCGTGAACATCGTCGCGTGGTGCGAGGAATTGCATTCTGCAATGCGATTGTCCTTGTGATTGCAGAGTGCAATGTCGGACACTCGAGGTCCCCTCGCAGCACCCCCGTTCGCGCGCCCCCTCCCGCCCTTGCGCGAACGCCCGGCGGCACGACGCCCCGGCTCCCTTGCCCATTCGACCCCATGGATCGCTCAGGCCCCCACGCGGGAGCCCGTCGTGAGGCATTGCATTCTCCGGGCATGGGCAGCGTGCGCGCTGCTCCTGATCAGCGTCGCCGTCGACGCCTTCGCCGCATCACCCGTCCCCGTCATCGTCGGCCCCAGCCGCGATGGCTCGCTGCACGACCTGCAACGCAAGGTCGATCGCTTCGTCGGCTACGGCCGCGTGGACGTCACGCGCGACTACATCGGTGCGAAGCCGGGCGACCCCGATCCGTTCTCGTGGGTGAACCTGCCCGGTCGCGGCGTCACGGTGCAGTTGCTCGACCGCAAGTCCCCGCGCGGCACGATCGGTTGGTACGCCGAAGGTGCCGGCACGCCGGTTATCGACGGGGTGGGGGACGGTGTCGTGTTCGCCGAGTACCACCTGCGCGGCGCACGCACGACCGTCCAGATCCCCGCGTCGGTGTCGCGCTTCGGATTCTACGTCGGCTATCGCGAGAGCGGCTCCGGATCGGGCTCGAACAAGTCGGGCATGGACTTCTTCTACTCGAACCGCGGGCTCAACGACTGCGGGCCGCACGGTCAGGGCGCGGTGCACGCGCCTTATGACGGTGACACGCAGATGCTCGTGTACGACGTCTCACGCTGGCTCGGTCCCGACACGTACCTCGTCGCCTGTGAAGCGTCCGACAGCGGTTGCGCGGTCGGGCACGGGGACGGCGAGAGCGACAACGACTACGCCGATCTGCTGTACCTGGTCTCGGCCCTCGGCGCGACGCCCACGCGCTCGCAGAGCTTCGCGCATCTGAAAGCCCTGTTCCGCTGAGCCCACGGTTCCGGGGCCCCCACCCCCGGATCGACACACGGTTCCATCCGCGCGCGCGCTCCCCCCTGGCCGGCGAGCGCCGGATGGGCCGTGTTCCTTTTCCTCCCGACGACCCTCGCGGTGCCACGCGAACGCGCGGGGCGATGCGCCTTTCAAACCCCGTGACTCGCCGGAAGTGCCGCGGTTGACCCCGTGCTGCGGCTTCGCGCATCCTCCCGCCATGCCGACTCTGGACCTGGGGGGCTGGACCCTCGACACGCTCGAAACGGGCTTCCTGTGGCTCGACGGCGGGAGCATGTTCGGTTCCGTCCCCAAGCCGCTCTGGAGCCGCACGAACCCGCCCGACGAGCGCAATCGCATCCGTCTCGCCATGCGTTGCCTGCTCGTGCGCGGGCACGGCCGTACGATCGTCATCGACGTGGGGCTGGGCGACAAGTCCAACGACAAGTTCCGCGAGATCTATCGCGTCGAATCGGAGCCCGGGTTGATCCCCGCGCTCGCGGCCCACGGCGTCGCGCCGGGCGACGTCACCGACGTCATCCTGACGCACCTGCACTTCGATCACGCGGGCGGCTCCACCGTCCGCACGCCCGACGGGCTGCGCCCGGTGTTCCCCGCGGCGCAGTGGTACGTCCAGCGCAGCAACTGGGACAACGCGCACGCGCCCAATCCGCGCGAGCGCGCCTCGTACCTGCCCGAGAACTACGACGCGCTCCACGAGGCGGGCGTGCTCACCCTGTGGGAGGGCGCGTGCGAGCCCTGGCCCGGCGTGCGCATCCTGCCGGTGCACGGCCACACGCGCGGCCAGCAGGTCGTGCGTCTCGCGGGCACGACGGGCTCGGCGTGGTACGTGGCCGACCTCATGCCGACCGCGGCGCACGTGCGCATCCCGTACGTGATGGGTTACGACGTCGCCGCGATCGAGACCATGCCCGAGAAGCGACAGGTGCTCGAACAGGCGGTGGCCGACGGCTCGTGGATCGTGCTCGAGCACGATCCGGACGTCGCGATGGCCCGTGCGGTCGCCGACGGTGACGACTTCCAATGGGCCGAACGCGTGCCCGCCACCGCGGGGACGCCCGCGCGCTGAGCGCGCCACGTCCCCCGCGCCTCCCCGAGGATCCCGCTCCATGCTCCATTCCCTGTTCGCCGGTTGGATGCAGTTCGTGCACGACACCGGTTATCTCGGCGTCTTCCTCATGATGGCCGTCGAGTCCACCGTGTTCCCGCTGCCGTCCGAGGTCGTGGTGCCGCCGGCCGCCTACTGGGCCTCGCAGGGCGTGTTCTCGTTCTGGGGCATCGTGATCGCCGCCACCGCGGGGTCGTGGTTCGGTTCGGCGCTCTCGTATCTGGTGGCGCGCTCGGTCGGCCGTCCGCTGATCCTGCGCTACGGCCGTTACGTGTTCCTGCCCGAGAAGAAGTGGGCCCTCGCGGAGGAGTGGATCAATCGCTACTCCGTGGTCGGCATCTTCTTCGCGCGACTGCTGCCGGTGGTGCGGCACCTCGTGTCGCTGCCGGCCGGCGCGGCGCGCATGCGGTTCCTGCCGTTCTCGGTGAGCACGCTGCTCGGCTCGTTCGTGTGGAGCGTGGTGCTGGCGTGGTTCGGCCAGCAGGTGCTCGGCGGGGATCCGGCGCTGCTGACCGACCCGGATGCGCTCGTTCACGTGCTCAAGGTGAAGCTCATGTGGTTCGTGATCGCGGCCGTGGTCATGCTGGTCGCGTACATCGGGGTCGATCTGCTCGGGCGTCGTTGGCGTCAGGGCGCGACGGACAAGAGGAGCTGAGCATGGCCGGAGTCACCTTCCAGGGCGTCGGCAAGGCGTACGGCAAGGGTGGGCACGCCGTGAAGGGCGTCGACCTCACCGTGGCCGAGGGCGAGTTCCTCGTGCTCGTGGGCCCCTCGGGCTGCGGCAAGTCCACGCTGCTGCGCATGGTGGCCGGGCTCGAGGAGATCACCGACGGCACCATCGCGATCGGCGATCGCGTCGTGAACGACGTCGCGCCGCGTGACCGCGACGTGTCCATGGTGTTCCAGAACTACGCGCTCTATCCGCACATGAGCGTGTTCGACAACCTCGCGTTCGGGTTGCAGCTGCGCAAGGTGCCCAAGGACGAGATCCGCGCCCGCGTCGAGAAGGCGGCCGACGTGCTGGGGCTCGAGCGCTACCTCGAGCGTCGCCCGCGCGAACTGTCCGGCGGCGAGCGGCAGCGCGTCGCGCTCGGGCGTGCCATGGTGCGCGAGCCCAAGGTGTTCCTGTTCGACGAGCCGCTCTCGAACCTCGATGCGCGCCTGCGTGTCGAGATGCGCGCCGAGATCCGTCGTCTGCACCAGCGCGTCGGTGCGACCATGATCTACGTGACGCACGACCAGGTCGAGGCCATGACCATGGGCGACCGCATCGCCGTGCTCAAGCGCGGTGAGTTGCAGCAGTGTGCCGACCCGCGCACGCTCTATGCGCGGCCCGCCAACACGTTCGTCGCCGGCTTCATCGGCACGCCGCCCATCAACCTGTTCGAGGCGCGCGTCACCGACGACGGTGCGGCGCTCGAGGTGGCGGGGGCGGTGCTCGCGTTGGGGGATCCCCAGCGTGCCGCGCTGCGCGAGCATCGCGGCGCGGTCGTGCAGGTGGGCGCGCGCCCCGAGGATCTGCACACCGGCTCCACCGGTGTGGCGGCGGTCGTCGAACTGGTCGAGCCGCTCGGCAGCGAGACCCTGGTGCACTGGTCGTCCGCGGTGGGGACGTGGGTGTCGCGCGTCACGTCCGGGACGGTGCCGCGAGTGGGGGATCGCGCCTCGCTCACGGGGCGGCCCGAGGGTCTGTTGCTGTTCGACGCCTCCACGCAGCGTGCCCTGCTGGCGCCCGAGGTCGCGACCGCGACGCACTGACGGAACGTACGAGGTGCTCGACGCGCGTGGTCCTGCGGGACCACGCGCGTTCGTGCTTCGGGCGTCACGTTGGCAGGCTGTGGGACAGGCTGTCAGGCGCTGCGGCGTGCGTCCCGCCGTGCGCCCCGCGAAGCTCGTCGCCCCTGCGGTGCGGCTCCGCGGTGCGGCGCATGCGCTTGCGGCGGTGGCGCGTGCGCGACGCTCATCGACTTGGACCCGGTGGCCGTTGGCACGCGTGATGCGGTGACTTCCACGCATCACGCGGCCGCGTGGGGCGGCCAGGAGGGACGCAATGAGGATCCTGCTCGGATTCGACGATTCGCCGCACGCTCTTGCCGCGTTGCGTTGGATCACCCGTCAGCAGTGGCCGACCAACACCACGGTGACCGTGGTCTCGGCGGTCCGCACCCCGGTCGCGGCCTACGCGGAGGTCTACGCCCCCGCCGTGCCGTACCCGACGGAGCTGATCGAAGAGGTCACCCGGCATCACCAGGAGCTCTGCATGCGCGCCGAGGACGAACTGCGTCGTGCCGGATTCCAGGTCACGGTCAAGGTCCTGCCGGGCGATCCACGTGAAGCCCTCGTGGACACCGCGCGTACGATGAACGCCGACCTCGTCGTGGTCGGTTCGCACGGACGCACGGGCATCCCCAAGTTGGTGCTGGGCAGTGTCGCGTCGCACGTGGTCGCACATGCCCCGTGTGACGTGTTGGTCATCAAGAAGGTGAATCCCTGATCCACGCGGTCATGGGGACCGCCGGATGATCCATGGGGTCGATGCGCGCTCGCCTCCGTGATCGGTGGTCACCGCACGCGGGACAGGGACGGAGCGGAAGACCGGGAGTCCTCCGCTCCACCGCGGAACGGTCGCAGGAAGCGCTTCAGCAGAACGTGTCCTCCACCACGCGACAGCCAGGGGCTCGGTGGGATGGATCCTCCGCCGGGTGGCCCAGCGCGATCGGCAGCCTGCCGAACCACGGCGTGTGGAGGAACACGAGGACGGGCCGGACCCGGGGGTGGCATCGTCCACCACGGACTCTGGCCCGTTCCGTCGTTCTGCGGCCCGGGGGGGCGGGGGTGATCGCGGGGCGCGTCAGGACGCGGGGCGATGCCCCGGATCGAGCGGCCGCTGGGCGTGCAGTCGGCACAGCACCGGTGGCGACGTGTCGTCGTCCTCCTCGCAGGTCACCACGTCGAGGGTTCGCCAGGCGGTGCGGGCTTCGCCACGCTCCAACAGGAAGCGGTCGCGGCGCGGATGCCCGTACTTCTCCTGACCGCGCAGGAACGTCTCCATGAGGAGCGTGCCCCCGGGCGCGAGCGCGGACTCGATCCACGGGAACAGCGGACGGTGCAGGTAGCGCACGATCACGATCAGGTCGAAGCGCGGTTCGGGCACCTCGAGTGGCGCCGCCTCCAGGTCCCGCGCACGCGTCGTGATCCGCACCCCCTGGCGCGTCGCGAACGCCTGGGCACGTTCGAGGCCGCTCACGTCGTGGTCCCACGCCTCGACGGTGTGGCCGAGCGCGGCCATCGCGACCGCGGCGCGTCCGGTGCCGCACGCCAGATCCAGCGCACGCCCGGGTGCGATCCCCGGCAGGACGCGGTCGAGGAACGGCGACGGCGACCACAGCCGCACGGGGGCCGCGAGATCGGCATGGCCGCCGGGTTCCTCGCGCAACGGTCGCGCGAGCCAGAACACCTGCGCGAAGCCGTGCCCGATCAGCCGCTCGGCCGCCTCGTGCGCACGCGCGGGTTCGTCGTGCACGCACAGCACCGGGACCTCGCGCGCGGGCAGCTCCATGCGGCGATCGAGGAACGCGTGCGTCGGCACGTGGCCCGCGAGCGCGAGATGGCCGGCCGCGAACGCCTCGCGCTCGCGCACATCGAGGATGCGCAGGTGGGGGGCGAGTGCGCGCGCCTCGGCGAGCGAGTCGACGCCCTGCGCGTGCCCCGCGACGTCGAGCGGTCTCACCGCAGGACCGTCAGCCTCGCGGTCGCGGTCGCCGCGCCCTGACGCAGCCGCGCGAAGTAGAGCCCGGGGCGCAACTCGGTCGTCAGCGCGTGATCGGCCGAGGTGAGCGGGCCCTGCAGCGTCTCGCGCTGCAGGAGACGGCCCGTGACGTCGAGCAGCTCGAACGCCGCCTCGCCCTGCGGCAGCGTCACGCGCACGGTGCGGGACCCGTGCGGTTCGAGTCGCAGCGCACGGTCCGCGAACGGCGGCGCGTCCACCACGCTCGCATCGGTGAGCGGCGCGGTGTAGATGCGCGCGAGCCCGCTGCGCGCATCGCGCCAGGCGACGAGGGCCCGGCCGGTGAGCACCGAGCCCAGCGCCACCTGATCCTGCGTGCCGGGCGCGATGCACACCGCGCGACCGTTGGCTTCCCAGCCCGGGGCCACGAGGCCGGCCGCGGTCAGGTGCTGCGCATACACGTCGGCGTCGCCGTTGCGATGATCGCGCCACGCCACGAAGCAGCCGCCGCCGCCGTCGCCCACGATCGCCGCCTCGCGCTGCACCCCGGGCGCGTCGCACAGCACCGTGCCGCCGTTCGCGAAGCCGCTCGCGAAGCGGCCGTCGCTCAGCACGTGGGTGATGCGCAGGTCGCCGTCGAGCGAGGCGCGCTGGTCGTACCAGACGACCCAGGCACCGCCCGTGCCGTCGGGCGCCATGCGCGGCTCGCTCTGCGCGCCCTGCGCGTCGCACAGCGGCGAGCCGTAGTACGACCAGCCGATCACGCGGAAGCCGTCCTTGTTGACGTGGTGCGCGAAGATGTCGCTCGAACGCCCGACGGTGTTGGACCGCGGGTCGGTCCATGCGAGCAGCATACCGCCCACGCCGTCGGGGGCCACCTGCACGTCGGTCTGGTCGCGCGTGGCGATGACCAGGATCCGCAACGCCTGACCCCACGGATGCGAGCCGTCGGCCGCGACCCGGAACACGCCGATGTCCTTGCTGCCCGTGCCGAACCCGTCGTAGAACGACATCGCCGCGAGCATGCCGCCGCTCGAGTCGCGACAGGCGGCGATGCGATCGTTGTTGAAGAACTGCTGATTGACGCGCAGCTCGCTGAGCGTGTCCACGACGCCGTCCGCGCGAACGATGGCGGTGCGCAGCGTCCAGAACGAGGTCGTGTCGGAGTCCTTGGCGAGCAGCACCGTGCCGCCGCGTCGGCCGGGCACCATCACCGGATGACGGAACGGCAGCGTGGCGAGCGAGGCGGGATAGCCGGGTGCGAGGAGGCCGTTGGCGCGGTACTGCGTCAGCAGCGGGCGGCCCAGGCTCGCGCGGTCGGCCGCGAAACGCAGCGCGGTGTCGCGCAGGGCGAGCACGCGCAAGGGTTGATCGGCCTCGAGATCGAACGGCGGCGTGAACGGCGCGAGTTCACCCCGGCCATCGGGCACTCCCGTGGTGCCGACGTGCACCGACCCGAGTCGCAGCGAGGTGGTCTTGTAGCTCACGAACGCGCCGCCGCGATCGTCCGACGTGACCACCGGCGAGCCCTGCGCCTCCGAGAGCGGTCCGGTCACGGGCGTGCCCTGCGCGCGGACCTCGGCCGGTCGCGACAGGCACAGGAGCAGGAGCAGGATGCGGATCAGGCGGGGGCGGACGGCCATCAAGGGGGTTCCGGGGCGGTCGTGCGCCGGGCAGGGTGATCGCGGTCCGGACACGGGGGGATCGTGTCGCTTCGGGCCACGGGGGTTCCCGGCGCACCTCCCTCGCACGAGCGAGGGGCCGTGATTCTAGCCAATGGCGGGACCTCTGTCAGTACTGCAATGTCCGCCTGCAAGGCCCTCCACGATAATCGTTTCCAGCGAACAAAGTCGGCGGGGGCACGCGCTCCCAGCGGCGGGGTTGCCTGCGCCCCGGGCGCCAGTTAAGCTTCCTCAACAATCTTGAGACCGCTGGCGGCGCGCGCCCTTCACGCGAGCCACAGCCCTCGGCGGGGCCCCGGCACGGGGCGTTCGGGAGCGGAACGATCATGGACCTGTGGAAGCGATTCGGCGAGAAGGAAGTGTCCCACTCGATGGCGCACTACCTGCAGGCGGTCGCCAGCCTCAAGCAGGAGAAGGGGCACGCCCGCGTCGGGGACATCGCGACGCATCTCGGGGTCTCGAAGAGCGGCGTGACGTCCATGCTGCGCTCGCTGCAGACCCGCGGGCTCATCTCGCACGAGAAGTACGGCTGCGTCGAACTGACCGAGAGCGGACGACGTCTCGCCGAGCGCACCGAGTCGAGTCGTGTCGTCATCACGCGCTTCCTCACCGAGATCCTGGGCGTGCCCGAGGCCGTCGCGAGCGAGGACGCGTGCATGATCGAGCATCTGGTCTCGCCCGAGGTCTCGGTCGAGTTGCTGCGGCTGACCTCGTTCCTGCGCTCCACGCATCCGGCCGCGCGCGCGTTCCTCGAGGCCTACCGCGCGACGCCGCACGAGTGCTCGGATCACAGCCCTGAAGCGTGCGCGGTGTGTCAGACGAGCTGCCTGCGCGACTCGCTCGTGCGCGACATCGGCGAGTCCCCCGAGCGGACCGGCGTGTGAACGAGTCGTTCGGCCCCGCGGCCACCGACACGCTCGACCGTCTCGCCTCGGGCGAGCGGGCCACCATCGTGCGACTGAGTGGCGAGCCCGCCGTCTGCCGGCGGCTCATGGAACTGGGGCTCGTGCCGGGCACGCCCATCGAGGTGGTGCGCCGCGCCCCGCTGGGCGATCCGCTCGAACTCGCGGCGCGCGGCGTGCATCTGTCGCTGCGTCGCACGGAGGCGAGTCTCATCCATGTCGTCCGCTGAGACCGGGTTCACCGCCGGCTTGAACGACGATGGCGCGCTGCGCGGTGCGCGCACGATCGCCATCCTCGGCAATCCCAACGCGGGCAAGAGCACGCTCTTCAACCAGCTCACCGGGCTGCGGCAGCGCGTCGGCAACTATCCCGGCGTCACCGTCGAGCGCAAGACCGGCGCCTGCGAGCTGCCCTCGGGCGAGCGCGTCGAGATCATCGACCTGCCGGGCAGCTACAGCCTGCATCCGAACTCGCCCGACGAGGTCATCGTTCGCGACGTGCTGCTGGGTCTGCAGGACGACACGCCGCCGCCGGACCTGATCCTGTTCGTGGTGGACGCCACGCACCTCGAGCGCCATCTGTATCTGGCGCTGCAGGTGCTGGAACTCGGCCGACCGCTCGTGCTGGTGCTCAACATGATGGACGCCGCCGCCGCCGAGGGCATCCGCATCGACGAGGCCGAACTGTCGCGCGCCCTGGGCGTGCCGGTGCTGGGTATCTCGGCCGCGAAGGGCGAGGGGCTGGGGCATCTGCGCCGGCTCATGGAGCGCGAGGTCGAGCCCTCGACGCTGCGCTTCCGCCAGTGGCCGCCGCACCTGCTGCGTGTGTTGCAGCGCCTCGACGAGCGCCTGCCGCGCCATCCGCTCATGCCCGATCGCGCGCGCGACGACTTCGCGCTCGCGATCCTGCTCGACGACGGCGAGGACGACGCGCTCGCGCGCAGTGCACCGCCGGACGTGCTCGAGGACGCCCGCATCCTCGCCAAGCGACTCGACCTCGTCTCGCCCGGCTGGCGCGGCGACGACGTCGAGGGGCGTTACGAGATCATCCACGACATCGTCGCGCGCGCGGTCGCCTCGCCGGGGCAGCGCCGCGATCAGTGGCGCGACCGTATCGACCGCGTCCTCACGCACCGCATCGCCGGGCCGATCCTGTTCCTGGTGCTCATGGGCGCCACGTTCCAGTCGGTGTTCAGTTGGGCGCAGCCCGCCATGAACCTCATCGACCTGCTCGTGGGGCGGTTCGCCACGCTCGTCGCGGGGCTGCTGCCCGACGGGCCGCTCGAGTCGCTGCTGGTGGACGGCGTGATCGCCGGTGTCGGCACGACGCTCACGTTCATCCCGCAGATCGCGATCCTGTTCCTGTTCATCAGCGTGCTCGAGGACAGCGGCTACATGGCCCGCGCGGCGTTCATCATGGATCGGCTCATGGGGCGCGTCGGACTCTCGGGCCGCGCGTTCATCCCGCTGTTGTCGTCGTTCGCGTGCGCGATCCCCGGCATCATGGCCACGCGCACGATCGACAACCGTCGCGACCGCTTCACCACGATCATGGTCGCGCCGTTCATGTCGTGCAGCGCGCGGCTCCCGGTGTACGCGCTGCTCATCGGGGCGTTCGTGCCGCACCGCTGGATCGGGCCGTTCACGCTGCCGGGGCTCGTGCTGTTCAGCATGTACCTGCTCGGTGTGCTGGTGGCGATCGGTGTGGCGGCGATCCTCAAGCGCACCCTGCTGCGCGGCGGCAAGCCGCTCTACGTGATGGAGCTGCCCCCGTACCGCATGCCGTCGTGGCGCACGGTGCTGCCGGGCGTGCGCGACCGGTCGCTGCTGTTCGTGCGCAAGGCCGGCACGGTGATCCTGGCGACCTCGATCTGCCTGTGGTTCCTGGGCTCGTACCCGCGGCACACCGCGGCGTCGGCGCCGATCGAGCGTCAGGTCGCGGCCGCCACCGCGGCGGGCGACGACGCGGCGCGCGAAGCGGCCGAACGCGAGTTGGCCGGGGTGCGTCTGGAGCACTCGTTCGCTGGACGCGTCGGGCGTGCGATCGAGCCCGTCATCGCACCGCTGGGCTTCGACTGGCGCATCGGCATCGGTCTGGTGACGTCGCTCGCCGCGCGCGAGGTCATGGTCAGCACCATGGCCACGGTGCTGCATCTGGGCGATGGCGAACCCGGGGCGCAGTCGCTCGCCGAGCGCATGCGCACGACGCTCGATCCCGACACCGGGCAGCGCGCGTACACGCCGCTCGTCGGCATCAGCCTCATGGTGTTCTACGTGCTCGCCTGTCAGTGCATGTCCACGGTCGCGGTGGTGCGGCGCGAGACCGATTCGTGGCGCTGGCCGTTGCTCATGCTGCTGCTCATGAACACGCTCGCGTGGATCGCCTCGTTCCTGGTCTATCAGGGCGGGCGCCTGCTGGGGTTGGGGGCATGAGCGGGTTCGGCGTGCAGGACCTGATCGCCACGCTCGTGGCGCTGGGCGCGGGGGCGTGGCTCGTGCTGCGCGCGGTGCGCCGACGCGGCCGGGCGAGCGGCTGCGAGCACTGCCCGTCCGCGCTCGCCGGGCAGCCCGCGTGTCAGTCGCCCCCGGGCGACGTGCTCGTCACGCTCGACGAACCCTCCTCGAGTCCACCGAAGTCCCGGCGGGGCTGAGGCGGACCGGGCGCACGATGATCGCACGACGCGTGAGGCGCGCGAGGCTGTTCGTGCGGAGTGCCGCGTCCCTCGTGGTCGCGTGCCTCGTCCTCTTGCCCGCGGGGCCCGTGGCCGCCGCTTCGCCCGGCTCGCGAGTGGATGCACTGGTCGCCGACGCGCGACGCTGGTTCGCCCAGCACACGATCGATGGCCGCCGCATGGCCATTCGCGACCTCGAGCAGGCGGTCCTGATCGATGCCACGCGGGGCGACGCGCAGGTGCTGCTCGCGCGTGCCTACGAGGAGGCCGGCTTCCAGCGGCTCGCCCAGCAGACGTGGGAGCGGGCGAGCGTGCTCGCCCCACAGGATGCGGCCGCGCGCCGTGGCCTCGCACTCGCGTGGCGGCGGGATGGTCTCAAGTACGTCGAACCCCGCTCGATCGAACGCGCCATCGAACACTACCGTGCCGCCGCGCGACTCGATTCGACCGATGCGCCCACCTGGCTCGCACTGTCGGCGCTCGAGGGCACGCGAGGGCGCTGGGGTGAGGCGCTCGCGGCCGCGGAAGGTGCGCAGCGCACCGGCCGCTCGCCAGCCGAAGCCGCCTTGGCCGCGGGCAGTGCGCATTGGCGTCTCGGCCACGTCGAGCGCGCCGACAGCCTGTTCCGGTACGGCCTCGCGCGCGTGCGGCGCAGCCTGCGCGAGCGGTTCGAGGACGTGGCGCCGATCGCGAGCGAGGCGGACACGGCGCGACTGGCGCGCCTCGACGGCGAGGCGAGGACGACGTTCGTGCGCGCGTTCTGGGTCGAACACGACCCCGATCTGGCCACGCCCGAGAACGAGGCGCAGCTCGAGTACTGGTCGCGCGTGACGCAGGCCCACCTGCTCTACCACGATCCCGTCCTGCGGACGTGGGACGAACGCGGCGAGGTGTACGTGCGCTACGGTCCGCCGGAGCGCGCGACGTACAACCCGGTGGGCGTGCCGCTGCGCAGCGACAACCCGGGACGGGGGGCGGGCAACAACATCGCGTTCCCGCTCAACGTCCTGGTGTGGGAGTACCCGTCGCTCGGCATGACCGTGACGCTGCACGACCGGATGCTCTCGGACCGCTACACGCTGCCCGTCTCGCTCGACGGTGACGTCGATCCGCGCCCGCGTGCGGATTCGGTGGATGCGACCGGGCAACTCGCCACGCACGACCTGCGCGGGGTGTTCCCGACGCTGCCGCCGGGGGCGGTCCCGCTCGAGGTGCGCGCGCAGATCGCGCGGTTCGAGCAGGTGGACGGCACGCCGCGCCTGTTCGTGGCCGTGACGACGCCCGGCTCGCCGTCCGATTCGCTCACCGCCGAGTTCGTCGTGCTCGACGCGAACGCACGACCCGTGGCGCGCCTGCGGCGCCCCCTGTCGCCCTCGGCCTGCGACGCGACCGGATTGCGCAGTGCCACGTTCGAGACCTCACTGCGCGCGGGCGATTACGTGGTCGGTGCGAGTCTGCGCGACGGCGTGCGACGGGGGGCCGTGCGCGAGATCGTCGCCCTGCGCCCCGCCGATTCGACGCTCGCCGTGAGCGACCTCGTCATCACCTGCGGCACGCCGCTCGCGGGGGAACCCACCGTGCGGCTCGAGCCCGACCCCGAAGCGGTGGTCGAGGACGGTGCGTCGCTCACCGCCTACTTCGAGGTCTATCACCTCGCGGCGGGCCCGGACGGTCCGGGACGCTTCGAGTACGAGACCGAGGTGCGACCGGTCTCGGAGGATCGGCGCGTGTGGTTGCAGCGCTGGCTCGCCCCGCGGCGCGAGGGGCAGGGGCTGGGCGTGACCCGCGAGGACACGGTCTTCGGCCCGGTGCGGCGGCAGTTCGTGCGCGTGCCGGCGGGGACGCTGCCGCCCGGCCGCTACCGGCTCGACGTCCGGGTGCGGGACGTGCTCACCGGTGCGGAGCAGCGCCGCAGCGCGCGATTCACCCGTCGCTAGCGCGCGCATTCCGGGCTCATCCCGCAGGCCCGGCTGGCCGATGACAGGGGTGTCCACCGTTCCCGTCACACGCTCCCCGGGGTCCGCCGATGTCCGACGCCAAGCCGCGCATCCTGATCGTCGATGACGAGCCCGATCTGCTGACCGTGCTCACCTTCGGCCTCGAGGCCGAGGGCTTCTCGGTGCTGCAGGCGACCGATGGCGAACAGGGGCTGGCGCTCGCGCGGCAGTCGCTGCCGGACCTGATCGTGCTGGATCTCATGCTGCCGCGCATGGACGGTTACAAGGTGCTGCGCGCGGTGCAGACCGACGAGCGCTGCCGTGCGATCCCGATCGTGGTGTTGAGTGCGCGCACCGGCGTGACCGATCGTCTGCTGGCCACCGAACTCGGCGCGGTCGAGGTGCACACGAAGCCGTACGACCTGCGCGCGCTGGTGAGCAGCATCCGGACCTGGGTGGCCCGCCGCGGCCCGGGGCGCGCGGCCGCCTGACGGCGCGTCAGCGCACGCGCACGACGCGCGTCGTGTGCACGCGACCGCTGTGGTCGAGGCGCACCAGATAGACACCCGTCGGCACCGTGCGACCCTCGTCGTCGGTGCCGTCCCATTCCAGACGCGCGCCCGGCAGGGTCCATGCGGTCGCGAGTCGTCGCACGGTGCGACCCTGTGCGTCCACGATCTGCACGCGGGTGAGCCCGCGAACGTCGCCGGGGATCACCAGTTGGACGCGGCCGCGGGACGGATTCGGTTCGACACGCAGGGTGGCGTCGCGCGACGGTCCGTCGCCCACACCGAGCAGCGCGGGATCCAGGATCGTCGCCTGCCCGCCCGTCACCTCGGGGACGATCAGGCCCGCGTTCGAGAACCGCACGCGGCGCAGCGTGATCGTCGTCTGCGGCGTGCGTCCGGCCAGGGCACGGAACCGCAGGCGGTACAGTGAGCCGGGGCCGGTGACCACGACCTTGCTGCACAGGAGCACGTCGGTCACCACGACGCTGTCGCCGGCGGCCTGGAACTGATGGAACGTGCTCCCGCACGCGGTGCTGCAGCCACCCGTCACGAGGCAGCCCTCCTGCGACTTGCTCGGGGTGGCGGGCAGCAGTTGCAGCGAGGTCGGATCGTAGCCGAGCACGAACTCGAACGCGTTGAACGGGGAACCGCTCGCGGCGAGCGACAGCGTGACGTCGAACTCCTGACCGGTCACGACCTGCGTCGAGCCGGGCGTGACGTCGACGTGGATCGCGGCCCACGTCGGACGGGCCGCGAGCAGCGTCCATACCGCGAGCACGGTGCCGCAGGCGCGGGTGATCACGGCAGCACCACGATGCGACGGGTCGAACGGTGGTCGGGCGTGACGAGGCGCGCGAAGTACACGCCCGGCGCGACGCGATGGTGCTGGTCGTCGTCGCCGGTCCAGCGCAGCGTGAAGGTGCCGGCCGCGTGCGGGCCGTTCGCGAACGACCGCACGTGCCGACCATCGACCCCGTACAGGTCGAACTCGACGCGACCCGGCTTGGCGAGCGCGAACGACAGCGTGGCCTCGCCGCGCGACGGATTCGGCGTCGGCGCGAACTGCACGGTCTGCGTCGGCAGCAGCTCGCGCTGCGCCACTTGGAGGAGCTCCGAGGCCAGCGGACGATTGGCGGCGTCGCGGCCGTCCACCGCGCCCAGCTGGATCGCCGGGGCGCCGTCGCGGCGCGCCCGGAACCGCACGGTGGCGAGCGTGCCCTGACCCACGAAGCCGTGCTCGCGCACGCCCAACAGGGCGGCGTCCACGTTGCCCGGACGCGACGAGAGCACCAGACCGCCCTGCGCCGCGACCCAATCCGACGGTTCCATCGCGAGCGGCTCGGCCACCGAGGCGTCCCACGTCAGCTGCGTGCTGATCGCCTGCAGGCGACCGGCGCCCTCGATCGTGACCGTGACCGCGAACGTCTCGCCCGCGTGCACCTGGTCGGGCGCGTCGTACGAGACGCGCTCCGTGCCCTGCGCACGGTGGAGCATGCCGTTCGCCTGCGGCGCGAACGAGGTCAGACCGGCGTCGTTGCCGAACTCCGTCGCGAGCACCGCCAGGTCCTCGAAGTCCACGCGACCGTCGGTCGTCGGGCGGCACTTGAGCGTGTGGTCGAGCGTCGGACCCACGTCGAGGTACTGGACGCTGTCCGCCGCCAGCGCCGCGCCGCTGACACCGTAGTGCGCGCCCAGAAGCGACAGGTCGGCGAAGTCCACACGGTTGTCACCCTTGCCGATGGCGAAGCCCGTCGAGTTGTCGCCGAGGCGGTAGTTGGGCATGGGCACGGTGTGGTTGGACGCCGCCGAGATCTGGCCCAGTGCGTTCTTCTGGAACACGACGTACGACCACGCGTCGCGATCCGCCGTCTCGTCGATCTGACCGCTCGCGGTGATCGCGGTGCGCACCCACGGCGCGCCGGGCGGATACACGCTGACGAGCGGATCGCAGCCGCCGGCCTCGTCGTAGCGCGGATAGCCCCCGAACGGCGCACGCCAGACCTCGATCTGCGTCGCGGACGGCGACGGCGTGAACACGACACGCAGGCCGATCGTGCCATCCCCATCGCCCGGACCCGCCGCGCGCGTCACGGTGAGGTCGCCGATGGCGTTCGGCACCGCGATCACGGTGAGCGTGTAGCGGCGCTCGACCGTGCACGCGTAGGCGTCGGTCGAAGTGACCGTGAACGTCTGCGTGCCCGGCGTCGTGGCCTGTCCGGTGAGCTCGCCGGTCGAGGCGAGCGACAGGCCCGCCGGCAGCGTACCGAGCGAGACGTGATAGGCGTAGGGTGCCACGCCGCCGGTGGTCGCGAGCTTGCGCGTGAACGTCACGCCCGCGCTGAGCGAGTCCGTGCCGAGCGAGGACAGCGCGAGCGTCGGGCACGACACGGTGAACGACGCGCTGGTCGCGCTCGTCGCGGTGCCACTGGTCGCCACGAGGCTCGCCACACCGGCGCGGTCCACGGTCAGCGAGGCGAAGTGGGCGATGCCCAGCGCATCGCTGGTGGCCGAGCCGCCGACGAGCGTGCCGGCACCCGAGAGTGACAGCGCCACCGGTGCTGCCGGCACGACGTTGCCGTACGCGTCGAGCACCCGGACCTGCACCGCGGGAGCGATCGCGGCCGCGACGCCGACGTCGGAGGGCTGCGCCCACCACTCCAGCGAGGCGGGGCCCGCCGCGCGGATCGCGAAGCCGCGGCTCGTGGCACTGAGCGAGGCGTGCGTGGCGACGAGCGTGTGCGTGCCGACCT
This sequence comes from uncultured bacterium, assembly GCA_964655175.1. GTDB lineage: Bacteria > Eisenbacteria > RBG-16-71-46 > RBG-16-71-46 > RBG-16-71-46 > JAIOPA01. The sequence continues at coordinate 25,887 of CAZZLY010000028.1, forward strand.
GTGCGACGCGCAGCCCGGCGAAACGCGCCAGGCCCAGCGCATCGGTGCGCACGGTGTCGGCCCCGGTCAGCGTCCCCGCACCCGCCAGCGCGAGCACGACCGGGGCGCCGGGGACGAGGTTCGCGAACGCATCGGTCACGCGCACCTGCACCGCGGGCGCGAGCGCGGCGCCCGCGACCGCGTCGCTCGGCTCGACCGCGAACGCCAACGTGGCGGGCGCGGCCGGCGCGATCGTGAACGTGGCGCTCGTGGCCGTGACCGTACCGAGCGTCGCCACGAGCGTGTGCGCACCGGCGCGATCCACCGACAGGCCGTTGAAGTGGGCGAGGCCCGTGCTGTCGCAGGCGATCGTCGTGGGACCCGCGAGCGTGCCGCCGCCCGTGAGCGAGAGCGAGACGAGGCCGCCCGCGACGCGGTTGCCGTACGCGTCGCTCGCACGCACCTGCACCGCCGGGGCGAGCGTCGTGCCGGCGACGGCGTCGAGGGGCGAGGCCGCGAAGGCGAGCGAGGCGACGCCGCCGCTCGCGATCGTGAACGAGGCACTGATGGCGGGCGTGAGGACCCCGCTCGTGGCCGTCAAGGTGTGCGGGCCGGCCACGGTCGTCGCGAGCGTACCGAAGGTGGCGAAGCCCGCCGCGTTGCTGGTCGCCGTGAGCGTGCCCGTGAGCACGGCGGCATCGCTCATGGCCACGGTGACGCTCGTGTTCGCGACGCCGTTGCCGAACGCGTCCGTCACGCGCACGCGCACCGCCGGCGTGATCGTGGCACCGGCGGCCGTGTTCGCGGGCTGCGTCGTGAACGCGAGCGTGCGGGCCGCTGCGGGCGTGATCGCGAAGGTCGGGCTCGCGACGAGCGTCAGCCCCGGGCTCTGGGCGACCAGGGTGTGGTTGCCGGCCAGGTCCACGTTCAGGTTCGCGAACGCGGCGACGCCATCGGTCCCGGTCGCCGTGCTCGCGGTGCCGGTGAGCGTGCCGCCGCCGGTGAGCGTGAGCGACACGTTCGTACCGGGCACGCCGTTGCCGTGGACGTCGCTCACCTTGACCTGCACCGCCGGAGCGAGGGTCGAACCGGCCGTGGTCCCGGTCGGCGCGACGGTGAACGCCATGCTGCGCGCGGCCGCCGGCACGATGCCGAAGGTGGCGCTCGTCGCCGTCAACGTGCCGCTCGAGGCGACCAGCGCATGCGTGCCCGCGACCGTGAGGCGCAGCCCCGCGAACGTCGCCACGCCGTTCGCGTCGGACGGCACGGCAGCGCCGCCGGCGAGCGTCCCCGCACCGTTGGTGGCGAGCGCGATGGGCAGGCCGACGACCGGATTGCCGAAGGCGTCGTTCGCACGCACCTGCACGGCGGGCGCGATCGCGGCGCCTGCGACCGTGGTCACGGGCGCGACGACGAACGTGAGCGCGGCCGCCGGCGCGGTGAGCACGTTGAACGACGCGCTCGTCACCGACGTGGCGCCGTTCGCGGCGACCAGCTGGTGCACGCCCACGCGATCCAGCGTCAGCGAATCGAAGATCGCGAGACCGTTGGCGTCGGACGCGCGCTCGCCACCGCCCAGCAGCGTGCCCTCGCCGAGCAGGGACAGGATCACCGGCGTGTGGGGAACAGCGTTGCCGAAGCGGTCGCTCAGTCGCACCTGCACGGCGGGCGTCATCGTCGTACCGGCGACGACGTCGCTCGGCGGCACTGCGAAGTCCAGCGTCGCGAGCCCCGCGTTCACGATCGAGAACGTGTCGCTCTGGGCGACGACCGCGGCGCTCGTGGCGCGCAGACGCTTGAGGCCCGCCAGGTCCACGCGCAGATCGGTGAACGCGACGCGACCGAGCGAATCCGTGAGCGACGTGCCCGCGCCGGTGAGCGTGCCCGTGCCCTCGAGCGTGAGCGCCACGGGCGTGCCGAGGGTGGGATTGCCGAAGCGGTCCTCGGCCTGCAGTCGAGCGATCGGCGCGAGCGGTTCGCCCGCGATCGTCGTCGCCGGCGCGCCGAGGAACGCGAGCGTCGCGACCGGGGCCGGAGCGACCGTGAACGGGAGGCTCGTCGCCGTGATCGTGTCGAGGGCCGCGAACAGCGTCTTGACGCCCATGCGATCCAGCGTGAGCGACGGGAACGCGACGCGCCCCTGGGCATCGGTGATGCTCGCCTCGCCGCCGGCGAGCGTGCCCGCACCGACGAGGGCGACCGTGACGGAGGCTCCGGGGACCGCGTTGCCGAACCGGTCCTGTGCGAGCAGGGCGACCGCCGGGCGGATCGCCGTGCCGGCCATCACGTCCGAGGGCGAGGTGACGAACGCGAGCGAGGCGGCGCGCTCCGGCGTCACCGAGAAGCTCGGGCTCACCGCGGTGATCGCGCCGCTCGCGGCGGTGAGGGTGTGCGGACCCGAGCGGTCGATGGCGAGTGCGGCGAACACCACGACGCCGAGGCTGTCGGTCGTACCCGCCGAATCGCCGGTGAGGACCCCGGCGCCGTCGAGCGTGAGCGAGACCGGGGCCGCGACGATGGGATTGCCGTGGGCATCGTGCGCGACGACGGCGACGGCAGGGGACACGGGCGCACCCGCGACGACGTCCGTGGGCGGCGTCGTGAACGCGAGGGACGCGAGCGAGGCGGCGGACACCTGGAAGTCGGCACTCGTGGTCGAGAGCGCGCCGCTCGCGGCGAGCAGCGCGTGCGGGCCGATGCGGTCGATCGTCAGCGTGGGGAACGTGGCCAGACCGTCGGCGTCGGTGGTGGAGGCCGAACCGCCGCTGAGCGTGCCCGCACCCTCGAGCGTGAGCGCGACCGCGGCTCCGGCGACGCGGTTGCCGAACGCATCCTGCGCCAGGACCTGCACGGCGGGGGTCATCGTCGCACCGGCGACCACCGCCGACGGCGGGACCGCGAACGTCAGCGACGAGGCTTCGGCGGCGACCACCGTGAACGAATCGCTGATCGCCGTGTGCGTACCGTTCGTGGCGAGCAGCGCGTGCCGACCGGCCCGCTCGAGGCTCAGGGCCGCGAAGGTGGCGACACCGCTCGAGTCGCTCGCCATCGTGCCACCGCCCACGAGCGTCGCTTCGCCGAGCACGGACAGCGTGATCACGCCGCCGGTCACGGGGTTGCCGAACGCGTCGGTCACGGCGACGCGCACCGCGGGTGCGATCGCACGTCCGGCGACCACGGTCGTGGGCGCGGTCAGGAACGTCATCTGGGAAGGTTCGCCCGCGCGCACCGTGAACGCGGGGCTCGTGGCGGAGACCACACCGGCATGCGCGGTGATCGTCTTGGCGCCCGCGCGATCGATCGCGAGCGTCGCGAACGTCACCGAGCCCAGCGAGTCGGTCGGAGTCGCGCCGCCACCCGTGAGCACGCCCGCGCCGTCCAGCGTGAGCGAGACCGGGGCCGCGGGCACGGGGTTGCCGAACGCGTCCAGCGCCTCGATGCGCACCGCGGGCGTCACCACGTCGCCCGCGACGACGTCGCTCGGCGGCGTGCCGAACGCGAGCGTCGCGACGGGACCCGCCGCGATCGTGAACGTCGCGCTCGTCGAGGTGAGCGCATCGGATGAAGCCGTGAGCGTCTTGGCACCCACGAGGTCGATCGCGAGCGCGTCGAACGTGGCGCTACCATCGGCGTCCGTCGCGAGGGGGCCGCCGCCCGTGAGGACGCCGAGACCGTTGAGCGCGAGCGCGACGCGCAGGCCCGGCACGACGTTGCCGAACGCGTCGTGCGCGACGACGCGCACCGCGGGGCTCAGGGCGACACCGGCGACACCGTCGCCGGGTTCGGTCGCGAACGTGAGGAGCGCTGCGGGGGCGGGCGAGACCTGGAACGTGGCGCTCGTCGCGAGCACCGCGCCGCTCGTGGCACGCAGGCGGCGGGCACCGGAACGGTCCACCGACAGGGCCGTGAACGACGCGAGTCCGAGCGAATCGCTGGTCGCCGTGAGGCCGCCCGACAGCGTGCCGAGGCCCTCGAGTGCGAGCGCGACCGTGGCGCCGGGGACGACGTTGCCGAACGCGTCGTGCGCGACGACCTGCACGTCGGTCGTCATGGCGACGCCGGCGACGACGTCGGCGATCGGCGTCACGAACGCGAGCGTGGCCAAGGAGGCGTGCGACACGTGGAACGACGTGCTCGTGACGCTCAACAGCCCCGCCGAAGCGGTGAGCGACGGGGCGCCCACGCGATCGACCGTGAGCGCCGGGAAGGTCGCGATGCCGGTCGAGTCGGTCGCGACGGCCACGCCGCCGGTGAGCACGCCTGCGCCCTCGAGCGCGAGCGCGATCGACAGACCCGGCACGACGTTGCCGAACGCGTCGCGTGCGATGACGTTGACCGCGGGCGCGATCGCCACACCGGCGACGACGTCCGACGGCGACGTCGCGAACGCGAGCGACGCGGCGACCGCGGGCGAGACGGTGAACGAGGAGCTCGTGGCCGTGAGCGGGCCCGCGATCGCGGTGACCGTCTTGCGGCCGGCGAGGTCCACGGACACGGCATCGAAGGCGGCCACACCGTTCGCGTCGGTCACAACGTCGGCGCCACCCGTGAGCGTCCCGGTGCCGTTCAACGTGAGCGCGATCGCGAGGCCGGGAACCGTGTTCCCGAAAGCGTCGTGCGCGGTCACGGCGGTCGCCTGCGCCACGCCGGCGACGGCGTGCGACGGTTGCGTCGTGAACGCGAGCGAGGCGGCGTCCGCATGCGACACGGTGAACCCGGGGCTGGTGATCGTCACGAGGCCGCTCGCCGCGGTCAGGGACTTGGCACCGGCGAGGTCCACCGAGAGCGAGTCCCAGCGCGCCACGCCGCTCGTGTCCGTCACCGTGCTCGTGCGGCCGAGGAGCGAGCCGCCACCGTTGAGCGTCAGCGCGACGGGCGCGCTCGGGATGACGTTGCCGAACGCGTCGTGCGCGACGACCTCGACCGCGGGCGCGATCGCGACGCCCGCGACGACGTCCGAGGGCGGCGTCGTGAACGCCAGCGAGGCGACGGCGGCCGGCGACACGGTGAACGAAGCGCTCGTGGCGCTGAGCAGGCCCGCGGTCGCGGTCAGCGACTTGGCGCCCACGCGATCCACGTTCAGCTCCGCGTACGCCGCGAGACCGAGGGAGTCCGTCGCCACGGCCGTCCCGCCGACCAGCGTGCCCGTGCCATTGAGCGACAGCGCGATCGACGTGCCGGGCACGAGGTTGCCGAACGCGTCGTGCGCGACGACCGTCACCGCGGGCGCGATGGCGACACCGGCGACCACTGCCGAAGGCTGCGTCGAGAAGGCGAGCGAGGCCGCGGCCGCAGGTGAGACCGTGAACGCGCTGCTCGTCGCGCGGAGCGGGCCCGCGGTCGCGGTGAGCGTCTTGCGGCCGACGAGGTCCACCGAGACGGCGGGGTAGGTCGCCGTGCCCGTGGCATCGGTGGCGAGGGCGGCACCGCCGGTCAGCGTGCCGGTGCCGTCGAGCGCGAGCGCGATGGACACGCCGGGGACCACGTTGCCGAACGCGTCGTGCGCGCTCACCTGAACGGCGGGCGACAGGGCGACGCCGGCGACGACGTCCGAGGGCGACGTCGTGAACGCGAGCGAGGCGGCGGCGGCCGGCGAGACGGTGAACGAAGCGCTGGTGGCGGTGAGCAGCCCCGCGGTCGCGCTCAGCGTCTTGTCGCCGACGAGGTCCACCGAGGCGGCGTGGAAGGTGGCGACACCGAGCGAGTCGGTCACGACGGTCGCATCGCCACCGAGCGTGCCGGTGCCGGCCAGGCTCATCGTGACGGACACACCGGGCACCACGTTGCCGAACGCGTCGTGCGCGGTCACCGCGATCGCGGGCGCGATCGCCGCACCGGCGACGACGTCCGAGGGCTGCGTGGTGAACGCGAGCGAGGCGGCGGCGGCCGGCGAGACCGCGAACG
>CAZZLY010000029.1:0-31391 GCA_964655175.1 uncultured bacterium
CAGGTCGAGGTCGGTCTCGGCACCGTCGTCGGTGACGAACACCTCGCCGTGCTGGAACGGGCTCATCGTGCCCGGATCGATGTTGAGGTACGGATCCAGCTTCTGGATGGTGACCCGGAACCCGCGCTGCTTGAGCAGCAGCGCCAGCGACGCCGCGGCGATGCCCTTGCCGAGCGACGACACCACACCACCGGTCACGACGACGATCTTGGCCATGGCCTCTCTCCTTGGGGTCCGGCCCGTGCGACGGGAACGACATGAACGAGGGGACGACGCACTTCCACGAGAATCGAACGCGAACGAATCGACGACGACGACCGGGTCAGACCGCCGGTGGCGGCCCGCGGCGCTCGAGCGCCGCCATCTGCTCGGGGGTGTCCACGCCCGCGAACGGACGCTCCCCCCGCACGACCTTGATGCGCACACCGCGCTCGACCGCGCGCAGCTGCTCCAGACGCTCCGCCAGCTCCAACCGCCCCGGCGGCCACGACGCGAACTCCATGAGCAGGTCGCGACGGAACGCGTACACGCCCGCGTGCCGCAGCGCCGGCCCACCCTTGGACGCGGCCGCGAGATCCGCGCGACTGAAGTACAGCGCGAACTCCGCGTCGTCCACCACCACCTTGACCACGTTCTCCGACGCCATGGCCTCGAGATCGGGCTCGTGGTGCGCGATCGTCCCCATGCGCACCGATGCGTCCGCACGCATCGCCGTCACGAGGCGCGTGACCGCGCCGGTCTCGAGCTCGGGCTCGTCGCCCTGGAGGTTCAGCACCACCTGTGCCCACGGCCTCGTGCGCGCCACCTCGGCGACGCGGTCGGTGCCGCTGGCGCACGACGGCGACGTCATCTCGACCGTGGCGCCCCAGGACCGGGCCGCCTCGGCGATGCGATCGTCGTCGGTCGCGACCACCAGTTCGTCCAGCCCCTGCGCCGCACGGGCGCGCTCCCAGACGTGCCGGAGCATCGGCTTGCCCCACAGCATCGCGAGGGGCTTACCGGGGAAACGCGACGCGCCGTAGCGGGCGGGGATGACACCCAGTACGGCGCGGCTGGATTCCAGAGGTCCCGTTTGCACGGGAGTGCAGACTAGCAGGAATGCCCCACCCGGTCGAACCCCGAATCGCGTCCGTGGGCCGGGCCCCCGCACGGGACCGTCCCCTCGCCCCCTCGCGCTGCGGGGGGCGGCCGCGGGGCGGACACGAAACGGAACCGCCCCCGCGCGGGAACGCGCGGGGGCGGCCGAGGGCACCTCGCGGAGGTGGGCTCAGCTCTTGAGCTCCGCGATCATGTCGGCGACGTCCTTGGCCGACTTGTTCAGCGCCGCCTGGTCGGCGTCGGACAGCTTGAGCGTGACGATCTTCTCGACGCCCTTGCCACCCAGCACGATCGGCACGCCGATGAACAGGTCCTTGAGCCCGTACTCACCGTTCAGCGCGACCGAGCACGGCACGAGCCGCTTCTGGTCGAGCAGGATGGCCTCGACCATCTCGACGGCCGACATGGCCGGCGCGTAGTAGGCCGAACCCGTCTTGAGCAGCTTCACGATCTCGGCGCCGCCGTCGCGCGTGCGCTGCACGATCTGCGCGAGGCGATCGGCCGGGATGAGCTCCTCGACCGGGATGCCACCGGCGACCGTGTACTTGGTCACGGGCACCATGGAATCGCCGTGGCCGCCCAGCACCATGGCCTGGATGTCGGCGCCCGAGACGCCCAGTTCCATCGCCAGGAACGCGCGGAAGCGGGCCGAATCCAGGATGCCGGCCATGCCGATGACGCGGTTCGCCGGGAAGCCGGTGATGTGCGCGAAGTACCACGCCATGACGTCGAGCGGGTTGGTGACCACGACCACGATCGCGTTCGGGGCGTACTGCTTCACGGCCTCGGCGGCGGGCTTGATGATGTCGGCGTTCGCCTTGAGCAGGTCGGTGCGCGACATGCCCGGCTTGCGCGGGAAGCCGGCCGTCATGACCACGACGTCCGAACCGGCCACGTCGGCCAGGTTCGTCGAGCCGGTCATGCGCACGCCCTTGTGCCACAGCGGGGCGGCCTCCTCCATGTCGAGGGCCTTGCCCTGCGGCATGCCGTCCATCTCGGGGCGGTCGATGAGCGTCACGTCGGCGAGGCCGCGCTCCGCGATGTACAGGGCGGTGCTCGCGCCGACGTTACCGGCGCCGATGACGGTGACCTTGTTCTTCACGGGATCCCTCCGCGTTCAGCGGCCCCGCCACGCGCCGGGATGGGGCGTGGGGCGGACGACCGCGTCTGGAGCAACACAACGCCGCCGCCGGTCAACGAGGACCGGCGGCGGCGGTGACTTCCGGGTGCAGCAGAAGACTAGTTCGTCGAGGCCGCGACCGGCATGACGTTGACCTTCTTGCGCGTGCGACCGACACGGCCGAACTCGACCTTGCCGTCGATCAACGCGAAGAGGGTGTCGTCCTTGCCGATGCCGACGTTGGCGCCGGGGAACATGACCGTGCCGCGCTGACGCACGAGGATGCTGCCCGCACGGACGATCTCACCGCCGAACTTCTTCACGCCGAGTCGTTTGGCTTCCGAGTCACGGCCGTTCTTGGTCGAGGACTGGCCTTTTTTGTGAGCCATGGTGGTGGTTCTCCCCTTCTCTCGATCAGGCCGAGATCGACGTCACGCGGATGCGCGTGAGGTCGTCACGGTAGCCGCGACGGCGACGGTACTCGCGCCGACGCTTGAACTTGAAGATCTTGACCTTCTCGCCGCGCAGATGCTCGACGATCTGCGCCGAGACGGTGGCGCCCTTCACCGTGGGACGGCCCACGGCGATCTTGTCGCCATCGCCGATCAGGAGGACCTGATCGAACTGGAGATTGGCGCCGGGCTCGCCGGACAGGCGCGGCACGTCGAGGACCGCATCCGGCGTGACCTTGGTCTGGACGCCGGAGATGTGCACGATCGCGTACATGGAACGAAGACTCCTTGGGCAGCGTCGGGGTCGACTCCCGCGCGCCGAACGGACATGACCACCCCACGACGGGGCGGTCTCACCCCCGACCGGGCGGTCGGAGGGTGGAACAGGAAGCGGGATTTTGTACCATGCGGACGCGGGCAGTGTCAATCGCGCCGCGCTGTCCGACCCCGCCCCACCCCGGCCCCTTCGGAAAGGCCCTCATGCCCCGCAACCCCTTGGCCGCATTGACCCTCGCCACCCTGCTCCTGGGCGCGGCCACCGCCGCCGGGGCCGGCACGCCCGCGGACTCGGCCGCCGCCGCTCCCGCCCCCCGCGTGCGCGAGGCCGACCCGGACGATCCGCTGTGCGCCCCCCTGCTGCTGGACTCGGACTACGGGTTCGGCACGCACGTCGTCATGCGCCGGCTGCCGAACGCGGCCGACCTCAACGAGCTGGCGTACGTGACCGGCCTGCGCCAGGTGCTCGTCGCGCTGCCCGAATGGCCGAGCGGCTACGCCGCCCTGCGGCCCCTGCAGCAGTCGGTCATCCCCGAGGGCGCCGAGATCGTGGTGCTCCTGCCCGGCTGGCCGCCGACGCGCGAGGCGCTCGCCGCGTGGAACCTGGTGGGCGGTCCGCTGCGCGTGATCCTGGTGGTCGACGGCCCGCCCGCCGACCGCGCGTTGATCGCGGAACTCAACCGCATGCGACCGCTCGAGCGCGTCATCGCGCAGATGGAGCACCCGTCGCGCTCGGGCTTCGAGCGTCTGCAGCGCCCGCTGTCGTTCCGCGTGCTGCGCAGGTAGCGCGGACGCCACGGCGGGAACACGACGCGCCCGTGACCACGAGGGTCACGGGCGCGTGTCGTACCGGGGCGTGCCGCGCGGCGACTACGTGCCGAGCGTGGCGCCGACGACCTGCTTGGTCAGGTCCTGCTTCTTGTCGTCGAACACCGTCATCTCGCCCTTCTTGAGCTGCGGATCGTCCTTGAGGTCCACCTGGAGCTTGAAGCGCTTCTCGAGCTCGGCGAAGCGCCGCGCCTCGGTCTCGACGAAGTACAGCGCCACCTCCGGCGCCACCTTGACGGTGATGCGCTTGGTGCCGCCGATCGCGTTGACGCGACGCATGGCGCGCTCGAGCTTGACCAGCATGGTCTCGCTGCTCGCCACCTTGCCCAGGCCACCGCAGGTCGGGCAGTCCTCGGTGTAGTAGTGCAGCAGCGACGAGCGCTCGCGCTGCCGCGTCATCTCGACGAGGCCCAGATCGCTGACCGCGAACGCCTTGGTGCGGGCGCGATCCTTGCGGAGCTCGCCGCGCAGCGTGTCGAGCACGGCGCGCTTGTTGGACTCGGACTCCATGTCGATGAAGTCCACGACGATGATGCCGCCGATGTCGCGCAGTCGCAGCTGGCGCGGCACCTCGACGGCGGCCTCCATGTTGGTGCGGAAGATGGTCTCTTCCTGGTTCTTCTTGCCCGTGAAGCGGCCGGTGTTCACGTCGATGGCGACGAGCGCCTCGGCGTGGTCGATGCAGATGTAGCCACCCTTCTTGAGCCACACCTTGCGCTCGAACGTCTTCTCGATCTGCGGCTCGATGCCGAACGCGTCGAAGATCGGCGACTTGCCCTTGTAGTGCTTGACGCGATCCGCCAGTTCGGGGCTCACGGCCTTGAGGTAGGCCTGGATCTCCGCGAACGAATCGGGATCGTCGATGAAGACCTCCTCGACCTCCTCGGTGAACAGGTCGCGGATGAGGCTGGCGGCCATCTCGAGCTCGCGGTGCACGAGCGCGGGGGCGCGCACGCTCTGCGCCTTCTTCTCGATCTTCTGCATGAGGCGCGACAGGTGCTTGATGTCGGCCGCGTACTCGGCGTCGCCCTTGCCCTCGCCCACGGTGCGCGCGATCACGCCCACGTTGGCCGGCTTGAGGTCCGAGATGATGGCCTTGATGCGCTGCCGCTCGGCGCGCTCCTCGATGCGGCGCGAGACGCCGATGTGGTCCACGCCCGGCATGAGCACGCAGAAGCGACCCGGCAGGCTGACCTGCTGCGTCACGCGCGGCCCCTTGGTGCCGATGGACTCCTTGGTGATCTGGACCAGGATCTCCTGGCCCTTCTTGAGGTGGTCCTCGATCTTGGGCACCGGCGCGCGGCGGCGGCGCTTGGTGTCGCCGTTGGCCTCGTCGGCGTCCGACAGGTCGTCCATCATGGACAACGACTCGGACAGATCCGAGGCGTGCAGGAAGCCGGTCTTGGGCAGACCCATGTCCACGAACGCCGACTGCATGCCGGGCAGCACGGCGTTGACGCGCGCCTTGTAGATGTCGCCGACGTTGCGGCGCTGATCGGCGCGCTCGACGAACAGCTCGGCGAGCTCGTCGTGCTCGAGGATGGCGACGCGGGTCTCGTACTTGTCCGCGTTGATGATGATGCGCTGCTTCACGAGCGTCCTTCCCGGACGCGCGATGCGAGCCGGCCTAGCGTGGCGACAACAGGCGGAACGGGTCCGACCGTTCCCCCTCCCGGTCCGCCCACAGCGCGGTGCGTTCCACATCCGCGGTGCGTGGGTCGGCTTCGGGGACCAGCAGGGCGAGCACATCGTCGGGCCGGGCTGACGCGCGCAGAGTGAAGCGCAGGTGCAGGTCCAGCACCGCCGGGGACTCGTCCGCACTGGCGAGGATCGCCGCGATCGAAGGCTTGGCGTCGAATTCGCGTGCCTTGTCCTCGCTCCTCCGGCGCACGAGCACCACATCCTGCGCCATGAGGCGCGTGATGCGGTCCGCGAGCTCCGCGAGCAGTCGGCCGGGAGCGATCCCGGCCTCGGCGAGGTAGCTGCCCGGGAATCGCACCCGGTAGCTGGCCCCCTCCAACTGGCTCATGAGCGAGGGATTCCTGAAGAGGATGGGCCGCGTGCCCGTGACCCGGAGCCCATCCGGCAGCACGGCGTTCAACCTCTCGGTGAGGTCGACGCCCGGCGGCCGGCTGAGCTCGAGGTCGAACACCTCGGCCCGTGAACGAAATCCCAGTGGCAACGGAGGCCCGAACGACATCTTGAGATGCGGATGATGCCCCTGGGTGAACGCGAGCGGCAGCCCGGAGCGGCGCAGTGCCCGCTCCCAGGTGCGCATGAGATCCAGGTGCGAGAGGAAGCGCATGGACGCCCCCTTCTCGAACGCCACCCGGAAGCGTGTACTGGTGGCCACGCCGCCCGCGGTCGCGGACGAGCCGTTGCCGCGACCCGGGGTCCGGGTGCGGCGGCCGTACGCGGGCGCCGGAAGCGTGGCGAGTGCCTGATCGAGATCGAGCGGCGCGTGGGGTTCGCGCACCCACGGTCGCTGGTTGCAGTCCACGACACCGCACGCGAAGCACACGTCCTCGAGGCGGCAGTCATCGAGCACGCCGGCGGCCTCCGCGCGGCGCAGGTCACGGACGAGGAACTTCTTGGTCACGGGCGACTGCACGACGTCCCACGGCTGCTCGACCTCGGGGTCGCGCTCGATGAGGTAGCGCTCCGGGTCGACGTCGTGCGTCGCGAACACGTCGAGCCAGGTCGCGTAGCGCAGGTGCTCGCTCCACGCGTCGAAGCGACAGCCGCGGCGGTACGCGTCCTCGATGACCGCGCCCAGACGGCGGTCGCCGCGCGTGAACACGCCCTCGAGCAGGCTCGTCTCGGCGTCGCGGTACTTGAGCGTGATGGGCTTGCCCTTGACGGCCTCGCGCAACACGCCCAGCCGGCGGTTGAGCTCGTCGGTGTCCACCTGCGCGGCCCACGCGAACGGCGTGTGCGGCTTGGGCACGTGCGGGGACACGCTCACGGTGACGCGGAAGCCCTTGTTGCCGGCCTCGCGCGCGGCCTGCCACGCCTTGTGCCCCAGGTCGAGGATGGCGCGCAGATCGTCGTCGGTCTCGGTGGGCAGCCCGCACATGAAGTACAACTTCGCGCCCGTGTAGCCCTCGCGGGCCGCGGTCGCGACCGAGGCGAGCAACTCGGCCTCGGTGTGGTTCTTGTTGATGACGTTGCGCATGCGCTGGCTGCCCGCCTCGGGCGCCAGCGTGATGGTGCCCTTCTTCTGCGCGGCGATGCGGCGCGCCACGTCCACGGGCACGTTGTCGGGCCGCGTCGAGGGCAGCGACAGCTGCACGCGCGTGGGGCACAGCAGATCGGCGAGCGCGTTGACCTGCTCGACGATCTGGGTGTGGTCGGTCGTGCTCAGCGAGATGAGCGAGACCTCCTCGAGCCCGGTGCTCTGCAGACCGCGCAGCACCTCACCCACCACCTGCTGCGCCGGCTTCTCGCGCACGGGCCGGTTGATCATGCCCGCCTGGCAGAAGCGGCAGCCGCGCGTGCAACCGCGCATGACCTCGACCGAGAGTCGGTCGTGCGTGATCTCGCCCACCGGCAGCAGCGGCATGGGCGGGTAGTACTCGGGCTTGAGTTCCTTCACGTAGGTGGAGAACACGCGCTCGGGGAACCCGGGCACGGCGCGCGGCACCTGCCAGCCCTCGACCGTGGCGTGCGCGGTGTAGCCGCTCGGCACGTAGGTGCCGGGCACGTGTGCGAGGTGGCGCAGCAGCGTGGGCCGCGACCAGCCCTCCTGCTTGCCGCGCTTGACCAGGTCCACGACGCGGTGGATGACCTCCTCGCCGTCGCCGATCACGAACGCATCGATGAACTCGGCCATGGGCTCGGGGCTGAACGCCTGCGCGCCGCCGGCGATCACGAGCGGATGACTCATGTCGCGATCGACCGCGTGCAGCGGCACGCCCGCGAGGTCGAGCATCATGAGCACGTTGGTGTACTGCAGCTCGTACTGCAGCGAGAACCCGAGCACGTCGAAGCGCGAGGCGGGCGCGTGCGAGTCGAGCGAGAACAGCGGGATGCCCAGGCGACGCATCTCGGCCTCGGCGTCGGGCCACGGCGCGAACGTGAGTTCGCAGGCGGTGTCGGGCCGCGCGTTGAGCACGTTGTGCAGGATGCGGATGCCCAGATTGGAGAGCCCGATCTCGTAGGCGTCGGGGAACGCGATCAGCACACGGACGTCCGCCGAGTCCAACGGCTTCGGCGCCTCGCCCAGCGCGTGGCCCAGATAGCGATTGGGCTTGGAGACGCGCGGCAGCAGCTGGTGCTGGATGAGTTCCTGGACGGACACCGACATGGACGGTGGGCTTCTCCGAGGGCAATGGTCCGCGGTGGATTCGAACCACCGTGTGACCGGCGGCGCGGCTGCGCCCGATGAGGGGTCGTTCCCGGGACTCCTCATCTAATGCCGGACGACGAACCAAGGTAGCACGCCCCGCCACGGGCGCGCCACCCGCGCGGGGAGCGCAACCCGTTGGCGCAGAAACGCTCCGGCGGCCCGCGCCCCCCCTCGTTGGCCCCGCCCCGCGTCGGCCGGCCAACCGGTCGCGTCCCGCCTCGAACGGTTCACCCGCACCGAACCGCGCCCCGCCGTGAATCATCCGCCCGGGTCCGTGCATCCATCCGAGCGGTCCCGCGCTCTCGGAGACGCATGCGCCCCCCCGGATCACGCGCACGGTGGCTCGACGAGCGCTCCCCTCCCGCGTCGGCGGACCCGGCTGCGGTGAGCGGTTCGCGCGCGGCGGGACCGCGTCCGGTCTCTCTGCTATCTTGCGCGTGACCCTGTCCGACCACCTAGGGAGCACGGTGCCATGAAGGTCTCCGACCGCACGTACTTCACGCTCAAGCGTCTGCATTCGCTGTCCGGTGTGATCCCCATCGGACTGTTCCTGCTCGAACACCTGCTGACGAACGCCAAGGCCCTGCAGGGCGCGGCGGCGTTCGACGCGGCGGCGGCCGAACTCGCCCGCATCCCCGGCGTGCTCGTGCTCGAGATCCTGGGCATCTGGGCGCCGATCGCGTTCCACATGGTGCTCGGCATCCTGATCGCCACCACCTCGCAGGCGAACCTCGGCAAGCACGGGTACTCGCGCAACTGGCAGTACCTGCTGCAGCGCGCGAGCGGCCTGCTGCTGGTGTTCTACATCGTCTATCACATGTGGGCGCTGCGCTTCTCGAGCGACTACCTCAACTCGACGAGCGCCTACGCCTACGTGAACCAGCACCTGCAGCAGCCCGCGGTGTTCGCGTTCTACGTGCTCGGCATCCTGTCGGCCTGCTACCACTTCGGCAACGGGCTGTTCGGGTTCGCCATCCACTGGGGCCTGGTCACGAGCCGCGACGCGCAGCGCCGCGTCGGCATGATCGGCTTCGCCGTGTTCCTGGCGCTGTCGGCGCTCGGCATCGGTTCGCTGTTCGGCTTCCAGGGCCTGCGCACCGACTTCCTGCAGAAGCCGCACGCGTTCGAGCACTCCGCCCCCGCCACCCCCGAAGGAGGGTCGCACTGATGGCCGCCCCGCGTGTCGCCGTCGTCGGCGGTGGTCTCGCCGGCCTCATGACCACGATCAAGCTGGCGGAAGCCGGCGTGGCCGTGGACCTGTTCTCGATCGTGCCCGTCAAGCGCTCGCATTCCGTGTGCGCGCAGGGTGGCATCAACGGTGCCGTGAACGTGAAGGGCGAGAACGATTCGCCCGAGATCCACTTCACCGACACCTGCCGCGGCGGTGACTTCCTCGCGCACCAGCCGCCGGTCAAGGGCATGTGCTACGCCGCGCCCGGCATCATCTACCTGTTCGACCGCATGGGCGTGACGTTCAACCGCACCGCCGAGGGTCTGCTCGACTTCCGGCGCTTCGGCGGCACGCTGCACCACCGCACCGCGTTCGCGGGCGCCACGACGGGCCAGCAGCTGCTGTACGCGCTCGACGAGCAGGTGCGCCGCCACGAGGCCGCCGGCCTCGTCAAGAAGTACGAGGGCTGGGAGTTCGTGGGCGTGGTCAAGGACGACGGCGGGCGCTGCGTGGGCCTGACCGCGCTCGACCTGCGCGCGATGAAGTCCAAGGCCTTCCCCGCCGCCGCCGTGGTGCTCGCCACCGGTGGCCCGGGCCTGCTGTTCGGCCGCAGCACCAACTCGGTCATCAACTCGGGTTCGGCGGCCGCCGCCGCCTACATGGACGGCGCGGACTACGGCAACGGCGAGTTCATCCAGATCCATCCCACCGCCATCCCCGGCATGGACAAGCTGCGCCTCATGAGCGAGTCGGCGCGCGGCGAGGGCGGTCGCGTGTGGGTGCCCAAGCAGAAGGGCGACAAGCGCGCGGCGCGCAGCATCCCCGAGAGCGAGCGCTGGTACTTCCTCGAGGAGCGCTATCCCAAGTACAAGAACCTCGTGCCGCGCGACGTCGCCAGCCGCGAGATCCACAACGTGTGCGTGGATCTGGGCATGGGCATCGACGGCGGCATGGCCGTGTACCTGGACCTCACGCACATCCCGCGCGAGACGCTCAAGAAGAAGCTCGAGGGCATCCTCGAGATCTACGAGAAGTTCACGGGCGACGATCCGTGCGACGAGCCCATGAAGATCTACCCCGCCGTGCACTACTCGATGGGCGGTCTGTGGGCCGATTACGAGCGCACGAGCGAGGGCTTCCTCAACCTGTCGAGCCCGCGCAACCAGTCCACCAACGTGCCCGGTCTGTACGCGGTCGGCGAGTGCGACTACCAGTACCACGGCGCCAACCGGTTGGGCGCGAACTCGCTGCTGTCGTGCGTGTACGCCGGGCAGGTGGCCGGTCCCGCCGTGCTCGCCTACCTCGGTGGGCTCAAGGGCGCGGGCGAGACGCCGTCGTCGCTGCTCGACGCGGCCGAGGCGCGCTGGACGGGCCGTTTCGACGAGCTCGCGCGCCGCGAGGGCACGGAGAACCCGTACCAGATCGCCGAGGAACTCGGGAAGTGGATGCTCGAGAACGTCACGATCGTGCGCCACAACGACAAGCTGCGCGCCACCGACGCCAAGCTGCAGGAGCTGCAGGAGCGCTGGCACCGGGCGAGCGTGCTGGATCACGGGCAGTGGGCCAACGCGCCGCTGTCGTTCCTCAACCAGCTGTGGAACATGCTGCACCTGGCGCGCGTGGTCACGCTCGGCGCGCTCGCCCGCGACGAGAGCCGCGGCGCGCACTACAAGCCGGACTTCCCCAAGCGTGACGATGCGAACTGGCTCAAGAGCACCGTCGCCAGCTTCTCCCCTGAAGGCCCCCGCTTCCGCTACGACCCGGTGGACGTCTCGCTCTACTCACCGGTCGAGCGCAAGTACGACTAGGAGGTCACGATCATGGCGCGACAGACCATCGAACTGCGCATCAAGCGTCAGGACTCGCCCACGAGCGCCTCACGCTGGGAGGAGTTCAGCCTCCCGTGGCAGCCCAACATGAACGTGATCTCGTGCCTCATGGAGATCCGCAAGAACCCGGTCACCAAGCAGGGCGTCAAGACGACGCCCGTGCACTGGGAGTCGTCGTGCCTCGAGGAGGTGTGCGGCTCGTGCACCATGCTCGTGAACGGCAAGCCCCGGCAGTCGTGCACCGCGCTGGTGGACGCGATCGGCGACGGCGTCGTCACGCTCGAGCCGCTGACCAAGTTCCCGGTCGTCCGCGACCTGCAGGTGGACCGCACGCCCATGTTCGACTCGCTCAAGCGCGTCAAGGCGTGGATCCCGATCGACGGCTCGTACGATCTGGGCCCGGGACCGCGTCGCTCCACGGCCGAGGCCGAGGTGAGCTACCTGTTCTCGCGCTGCATGACGTGCGGCTGCTGCATGGAGGCGTGCCCGCAGTACAACGACCACTCCGAGTTCATGGGCCCGGCGCCGCTGGCGCAGGTGCGGCTGTTCAACAGCCACCCCACCGGCCGCATGAACGCGCAGGAGCGCCTCGAGGCCATCATGGGCCGCGGCGGTCTCGTGGACTGCGGCAACGCGCAGGCGTGCATCGAGGCGTGTCCCAAGGAGATCCCGCTCACCGACGCGTTCGGCGAGCTCGGTCGGCAGACCACGATCGTGTGGCTGCAGTCGCTCCTCGGGAAGTGAGGGCCGCGCGAGCATGGTGAGCCGCCTGCCGAACGACGACCGGGCCTCCGGGTCCGGTCGGGTCGCCCGCGGCTTCCTGAGCGCACTCGAGCGCTGGCTCGAGAACGATCGCAGCGCCGACGCCGCCACGTTCCGCTCCGCCCTGCTCGCGATGCTGCGCGAGGCCCAGACCGCCGAACCCACGCTGGCGCTCGTGCACCAGCTGGCCGCGCGTGCCCTGGCGGTGGCCGACACCGGGCTGGCCCGCGGGGACCGCGCCGCGGATCTGCGCCGGTTCGTGCTCGAGAGCTGTGAGGCCGAGCGACGCGACCTCGCGAAGGCGATCGACGACGCCGCGCGCACCGCGGCCCAGCTCGTCACCGTGCGCGAGCCCTGGATCGCGACGCTGTCCGCCAGTGAGGGCGTGCTCGCCGCGCTCAAGGCGCTCGCCGCCGCCGGTCGCCGCCCGCGCGTGTTGATCGCCGAGAGCCGTCCCGGCTTCGAGGGCCGCGACACGGCGCGTGCGCTCGCGGACGTCGGCATCGAGGCGTGGCTGGTCGCCGATGCGGCCCTGCCGCTGCTGCTGTCGCAGGCGAACGCGCTGTGGATCGGCGCCGACGCGGTCACCGAGGTCGGCGTCATCAACAAGATCGGCTCGTGGACCGCGGCGCTCGCCGCCCGGGAGCACGGCGTGCCCACCTGGGCGATCGCCGTGCGCAAGAAGCTCATCCCCGCCACGACCGCCTCGCTGGGCATCGCCGAACAGTCGCCCGCCGAGATCTGGGACGCCGCCCCCGAGGGCGTGCGGCCGCGCAACGTCTACTTCGAGATGGTGCACGCGGCGCTGCTGCGCGGGGTGGTCGTCGAGGACGCCGTGCTCGGCGTCACCGAGATCGGGGTCGCCGCGCGCGACCGCGCCCTGCCCGCCGAACTCGCCGCCGCCACGCCGCGCTGAGGCGCGACGCGTCCCCCCACCGCGCTCACGCCCGCGGCGCGTGCGTGCCCCCGTCCGGGCGTGACGCGTCCTGACGCTCGGCGCGGTGCAGCCAGTTGATCCAGAACAACGCGCCCAGCAGCGCGAGCGGCACCTCGATCGCCATCGCGTGGAACGGCGGCATCCGCACGCCGCGGGTGGCCAGATGCACCGCCGCGAGCAACGGGAAGAACGCCGCACCCACCCACTCGTGCGCCCACATGAACACGAGTCCCGCGACCACGATCGCCGCCGGGATCAGGTGGATGACGAACGCCGCGGCCTTCTGAAGCGGCGGCAGCGGCATGTCGAACACGTCGATCGCGAACACGCACAGGAACGCCGCAAGGGCGATGACGAACAGCCGGGGCGTCCAGAACACCAGCCACTCGAAGAGCGCGGAACGCATGGGTGGACCTCCGGAGCGGGACGCGTCCCCGCGCGGCCGTGCCGCGGCCGAGGACCGGCGCCCGCGACGGACCGCGGGCGCACCTCCTTCAGCGTGCGTCCATGCGCGTGCGGCGACCAGTGGGCCGTTGGCAGCAACGGCGCCGTAGGGGGCCGTTGGCCGCACGGCCCCGTGAGACTCAGCCCTTCACCCCCGCGTCGCGCAGGAAGCGGCCGGTGTGCGAGGCCTTGGCGGCGGCGATCGTCGCGGGCGGGCCCTCGGCGACCAACGTGCCACCGCCCGCACCGCCGTCCGGGCCCAGATCCACGACCCAGTCGCTGCAGCGCACGACGTCGGTGTTGTGCTCCACCAGGACCACGGTGTCCCCGCGGCGCACCAGGTCGTCGAGCACCTCCATGAGCCGCTGCACGTCGGACCAGTGCAGCCCCACCGTGGGCTCGTCGAGCACGTACAGCGACGGCCCGGCGCCCTTCTCGGCGAGCTCGCGCGCGATCTTGAGACGCTGCGCCTCGCCGCCCGACAACTGGTTCGCGGGCTGGCCCAATCGCACGTAACCCAGACCGACCTGCCGCAGCACGTGCAGCGGGCGGATGAACTTGGGCTCCTTGGCGAAGTGCTCGAACGCCGCGTCCACGGTCATGTCGAGCGCCTCCTTGATGTTCACCCCGCGCACGCGCACGTCCAGCACCTCGGGCTTGAACCGCGCCCCGGCGCAGATCTCGCACGGCACCTGCAGGTCGGCGAGGAAGTACATCTCGACCGACACCCAGCCGGCGCCCTCGCAGTGCTCGCAGCGCCCGCCGGCGGCGTTGAACGAGAACGCGCCGTCCTTGAGCCCGCGCGCCATCGCCACCGGCTGGCGCGCGAACGTCTCGCGCAGCGCCGCGTACGCGCCCATGTAGGTGACCGGGCAGCTGCGCGGCGTACGGCCGATGGGCGACTGGTCCACGAGCACGACGCGCTTGAGCGCCTCGAGGCCGCGGATCGCGCGATGCGCTCCGACGGGCTCCTCCTCGCGACCCTCGAACCGCTTGAGCGCGGCGCGCACGAGCACGTCCTCGACGAGACTGCTCTTGCCCGAACCCGACACGCCGGTCACCGAGGTGAGCCGCCCCAGGGGGAAGCGCGCGGTGACGTTCTCGAGGTTGTGGTGCGTCGCGCCCTCGACGGTGATGAACGCGGTGGGCGGCTCGGCGACCGGCGTGCGCGTGATGCGGCGCGCGCCGCTCAGATAGGCCGCCGTCGCGGAGTCGGGCGTGCCATGGATACCGGCCGCGGGCCCGGCGTAGAGCAGCTGCCCGCCGTGCTCCCCCGCCCCGGGGCCCAGATCGGCCAGGTACTCGGCGGCGGCGATCACGAGCGGATCGTGCTCGACGACGACCAGCGTGTTCGACCGTTCGGTCAGTTCGCGCAGGATGCCGATCAGCCGCTCGGTGTCGCGCGGGTGCAGCCCGGCGGTGGGCTCGTCGAGCACGTACAGCGTGTCGGCGAGGTTGGCGCCGAGCGCGTTGGCGAGCTCGATGCGCTGCGCCTCGCCGCCCGACAGCGTGCGCGTGAGCCGGTCCAACGTGAGATAGCCCAGGTCCACGCGCAGCAGGAACCCGAGCCGCGCGCGCAGTTCGGTCATCGCGACGCCGGCCACCACCTGCTGCGACTCGCTGAAGCGCAGCCGCTCGAGGAACGCCGCCGTCTCGGAGACCGGCAGGGCGCACAGCGCGGCGATGTCCAGCCCGCCGATGCGCACGCGCAGCGCCTCGGGGCGCAGCCGGGTCCCGCCGCACACGGTGCAGCGCCGCGGCACCTGGTAGCGCTTCACGATGAAGCGGTTGCCGGCCTTGTACGACTTCTCCTGCAGCTTCTCGAGGAACGGGATCGCCCCGCGGAACGCCTTGTCGCCATGGATGAGCACGTGGCGATCGGCCTCGGGGAGCGCATCCCACGGCTCGTCCACGTCGAAGCCGCGCTGCTCGGCGAGCTTGACCACCTTGGGGAACGTGATCGCGCGCCACGACCCGGCCCACGGGCCGATCGCGCCCTCGCGCAGGCTCTTGGTCCCGTCGGGCACGATGAGTTCCGGGGCGAACGTGAGCACGTCGCCGAAGCCCTTGCAGGTCGGGCACACGCCGAGCGGGCTGTTGAACGAGAACAGGCCCGGCTCGGGGCGCATGGCCGTGGTCCCGCAATGCCCGCACTCCCAGCGCTCGCTGCGCGTCGCGGGGGGCGCGTCGCCCACGACCAGCTGCAGCCGGCCCTCGCCGCGGCGGAACGCCTGCTCGCACGCCTCGACGAACCGCTCGCGCTCGTCGGACCGCCAGCGCAGACGGTCCACCACGACCGCCACCTGCTTCGTCCCCTTGCGCAGCTTGGGGGTCGGGTCGAGCGGGACCGCCTCGCCGCCGATCCACGCACGCGTGTACCCGGCGCGCAGCAGATGTCCGGCCTGCTCCTCCCACGACAGTTTGGCCGACAGAGCGACCGGCGCGAGCACGAACACCACCGTGTCCTCCGCCCAACCTTCGGCCTCGCGCGCCAGGGTGCGCGCCGAGTCGGCGGTCACCGGGCGGTCGCACGAGGTGCAGTGCACCGTGCCGAGACGGGCGTAGAGCAATCGCAGGTAGTCGTGGATCTCGGTCGCCGTGCCCACGGTGGACCGCGCACTGCGCGCCGGGGCGCTCTGCTGGATGCTCACCGCGGGGGTGAGCCCGGTGATCGAGTCCACGTCCGGGCGCGGCAACCGATCGAGGAACTGCTTGGCGTAGGTGCTCACCGACTCGACGTAGCGCCGCTGCCCCTCGGCGTACAGGGTGTCGAACGCCAGGGACGACTTGCCCGAGCCCGAGACGCCGGTGACCACGGTCAACGCCCCGCGCGGCAGGTCCAGATCCACGCCGCGCAGGTTGTGCTGGCGGGCGCCGCGGATGCTCAGGGTGGCGATGGCGGTGGGTGGCGTCACGGGTGGGGGATCCGGCATCCGGGCGGTCGGGGGCCGACCGCGTCGCGGTCCGGCGCTGCGGTGATCCCCGGGTGCGATCACGCGCGCGCGCAGACTAGCACGACCCGGGGCTCGAGGTCGGGGCGCGCGAGCGTTCGCACGGGTTCGTGCGGCGGATGAGACGAATGGCGCTGTCGCGCGTGCGCACAAGGAGTTGCGGCATTCGGTGCGAGCCCGGGTCGCGCGCGTGAGCGCCGCCCTCCCGCGGGTGTCGTACGCGCACCGCGCAGGACCTCGCCCGGAAATGGTTGAGGGGTGATCAGCGCGAGGCTGATGCACCCCTCAGGACGTGCCAGGTCCAGAAGCTGGTTACTTCTTCTTCTTCGCAACCTTCTTCTTCGTGGCCTTCTTCTTCGCAGCCTTCTTCTTGGCAGCCATGTGAGGATCACCTCCCCCAGTCAGGACGCATTGCCTGAAGACTCGAACATCGTCTGCGACGCACACACCCGATGCGCCGCTCGTTTTCCTATACCAGCACGTTGCGTGCCAAACGCCGCACGAAGCACCCGACCGATCGCCGCGATGCGCACATGCACAATGTTGACGCATGAATTCGCGCCACGCGGTGTTCGCGTCCTCACGCGTGTGATCCGCGCGTCGAGATGCGCACACTGTCAACATTCTTGGACACGTCTCGCGCGCATGCATCTAAGTGATTGTCGCTGCGTGCGATGTTGCGCACTGTCCAGAACTTTGACGGCGTCAAGATTCATGACGCTTTTGCGTCGCGCTGCGCGATGAACGTCGTCGAACGCCGCGCACGAACACGCGCGCGATGAAAAAAAATCGCGTCCGCGGGATCCGCGAACGCGATCGTGACGCCGATGTCGGTCGCTCAGGTGCGCTCGAGCGTGCTCTCGCGCTCATCCTCGATGCGCAGACGACGCAGTTTCTCGATGAGCCCCTGTCGCGAGATGCCCAGGATGCGCGCCGCGCGCGACTTGTTGCCCGAGGTCATGCGCATGACCTCGTTGATGTGGTCCATCTCGATCTGCGCCAGCGTCGGCAGCCCGAGCACGTCGCGCACGGCGGCGGCGGCGGCCGGCGCGGGCGCGATGCGACGCCCCATGATCTCGGGCGGCAGGTGGTCGGATTCCAGCCGCTCCCCCTCCTCGAGCAGCACGACGCGCTCGATGAGGTTGCGCAGTTCACGCACGTTGCCGGGCCAGGGATAGCCCTCGAGCATCTGCCGGGCCTCGTCCGAGAGCGCGGTGAAGCCCTTCTGGAACTTGCGCGAGAACTCCTTCATGAAGTGCTCGGCCAGCAGCGCCACGTCGCCCTCGCGCTGACGCAGCGGCGGCAGGGTGATGCTCACCACCTTGAGACGGAAGTAGAGGTCGCTGCGGAACCGCCCCAGCCGCACCTCCTCCTCGAGGTTCTTGTTGGTGGCCGCCACGATCCGGATGTCCACCGAGATGTCCTGTGCGCCGCCGACCCGCTTGAAGTTGCGATGGTCGATGAAGCGCAGCAGCTTGGCCTGGGTGGGCAGCGACATGTCCGCCAACTCGTCCAGGAACAGGGTGCCGCCGTCGCACAGCTCGACGAGCCCCTTCTTGGTGTCGGTGGCGTCGGTGTAGGCGCCCTTCTCGTGGCCGAACAGCTCGTTCTCGAGGAGCGCCTCCTGGAACGACGAGCAGTTCACCTCCATGAGCGGGGCCTGCGCCCGGTCGCTGCGGTAGTGGATCGCCCGCGCGACCAGCTCCTTGCCCGTGCCGCTCTCGCCGGTGATGAGCACGCTGGTGGCCTTGGACCGCACCAGCTTGTCGATGAGCCCCCGCACCTGCTCCATGGGGCCCGAGTGCCCGATGATCTCCTCGCCCGAGTACTGCTGCCACGCCTGGCGGCGGTACAGGTCGAGCTCGCTCTCGATCTTGAACTTGCCGCCGGCGGACTCGACCGCGAGGACGATGTCCTCGACGTCGTAGGGCTTGCGCACGAAGTCGCAGGCGCCCGACTTCATGGCGTCCACGGCCGTCTGCACGTCCCCGAACGCGGTGATCATGATCACCTGCAGCAGCGGGTCGATGCGACGGACCTCCTTGAGCAGCTTGAGGCCGTCGGTGTCGGGCAGGTTCTTGTCGAGGATCATGACCTGCGGCCGCAGCGAGGCCACCTTCTCGAGCGCCTCGGCGCCGGTGCTGGCCACGTCCACGGTGTGCCGCGCATCGCGCAGCACCCGGCTCAGGGATTTGCGGATGAGCAGCTCGTCGTCCACCACCAGCACGGAGATGCGCATGGGCTACTCCTCCGGGCGGCCCGGCGGCTCGGCCGGGACGGGGAGCGAGACGCGCAGCGTGGCGCCCCCTCCGGGGTTGTTCTTGGCCGTGATCACGCCACCGGCGTCGCGCACGATCTGCACCGAGATGGGCAGCCCCAGCCCGGTGCCCATGCTGCGGGTCGTGAAGAACGGGTCGAAGATCTTCTCCATGAGCTCGCGCGGGATGCCCACGCCGGTGTCGGCGATGCTCACGTCCACGAGCGACCGCCGCGTGCGGTAGCGGCGCACGCCGCTCGTGATGTGCAGCGCGCCGCCCTCGGGCATGGCCTGGATGGCGTTGAGGCACAGGTTGAGGAACACCTGCTGCAGCAGGTCCGGGTCGGCGATGACGAGCGGCAGGTCCTCGCCGAGCGCGCGCGTGACCGTCACCTTGGAGTCGCGCAGCTGCAGGTCGAGCAGGTCCAGCGTGCGCTCGAGCACCTGATGCATGTCGCAGGCCTGCGAGCGGGCCTGCGGGGGGCGGGCGAACATGAGCAGCCCGGTGATGATCTGCTCGATGCGGTCGAGCTCCTGGATGACGTCCTGCAGATCCTCGCGGCGCGGGTCGCGCGCCTTGAACTTGGAGGCGACGAACTGGACCGTGGTGCGGATGCCGGTGAGCGGGTTGCGGATCTCGTGCGCGACGTAGGCCGACAACTCGCCCAGCGACACCAGCCGGTCGATCTTCTTCTGGAACTCGCCGTCCTCGGTCTCGGAGATGGCCTCCGCGACGATGACCGAGCCGGTCACCGCGCCGTCCTCGTCGCGCATGGGGATCGATTCGGCGCGTAGGGTCAGGTCACGCTCCCCGGCCTCGATGCGGAAGTCACGCGACTCGCGCGCCGCGCCCTTGAGCCAGCGGGCGTCGGCCCCGGGGAACACGCGGTTGCCCGGCAGCGACAGCAGCGCGCCCGACTCCACGCCCAGCAGTTCCTCGAGATGGCCGTTCACGTAGACCACGCGGCGCTCGCGATCGAGGGCGAGCACGCCCATCTCGATCGTGTCGAGCACGACCGTGGGCAGGTGGCCGGGACGCTCGGCGACCTCGATGTCGGCTGGACGTGGGGCGATCTCGGTGCGCACGGTTGCGGTCCCTCGCGGAGCGCCGATCCCCGGGACGGCCTCGTCCGCGAGCCTCACGGAGGGCGCGCCCACCGGGAGCGGGCGTCAACGAGCAGAGGTAGCACACGCGGGCCGCGTTCTCAATGCCGGAATGCGCTCCTGCACGCGTTCCGCGCGGCTCGCAGCGCGCCTCGAACGCGCGGTGCGCACCGCGTGCACGCGCGCTCGGGACGGTAGACCCGCGCGGCGCGCGCTGCTAGACTCGTGCGCCGTTCCACCGTCCCATCTCCACCCCTTTTCCGTCTCCCGGGAGTCCCGATGCTCGGTTATCTGCGGTCCGGCAACAAGCGGACCAAGACCATCTGGTGGGTGCTCATCGTCCTGACCGTCTCGTCGTTCGTCATCGGCTTCATCTTCCTCGCCGGTGTCGGTCGCGATCAGGCCTCGCGTGCCCGCGTCTCCGGGAACGTCGGCAGCATCAACGACGAGGGTGTCACCGCCGCCGACTGGCAGGGTGCGCTGAGTGAGGAGGTCGTGGGCTTCCGTCAGCGCTACGGCACCTCGCCGCAGGATCGCGACCTCAAGTCGGTCGAGCAGCAGGCGTGGCGCAAGCTGGTGACGCGTCGCATGTTCGCGCAGGAGGCCAAGCGCGCCGGCATCCAGGTCACCGACAACGACATCGTGAACGGACTGCGCAACGATCCGCCGCTGCAGATCGTGGCCTCGCCCGCGTTCCAGACCAACGGTCAGTTCGACCCGACCAAGTACCAGCAGGCGCTCTCGGACCCGCGCATGAACTGGTCCGAGGCCGAGCAGCTGCTGCGCGAGCAGATCCCGGTCCGCAAGCTGCAGGAGCGCCTCCTGTCGTCGCTCAAGCTGTCCGAGCCCGAGCTCAAGCAGGAGTTCCACAATCGCTTCGACCGCGCCTCGGGCACGCTCGTGCTGGTGCCGGCGGCGGACACGGGCCGCTCGGCCGGTGACGAGGCCGCGCTCAAGAAGGCCTACGAGCTCAACCGCGCTCGCATGGCGGCCGGGGCGCGCACGCAGCTCGAGGTGCTCGTGCTGCCCAAGAAGTTCGGTGCCGACGAGGCCAAGGCGGCGCTCGATCAGGCCCGCAGCCTGTACGACCGCGCCCGCAACGGCGAGGACTTCGCGCAGCTCGCGCGCGACTACTCCGAGGGCCCCAACGCGGAGCGTGGCGGCGTCATCGACCGCTGGATCATGCCGTCCGAGCTGGGCACGATGATCGGCGCCGCGGTGCAGGTGAAGAAGCCGGGCGACGTCATCGAGCCGGTCCAGGAGGGCAGCCGCGTCCTGCTGCTCAAGATGCTCGACCCCGCCAAGGACTCGCTCGCCGCGAAGCAGCCGTCGCCGGGCCCGGGCGCCGTCCGCCTGGCGCAGATCATCCTGCGCGTGCAGCCCTCCCCCGAGGCCCGCGCGGCGCAGTACAAGGAGGCCAAGGCGCTCGCCGATCGCGCCCGCGCGACGCAGAGCCTGTCGAAGGCCGCCACCGAGAAGGGCCTGCAGACGTTCAAGACGGGCTACTTCGATCAGAACAACGCGCCGCCGCAGCTGGCCCCCGTGCCCGAGGCCGCCGATTGGGGTCTGTCGGCCAAGAAGAACGAGGTCAGCTCGGTGTTCGAGAGCAGCGACGAGTTCGTGATCGTCCAGTGCGCCATGCAGCATCTGGCGGGCCCGCCGACGCGCGACGAACTGGGCGAGCAGCTCAAGCTCATGGCCGACGCCGAAGCCCGTGTGGACATGGCCAAGGCGCGCGCCGATGCGCTCGCCGCCGCCATCAAGTCCGGTCAGACGCTCGAGGCGGCGGCCACGGCCGCCGGCCTGACGCCGGTGCCGGTCACCACCAACCGCGTGCAGCCGGATCCGCGTCTGGCGGTCGCGCCGGAACTCATCGGCATGCTGTACGGCGCCCCCGCCGGCAAGGTCGTGGGCCCGGTGCGCACGACGCAGGGCTGGATGTTCGCCCGTGTCGACGGCGTGGCGGCCGCGTCGGACAGCCTGTTCAACGACCAGGTCAAGGGTCAGATCACCAACGACGTCCTCAACCGTCGTCAGCGTGGCTTCTTCGACGGCTTCGTCGAGAAGCTCCGCGCCGCCTCCAAGGTCTCGGACCTGCGCAGCGGCAACGACTGAGTCCCCCGCCCACGCGCGGTGGATGCACGAAGACCCCGGGGAGCCTCGCGCTCACCGGGGTCTTCGCCTGCGTGGGAACCGGGCACGCCCCCCGACATGCGAACAGGGCGACCCGCGAGGGCCGCCCTGTGGAAGGTCACGAGAGGATCGCGCGGATCACTCCGACTTGCGATCGCTGCTCTTGGAGGCCGGCTCGCGCTCGATCTCGTCACCGATCTCGCGCTGCGCCTTCTTGAACTCGCGGATGGCCTGGCCGAAACCACGCGCCATCTTGGGAAGCTGGCTCGGTCCGAAGAGCAGGAGCACGATCGCCAGGATGATGATCATTTCAGAGCCGCCGAGATTCACGAGAGTTCCTCCGCGTTACGGTTCACGACCTCACGGTTCCAACTGTAACCGACTGCGGTCGCTTCCCACCAGTACCGAGACATCCGCCAGTTCCGAGCTCCACTCCTGTCGTACGAGCGGAGGACCACCCAGATAGTGACTCACTTCATCGGCAAGGGACAGGTCGGACCTTCGTGCGATGACGAACGTTGCAAAATAGTCGTTGCGATCCGCATTACGGACGTCCGTGACTTGGAATCCGCCCTCTCTCAGGTAGGCCGCAACCCGTGTTCCGACACCGGGTTCGCCCGAACCATTGAGAACCTGCACTCGCACCACGTGCTTCCCCTCGCGCCGCGAGCCCTTGCCCGTGTGGCCGAACATCGTCCAGCCCCACGACACGATCAGCGCCGCCACGAGCAGCCCCAGGACGACGAGGCCGATGCGTCCGAAGTCGGGCCGCTCAGCCACGGCGACCCCGCTTGCGCACCGTGGCGCGCGCACGCGAACCCCGCTCGAGCGTCGCGAGCGCGCGTCGCAGCCGCGTCCACGTCACCTCGAGGGATTCGGGCAGCACGCGGGTCTGCGCCACCGCCGGCATGAAGTTGGTGTCGCCGCTCCAGCGCGGCACGAGGTGCAGGTGCATGTGCCCGGGGAACCCGGCGCCCGCGACCTTGCCCACGTTGAGCCCGTAGTTCACGCCGTGCGGCGCGTACTCGACCTCGAGCAGGTGCTCGGCGACCGCGGTGAGCTCGTGCAGGTCCTCGCGCTCGGCCGGTGACAGGTCGCGGAACTGCGCCGCATGGCGCTTGACCGCGACCATGAGGTGCGCACTGGCGTACGGGTACTTGTTGAGCATGAGCACGGCGTGCGTGCGGCGCGCGATCACCAGGTCGCGGCGATCCGCGGCGGCCGCACCGACCCGACAGAACAGACAGCCCTGCGGCGCGTCGGCGCGCTTGAGCCACGACATGCGCCACGGCGCCCACAGCCGTGCGGGGCCGTGCGTCGTGACCTCGGCGGGCGCGCGGCTCGCGCGGCGGGCCGACGGCCGCGCGGCCGCGGGTCGCGGGGTGCGACGCGTCGTGGCGCGGGATCGCACGACGGCGGTCACGAGGTCGTCCCCGACCGCATGAGGCGCCAGATGCGCTCGGCCTCGGCGAGCTGCTCGGGCGTGTTGATGCCCAGCAGTTCGCGCGGGTCCTCCGCGCACCACACGGCGGCCCTGGCGCCGCGGGCCTGCAGCAGCGACACGGTGTCGGTGAGGTAGTACTCGCCCTGCGCGTTGTTCGCGGTGAGCGACGACAGGATGCCCGAGAGCGCGGCGTGGTCGAACGCGTAGATGCCGCTGTTGACCTCGTCGAGCGCCTTCTCGGCGGGTGAGGCGTCCTTCTCCTCGACGATGCGGGCGATGCCCTCGCCGTCCGGCGTGCGGACGATGCGGCCGTAGCCCTTGGGATCGGCGAGTCGCATGGACAGCACCGTGACCTGCGCCCCCGAGGCAGCGTGGCGTTCGAGGAGTGCGTGCAGCGTCGTCGCCGTGAGCAGCGGCGTGTCGCCGCACACCACGAGCACGGTGCCCGCGAACGTCCCCAGTGCGGGCTCGGCCATCATGCAGGCGTGTCCGGTCCCGCGCTGCTCGGCCTGCACCGCCCATTCGAGGCGCTCGCGGCCCGCGAACGCGGCCTGCACGGCCTCGCGCTGGTGGCCGATCACGACCACGGTGCGCGCCACGCCGAGCGTGTCGAGCGTGTCGAGCACGTGGCCCAGCAGCGGCTTGCCCGCCATGGGGTGCAGCACCTTGGCGAGATCGCTGTTCATGCGCTTGCCCATGCCGGCGGCCAGCACGACGGCGGCGGTGTCGGTGTGTCGGAAGCTCAACGGCCCCTCCAGGGGAAGTTGTCGATCAGTCGGGCGGGGCCCACCTTCGCGGCGACCGCGATCAGGGCGGCACGGCCCACGGTGCGAAGCGGCGTCAACGTGTCGGGGTCGACGACCGCGACGTAGTCCTCGTGCACGAGCGGATAGCCGGCCCATTCGCGCCGGATGGCGGCCACGAGCCGCGCCGCGCGCCGCTCCCCCGCGCGCAGCAGCACGCGCGCGGCGACGAGCCCCTGCGACAGGGCGACCGCCTGCTGGCGTTCGACCGGCGACAGGTAGGCGTTGCGGCTCGACATGGCGAGCCCGTCGTCCTCGCGCAGCGTGGCGCCGCGGAAGATGCGCACGGGCATCATGAGGTCGGCGGCCATGCGCTCCAGGATGAGCGCCTGCTGCGCGTCCTTCTGCCCCAGCCACAGGTGGTCGGGCTGCACCGCGCCGAGCAGGCGCGCGACGACGGTGCACACGCCGGTGTAGTGCCCCGGACGCGAAGCGCCCTCGAGCACATCGGACAATCCCTCGACCGAGACTCGCGTGCGGTCCCCCGGCGGGTACATGTCGGTCACCGCGGGCTCCCACAGCAGGTCCACGCCGGCCGCCGCCAGCAGCGCGCGATCGCGCGCGGCCGGGCGCGGGTAACGCTTGAAGTCCTCGTGCGGCCCGAACTGCAGCGGGTTGACGAAGATGCTGACCACGACGCGATCGGCCTTGGCGCGCGCGCGTGTGACCAGCGACAGATGACCGGCGTGCAGCGCACCCATCGTGGGTACGAACGCGACGCGCTCGCCACGCGCGCGGAAACGCGCGAGGGACCGGCGCAGCTCCGACACGGTGCGCACGCGAGCGAGGCGCGTCCGTGCGCGAGGGGCTCGGCGTGCGGCCATCGTCAATAACTCTCCGCGTCCGAGGGGAAGCGCCGCGCCTTCACGTCGGCGACGTAGCGCGTGTAGGCGTCGCGCACGACGTCGCCCACCTCGGCGTAGCGCCGCACGAACTTGGGCTGATGGCCGTGGAACAGCCCCAGCAGATCGTGGCTCACGAGCACCTGACCGTCGCACTGCACGCCCGCGCCGATGCCGATCGTGGGGATCTGCAGCTCGCGCGAGACGAGTGCGCCCAGCTTGGCGGGGATGCCCTCGAGCACCACCGCGAAGCAACCGGCCGCCTCGAGCGCCTTGGCGTCCGCGATCAAACGTTCCTGATCGGCCTCACCACGCGCCTGCACCTTGTAGCCGCCGAACGCGAGCACCGACTGCGGCGTGAGTCCGAGGTGCCCCATGACCGGGATGCCGGCCTCGACGATGCGTCGCGCCGCCTCGACCACGCGCGCGCCGCCCTCGAGCTTGACCGCGTCCGCGCCGCCCTCCTGCACGAGGCGACCGGCGTTCATGACGGCCTGCTCGGCACTCACCTGATAGCTCATGAACGGCATGTCGCCCACGACCATGGCGGTGGTGCGGGCGCGCGCGACCGCCTTGGTGTGGTGCAGCATGTCGTCCATGGTCACCGGCAGCGTGCTGTCGTAGCCCAGCAGCACCGTGCCCACCGAGTCGCCCACCAGCAGCACCTCGACGCCGGCCTCATCGGCCAGCCGCGCCGTGGGGAAGTCGTAGGCGGTGACCACCGTGATCGGCTCGCCCTTGCGCTTGAGCGCCACCACCGCGGGGGCCGTGATCCGGGTGCGTCGCGCGCCCGCGGTCGCCTTGGGTTCACCGCTCATGCCGAGCCACCTTTCTCGAGGGGCGTGTAGTACAGGGTCCCCTGCCGATGCGACAGGATGCGCTTGAGCAGGTCCTCGAAATCGTCCGGCTGGTTCACGAAGTCGATGTTGTTCGTGTTGACGACCAGCAGCGGCGTGTCGTGGTAATGGAAGAAGTAGTGGTTGTAGGCCACGTTGAGCCGCTCGATGTAGTCGCGCTCCATGTCCTTCTCGAACGCGCGATTGCGGATGTGGATGCGGTCGAGCAGCGTGTCGGTGTTGGCCTGCAGGTACACGACCACGTCGGGCTTGACCACGTCGAGCTCGAGCCAACCCATGAGGCGCTCGTACAGCGCCATCTCCTGGTCCTCGAGGTTCAGGCTGGCGAAGATGCGGTCCTTGTGGAACAGGTAGTCGGACACCATCTTGTCGCTGAACAGATCGGTCTGCTTGAGGCCGCGCTGCTGCTGATAGCGGCTGAACAGGAAGTGCATCTGGGTCTGGAACGCGTAGCGCTGGCGGTCCTGGTAGAAGTCCGCGAGGAACGGGTTCTCCTCGACCTCCTCCAGCACGAGCTGCGCGGCCAGCCGGTCGGTGAGCATGCGCGCGAGGCTCGTCTTGCCCGCGCCGATCACGCCCTCGACGACGATGTAGCGGTTCTCGCCCAGGCTCACGCGGGCCCCCGCATCGTGTCGCGTCGTCCGTCCATGGACGCCATCGCCGGGCTAGCTCAGTTCCACAGTCGCGAACCGTGCTTGACCAGCGGTCGCGCGCCGAGCTGCTGCAGGAGCGAGAGCATGCTCTCGCCGTTCACGGGATGGGCGAGCAGCGGTTCGATCTCGACGAGCGGCACGAGCACGAACGACCGCCGCGCGAGCTCGGGATGCGGGACCTGCAGTCCCTCCTCCTCGAGCACCTCGTCGCCGAACAGGAGCAGGTCGAGATCGATCGTGCGCGGGCCCCAGCGCTGCGTGCGGACGCGGCCGAGACGGCGCTCGATGAGCATGAGGTTCCACAACAGCTGTCGCGGCGAGAGCTGCGTCTCGAGCTGCGCGACGGCGTTGAGGAAGTTGGGCTGGTCGGCCACACCCATGGGCTCGGTGTCGTACAGCGACGACGCGCGCACGACGGTCGTCTCGGGGGTACGGGCGAGCTGATCGAGCGCCTGCCGGATGCTCGACTCACGGTCTCCGAGGTTGGACCCCAGACCGATGTAGGCCTTCATGACGCTCTCTCCCGGACCACCTCGATGACCGCACGGCCGCCGGTGGTCCATCCCAGGTTCTGCTTGGCGATCCGCACGTGGACGCGCCGGATCGGGTGACGTTCGAGGATGACCGTGGCCACGCGGGCCGCCAGTGCCTCGAGCAGATGGAAGCTCTCCCCTTCCACCACCTCACGTACGATCCGATACAGCATGTCGTAATCCACGGCATCCGCGAGACGGTCGCTGGTCTCCTCCCGAGTCTCCAACGGGTGGAGTTCCAGATCGACCTCGAGACGCTGCCCCGCTTCCTTCTCGTAGGGCCGTGCCCCGTGGTGCCCGAAGACCGACAGGCCTTCCAATCGGATGATCGCCAAGTCGTTGCCTCCGTGCACGCTCCGCACCGTGCCTCATGCCCGGCGTAAGTCGTTACAGGGCGGAGTCTAGGACCGGGTCATGGGTGGGTCAAGAGATGCGCCCGTTGGGCCGCGAAATCCCTTTGAACAGGTATAGTGGACCTGTCCGGGCGCGGCCCACAGCCCTCCAGATGAACCGTCCGGGCCGGGTTTTACGGGGCTCAGACCGCGACGCCGTACTCGCGCAGCGCCTCGTTGAGGCTGGTCTTGGTGTCCGTGCTGGCCTTGCGGCGCCCGATCACGAGCGCGCACGGGACCCCGAACTCCCCGGCCGGGAACGACTTGGGGCGGGTGCCCGGGATCACGACGCTGTCCGGCGGCACGAATCCGCGGCTCTCGACCGGCCTCTCGCCCGTCACGTCCACGATGACCGTGCTGGCGGTGAGCACCACGCCCGCGCCGAGCACGGCGCGCGCGCCGACGCGCACGCCCTCGACCACGATGGCGCGCGAGCCGACGAACGCGTCGTCCTCGATGATCACCGGGGCGGCCTGCGGTGGCTCGAGCACGCCGCCGATACCGACGCCGCCCGACAGGTGCACGCGCTTGCCCACCTGGGCGCACGAGCCCACCGTGGCCCACGTGTCCACCATGCTGCCCTCGCCCACGCGCGCCCCGATGTTGACGTAGCCCGGCATGAGGATGACGCCCTTCTCGAGGAAGCTGCCGTAGCGCGCCACACCCGGCGGCACCACGCGCACACCGGCGGCCTCGAGGTTCGCCTTGGGCGGGACCTTGTCGAAGAACGTCAGGTCGCCCGCGACCATCGTGCGGCTGACGTGCATGCGGAAGTACAGCAGGATCGCCTGCTTGAGCCACGCGTGCGTGACCCACTCCCCGCCCTCGCTCGCGGGCGGCGAACACACGCGCAGGTCGCCGGCGTCGAGCGCGGCGACCGCACCCTCGACCGCTCCGCGCAGCGACGCGTCATCGAGCCCGCGCGCGCCCGCGAAGCCCTCGCCGATCGTCTGTTCCCAACGCGCCAGCGGATACGTGTCGGTCGTCGCGCCACTCATGCGTGCACCTCCGTCAGGCGGCCCAGCCGGGCGATCGCCTCCTCGCACTGCGCCTGCGTGGGCACCAGCGCCCAACGCACGAAGCCCTCGCCGCCCGCACCCAGATACGAGCCCGGCGTGGTCACGATGCCCAGCCGCAGCAGCGACTCCACGAACGCCACGTCGTCGCCCCCGGGCGCGCGCATCCACAGATAGAACGTGGCCTGCGACGCCTCGACCGTCCAACCGCGGCGCGCGAACTCGGCCAGGAACAGCCGGCGCTTGGCGCCGTAGACCTCGCGCGTGGCCGGCGTGTGCGCGTCGTCGTTCCACGCCGCGATCGCGGCGTCCTGGATGAAGTCCGGCGTGGCGTTGCCCAGACTGGGACGGAACTTCTTGAGCGCGTCCATGAGCCGCGGATCTCCGGCCATGAACCCCGAACGGTAGCCCGTCATGGCGGAGCGCTTGGACAGCGTCCACATGCCGATGAGGTTGTCGAGCCCGTGCACGAGCAGCGTGCCCGGGCGTTCGCCCTCGAACCACAGGTCGCTGTACGCCTCGTCGCTCGCGATCCAGAAGCCCTGCGAGCGCGCCATGTGCACGAGCCGCTCACCGGTGGCCGCGTCCATGACCGAGCCCGTGGGATTGTGCGGCGAGTTGAGCCACAGGAGCGCCGTGCGCGCCCAGATCTCCGCGGGCACGCGGTCCGGGTTGAAGCGCCAGCCGTCCTCGCTGCGCAGCGGCACGAAGTACGGCGTCGCGCCCGCGAACCGCGCACCGCTCTCGTAGACCGGGTACGCGGGCGTCGGGATGATCACCACGTCGCGCGCCGCGCCGGGGCCGATCAACGCGAACGCCAGCGAGTAGACCGCCTCCTTGGTGCCGTTGGCGGGCAGCACGTGCCGTTCGGGATCCACCGTGAGCCCGTAGCGGCGCTCGAGCCACGCGGCGCACGCGGCGCGCAGTTCGGGCCTGCCGTTGGTGGCGGGATAGCTCGAGACCGCGGGCACGGCGGCGCGCAGCGCCTCGCGGATGAACGCGGGCGTCTCCTCACGCGGGTCGCCCATGCCGAAGTTGATCGGCGGCAGGTCGGCGGGCGCCAGTTCGCGGCGGCGGCGTTCGAGCTTCACGAACGGGTATTCCTCGTTCGTGGTGAGCAGCGGGTGCAGCGGCCCCGGCACGAAGGCGGTCATGCGGACTCCCGGGTGAGGAACGCGGTCAGGTGGTCGTGCACCGCGATCAGATTGGGGATCGGGCAGTACTCGTCGGCACGATGGCACAGGTCGGGGATGCCGGGCCCGTAGTTGAACGCCGGGATGCCCGCCTCGGTGAAGCGCGCGACGTCGGTCCAGCCCTGCTTGCCGGCGAGCGTGGCGCCGGTCTGCGCCACGAACCGCTGCACGATGGGATCGTCCACGCACAACTTGCCCGGCGGCGCCTGGTCCACGACCTCGAACCCGAACGCGTCGGGCACGAGCGCGCGCAGCGCGGCGATCGCCTCGGCCGTGGTGCGGTCGGGCGGGAAGCGATGGTTCAGGTTCACCACCATCTCGGCGGGCACCACGTTGCGCGCGGTGCCGGCGGTGAGTTTGGTGACCTGCAGCGTCTCGCGGAACTCCATGCCGTGCAGCACGTGGCTCCGGGTCTCGAACCGGGTGACGTCGGTGAGCCACGCCGCGCCCTCGGCGACGGCGTTGCGCCCCTGCCACGGGCGCGCCGCGTGCGCCGCCACACCGGGCACGCGCACCTCGACGTTGAGGATGCCGTTGCAGCCCATCTCGACCGCACCGTCGGTGGGTTCGAGCAGGATCGCGAGCGACGCGTCGCGCAGCCACGGCGACTCCTGCAGCACGCGCTTGAGGCCGTTGCGCTCGGCGGGCCCCTCCTCGGCGTCGTAGAACACGCACGCGAGGTCGAACGGCATCGCGTCGAGGTCGAGCGAGTCCGCGAGCGCCAGCATGACCGCGTCGCCGGCCTTCATGTCGGTGGTACCGATCCCGTACAACCGGTCGCCCTCGCGCCGCGCGACCGTGTTGCCCTGCGGCGGCACGGTGTCGGTGTGCCCCGCGAGCACGACCAGCGGGCGCCCCTTGCGCGGCGCGCGCCAGACCACGGACAGACCGTGGCGGATGACCTCGCCGCGGCTCGCGCTCGCGAGGCGGCGGGTGATCCAGTCGGCGATCGCCTGCTCGGAGCCGGTGACGCTCGGGATGTTGACGAGTTGCTCGAGCAGGTCGACGAGGGTTTCGGTGGTGACGGGCATGCGGGGACTCCCTGAGGGTGGAGGGTCAACCTAGCACCCCGCTGCGGGGGCGCGCCACGGGTCCGCCGACGCACCGGGCCGCTTGCGTGCCACGCACCGCGCCGCCTAGCCTCGCGCCATGTCCTCCCCCTCCTGCGCCCTGCGTCTGACCGGTCGCGACGTGCTGCCGCTGCTCCACCGCACCACCAGCAACGCACTGGCCGACCTGCGCCCGGGCGAGGCCCGCGCCACGCTGTTCTGCGACTTCCGCGGCCGGCTGCTGCACCGCGCGGTCGTGGCGCACACGCGCGACGGTGCCGTGTGGCTGCTGCGCGCCGACGCGCCGGGCGACACGCTCGCGGCCGCGGTGGATCGCATGGTGTTCCGCGACGACGTGGCGATCGCGGATCGCTCGCAGGACTGCCGCGTCACGCTCGTGGCCGATCCCGAGCGTGCGAGCGGCGTGCTCGAGGACGCGCACGGCGTCCCGACGCGGGTCGCCACCGGCGACGGCACCGCGCTCGTGATCGGCGAGGCCGCCGCGCTCCCCGAGTCGGCGCGCATCGCACTGCTGCATCCGCGCCACGGTCACGAGATCGCGGAAGCCTGGAACCCGTTCGAGGTCGGGCTGGGTCACGAGGTGCATCTGGCCAAGGGCTGCTTCACGGGTCAGGAGGCGCTGCAGCGGCTGATCACCTACACGAGCGTGCGACGACGTCCCGCGCACGTGCGACTCGCGCACGAGCCTGTCGCCGTGCCCGCGCCCCTGCTCGTCCAGGGCGAACCCGCGGGTCACGTCACGAGCGTCGCGGGACTCGACGCGTTCGCGCTCGTGGCGATCGCGCCGTTCGAGGCGAGCGCGACGTTCACGCTGGACGACGGCAGCGCGGTCGCGATCGTGTCCGCCCCCGAGCCCTCGCGTCCGCTCGGACGTCCGT
>CAZZLY010000030.1:0-10371 GCA_964655175.1 uncultured bacterium
CGCGCTGGAAGCGGAAGTCCACGGTGTTCGGGCCCGTCGCCTGCACGGATTCGACGAAGCCCCACACGCCGCGCTTGTCGAGCGCCTTGTGGCGGTGGATGAGGTCGAACGTGAACGCCACGTCGGCGGCGCTGAACGGCTTCCCGTCGGACCAGCGCACCCCTTCGCGCGTCGTCACGCGCAACAGGCGTCCGCCCTCGCGCCACTCGAAACCGGTCGCGAGCCACGGCACCTGCCGCGCCTGCACGCTGTTGTACACGAACAGCGGTTCGTACACGCCCGCCAGGGTGGGCCAGCGCGCCGCGGTGGCCGGCGTGAGTGGGTTGAAGTTGCGCACCCACGAGGCCTGCTGCTCCTGCGACACGATCAATACGTCGGACGGCAACTCGGCCTTGCGCGGCGCGCACGAGAGCATCGTGAGCGCCGTCGCGAGGACGAGCAGGGCGGGCGTGCGCATGCGGACGCCCGAGGTCACGCGTTGATCCGATACACGCGGACGTAGTCCACGATCATGCTCTGCGGGAACACGGTGCTGGCGTCGGGGTTGCCCAGGAACGTGCCGCCCACCGCGAGGTTGAGCAGGATCGAGAACGGATGGTCGAACACCCACGTCGTGTTGGTGGGCAGCGAGGCCGGCGTGATGGACTTGTACAGTGTGCCATCCACGCGCCACTCGATGCGCGACGGCGACCAGTCCACCGAGAACACGTGGAAGTCGCTCGCGAACGAGCCCGACGGCAGCGTGTACACGGTCGAGAGCGCGCCGCCGCCCGAGTAACCGGGGCCGTGCGCGCTGCCGATCACCTTGGTGGGCTGCTGGCCGCGCATCTCCATGACGTCGATCTCGCCGCAGGCGGGCCACGACACCTGCCCGATGTTGGCGCCGAGCAGCCAGAACGCCGGCCAGATGCCCTGGCCCACGGGCAGCTTGATGCGCGCCTCGAAGCGACCGTAGGCCTGCGAGAACTGCCCGATCGTGTTGAGTCGCGCCGACGTGTAGCTGTTGCCCTGGAACGACTCCGCGCGCGCGGTGATCACCAGGTTGCCGTTGCCGTCGAGCGACGCGTTCGAGGCACGGTTGGTGTCGTACTCGAGCTGCTGGTTGCCCCAGCCGCTGCCGCCGACCTCGTACTTCCACCGAGTGGACGCGGCCAGCGTGCCGGCCGCACCGGTGAACTCGTCGGACCAGATCAGGTCCGTGGGCGGCGTGACGGGCGCGGTGCTCGCCTTGCGGCAGCCCGAGGAGATCGCGAGCAGCAGCAGGCCCGGCAACAGGGCGCGGACGACGGCGAATGGCTTCATCGGGACTCCGAACGGCGGTGGGTGGTGGGGAACAGTCGGGAATCGTGCAGCGCGGCCTCGAGCACCATGGTGGCGGCGCCGACCGCGCCCGCGCGCGGGCCGAGCTCGGAGGCGACGATGGCCGACGCCTCGATCGAGCTGACCAGCGTGCGGCGCTTGACGGTCTCACGCAACGGCTCGAGCAGCAGCTCGCCGACGTGCGTGATGCCGCCGCCCAGGATGACCTTGGCGGGGTTCATGAGGTTCAACATGCTGGCGATCGCCACGCCCAGATGCTCGGCGGTCTCGCGCACCAGTTGCGTGGCGAGCGGGTCGCCCGCACGGCACGCCTGCTCGATGTCGGTCACGGTGGGTTCGCCCTGCGCGAGCGGACTCTCGGGGAACGAGGCGACCATGCGGCGGGCGTTGCCGAGCAGGGCCTGCGTGCCCACGAACGTCGCCAGACAGCCGCGCAGACCGCACACGCACGTCTCGCCGTGCGTGTCGATGGCCATGTGGCCGATCTCGCCGGCGACGCCCTTGGCCCCGCGGAACAGTCGGCCGCCGCTCATGTGCCCGGAACCGATGCCGGTCGCGACCTTCACGTACGCGAAGTCGTCGACCCCGCGGCCCGCGCCCCACCACCGTTCGGCGAGCGCGCCCAGATTGGCGTCGTTGTCCACGAACAGCGGCACGCCGTAGCCCTCGGCGATCGATTCGAAGCCGTGTCGGCCGTTCCAATCGGGGAGCACGACCTCGGACAGATGCTCGGGCGCGTGCGGATCGACCGGGCTCGGCAGGGCGATGCCGACCCCGATGAGCCGTCGCGTGCTGCCGCCGAGCTTGCCCAGACAGGCGTCGCACAGTTCGCGCACGAGTCGGCGCGTCCCCTCGGGATCGGTGCGCACCTGATGCGTGCGATGGCGCCACACGAGCACCTTGCCGCGCAGGTCGGTGAGCGCCACCGCGACGTGCGAGGCGCCGACCTCGACGCCCAGGATGACGCAGGCCTCGTCCTGGAAGCGCAGCACGATGGGGCGACGTCCCCCGCGCGACGGTCCGGTCCCGACCTCGGCGACGAGCGCCGTGGGCAGCAGCAACGAGACGATCTCGGACACGGTCGAGCGCGACAGATCGGCGCGGCGTGCGATGTCGGCACGCGAGATCTCACGCTCCTGCCAGATCAGGCGCAGCACGGCGTCGGCGAGCGGGCGCGGACGCGCCGGCTCGCCGCGGCGGTCCGCGCGGCGCTCGGTGGGGGGAGTCGGGGTCATCGTGCGAGAAGCTTCCGGTGGGTTCGCGAGGCGCGCTCCGTGTTCGACGGGACGCGCCTCGCGCAACGTGGAGCGAGGGGACGACGGATCAGCGGTGGAGATAGACGTTGTCGATGTAGAGCGGCGGCAGCGGGTCGGAGAAGGTGTTGCCGTCCGCACCCTTGAACAGCATCTGCGCCAGATGCGCGCGGGAGGTCAGGCCGGTCATGCTCGAGAACGGGATGTCGAACGAGTTCCACTGCCCGGGGACCAGCACCAGATAGGGCGGGCCGGGATGCGGCGTGAAGTTCACCGCGACCGTCTCGTGCTCGCTGTCGTCGCCGCCCCCGAACGCGCCGTCCGCACCGAAGTCCACGAGCTTCACGCGCACCGTCTTACCGCTGGCGACCCAGACGTCGATGTGGAAGTGCGTCATCGCGGTGGCGCCGAGCGTGGGCGTCTTGAATTCGACGGCCGCGTAATTGCCCGGCGACAGACCCGCGGCGTACTTCTTCACGTGATCGCCCTGGATCGTGACGTCGCTCACGGACGCCAGATCCCAGTCGGGTGACCACGTGTCCACGTTCACGTTGGTGTAGGCGTCACTGAACAGCGAGATCACGTCGGCCGCCGGCAGCGTCGGGGTGGGCGCGGCGCTCGTGGGCGCGTTGATCGCGGTGAGCGTGGCGGTGCCCGTCACCGGGATGCCGCCCATCTGCGCGGTGATCGTCGTCGTGCCCGGGCCGACCACCGTGAGGCGGTTGTCCTGGTTCTTCGCGATCGCGGAGTCCTGCGCCGTGAACGTGAAGTAATAGGGCGAGCAATTGACGATCTGGTCGGCCTGGCCGTCGATGTCGAACACGGCGCGCGTGTCGCTCACCGTGACCGGCGAGCCCACGTCCAGCGTGATCGCCTGATTCGGGAAATTGGCGCGCGGATTGCCCACGGTGGACGAGACCTCGAAGCGCAGGTCGTCGATCCAGATCTTGCACAGCTCGGGCGCCTTGGCGAAGTAGAACATGCCCGACTCGGAGGTGAGCTTGGTCGGCACCGGGATCGGGATGGAGTACTTGGTCCACGTGGTCGTGAGCGCCAGCCCCGCGCGGCTCGCGTCGTAGAGCGAGGTGCCGCGATTGTTGTTGCCGAGGCCCGCGATGGCCAGTGTCACCGGGCGGTCCGCCTTGGCCCAGAACGTGAGCGCGTTGTAGCCCGAGAGGTCGCGCGGCCGGTCACCCGTGACGAACGCACCGCCCACGTAGACGTCCGCGAACACGTCGAAGCGCAGCGACTTGGTGCCCGTGTGGTGCTCGACGTCGTCGATGGCGAGCGTCGTCTGGTTGGAGCCCAGGAACGGTTCCCAGTTCACCGACCGGCCGAAGCCGTCGTCGAACACCATCGGATCGGTGTTCGCGGGCACCGGGATGAGGACGCCCTTGTGCGGCGAGCAGCCGGTGAGGAGCGCGAGGAGCGCGGAAACCAGAGCGCCGCGGACGAGGGACTTCGGGGTCATGCCTTGCCTCCGGGTCGGGTGGGGAGCACGTGCTCCCGGCGGTCCACCGCCGCTGCGGCGTCACGCTTCATTAGAAGAGGGCGCAGCGTTCGCGGGGACTTTGTTCATGCGGCGAGCAAAGTATCGGGGCGGCCGCGAACCCCTGTCAAGAACGGAGCGGGAGGCGGGCCGGGAGGGCCTCGGGGGGGTGGGCTGGACCCGGTATCCGGCCCTGCGACGGGAGGGCCCCCGCGGGCGACCCACCATGATCCCGTATGGGTTGCCGGAATGATTCCGAGGAGGTGGGCCACGGTCCCGTGGGGGCGCTCGCCGACCGCCGCCCCAACCCCACGGCGAGGGCCGGTGCGCCGGGGATCGCCGCGTGCGCGACCCGCGAAGTCGCTGCGGCCGCGTCGGTCCGGCCCCGTTTCCGTCCGGGACCGTCGTCGTCTAGTGTGTCCCGCCCATGTCCCGACGAGAGAGCAATCCGCAGATCGATGCCGAGCGCGAAGCGCTGCTGACGCGCCTGCGCGACACCGCCGCCATGCTGGAGCGGGTCGCGGAGGACCGTGCCCTGTTGGCCGCGTTGTCGGTCGAGGATCGCAAGCGCCTCATCCAGGCCGCCGGTTCGGTGTTCAACCCGGATCCGGCCGCGCGCCGCCGATTGGTGAAGACGTTCGCGCGCCTCAAGAAGAACGACCGCGCCAAGCGCGACGACCGGATCATGTCGGAGTCGGGCATCCGCGTGCTGCGCCGACAGCCGGTGTTCACCACGCCGCGCGTGTTCCCGCCCAAGCACTTCAACGCGCTCGACGTGGCGCCCACCGAGCAGGACGAGGCGACCGCGCGCGCGGCCGCCGAAGCCGCCGCCGCCGCCGCGACCGCGGCCGCCGACGCGCCGCAGGTCGAGGCGCGCGCCTGTTACATCTGCAAGGCGCGCTTCACCGCGGTGCACCACTTCTACGATCGCCTGTGCCCCGAGTGCGGCGAGTTCAACTTCCGCAAGCGCACCGAGCTCGCCGATCTGCGCGGGCGCGTCGCGCTGCTCACCGGCGGGCGCGTCAAGATCGGCTATCAGGCCGGGCTCAAGCTGCTGCGATGCGGTGCGCATCTCATCGTGACGACGCGGTTCCCGCGCGATTCGGCCATGCGCTACGCGCAGGAGCCCGACTTCGCCGAGTGGGGGCACCGCCTCGAGGTGTTCGGTCTCGATCTGCGGCACACGCCCAGCGTCGAGGCGTTCTGCCACCATCTCCTCACCACGCGCGACCGGCTCGACTTCATCATCAACAACGCCTGCCAGACCGTGCGTCGCCCGCCCGACTTCTACGCGCACATGATGGACCGCGAGAACGCGGCGCTGGCCGACATGCCGGAGACCCCGCGCAAGGTGCTGGGCGCCTGGGAGGGTCTGCGCGGCTATCGCATGCTGCCCGATGCCGCCGAGGTCGCGGCCGAGGCCGCTGAAGCGGCCGCCGCGCTCGAGCCGGCGGCGTTCGACCAGAAGGCCATGGACGTCGCCGGGCTCACGCACGCGGCGCAGCTGTCGCAGGTCAAGTTGCTGCCCGAGGAGTACCGGGCGCAGCAGGGGCTGTTCCCCGTGGGCAAGCTCGATGCGGACCTGCAGCAGGTGGATCTGCGCGGTCGCAACTCGTGGCGCTTGCTCCTCGCGGAGGTCTCGACGGTCGAACTGCTCGAGGTGCAGCTCGTCAACGCGGTGGCGCCGTTCGTGCTGAACGCCCGTCTCAAGCCGCTCATGATGCGCACGCCCGAGCACGACAAGCACATCGTGAACGTGTCGGCGATGGAGGGGCAGTTCTACAAGAGCTTCAAGACGACGCGGCATCCGCACACGAACATGGCCAAGGCCGCGCTCAACATGATGACGCGCACCTCGGCCACGGACTACCAGCAGGACGGCATCCACATGAACAGCGTGGACACCGGCTGGGTGACCGACGAGGATCCGGCGGAGATCGCGGCCCGCAAGGCCGAGATGCACCGCTTCTCGCCGCCGCTCGACATCGTGGACGGCGGGGCGCGCATCGTGGACCCCATCATCGACGGGGTGAACACCGGTACGCACGTGTGGGGGCAGTTCCTCAAGGACTACAAGCCCACCGACTGGTGACGTCGCGCCCCCTGGGAACGTACGAACGGCCACCGGGTCACCCGGTGGCCGTTCGCGTTCAAGCCCGGCTCAGCGATAGATCTGCTTCACGACCGTCCACGTGCGCGAGCGCGTCGGCAGGGCGTCGCACGAGCCCACCGGCACCGGCGTGGTGCAGCCCGGGCCGAACGCGGCGATGCGCAGATGCGCCTGGAACGGTCCGCCATCGTTGCGGACCGCGACCAGCCCGGTGTTCGCGTGCCCCGGGGTCGTGCAGTAGAAGATCGGCAGCGTGCACGCGGCGTTCGCGGGCAGCGTGACGTCGAAGTCGTACACGCCCGTCGCGACGACCTGGGCGACGAGATCCTGATTGCCCGTACTCGACGAATTGACGCGCACGTTCAGGGTCGCCGCGGTACCGCCGTCGGCGCACTCGGTGACGTCCTCGAGTCGGATGCGGTAGGTGCGGCCCGCCTCGACGTCCCACTTCTGGACCGAGGGGCCCGTGGGGCCCGAGACGCAGCCCGCATCGAGCGGTGTCACCTGGGTGAGGCGCGCCGTCGCGTGTGCGAGCGAGGGGCCGACGACGAGGGCCAGAACGACGAGCATGATTCTCGAGATTCGCGACATCCATCCTCCGAGTCATCCCGCGGTGCGGGATCGTGATGCTCTCGGGGGAAGAGCGCGTGGCTCGGGGGATGACCCATATATAGAACCTCGTGGTAGCGAATACAAATGGCATACGGTCCGCGCGGGACGCGCCGATGGGAGAACGCCTTCCCAGGGGCATTTGGAGCGGGGCGCGCCGCGTGCGACTGTCCGGGGATGCTCCGTGCCTTCCGTCCCGGCCTCGCCGACGTCCAAGCCCTGCTCCGCCTCGCCGGCCCCATCGTGGCCGTGCAGGTGGGCGGCATGCTCATGGGCGTGGTGGACACCATGGTCATGGGCCACGTCTCGGCGACCGAGCTCGCCGCGACCGCGCTGGGGAACCTCTACTACTTCGGGCTCAACGGCCTCGGGATGGGCATCGTGTGGGCGATCGACCCGATCGTCTCGCAGGCCATGGGCGCGCGCGACCACGAGCGTGCGGCGCTGGGCATCCAGCGCGGTGTCGTGCTCGGGGTGGTCCTGGGCGTGATCATGAGTCTGCTGTGCCTGCCGGCGGGCTGGGTGTTCTCCGTGCTGCGTCAGGACGCGGCGGTCGTGCCGCGCGCGACC
This sequence comes from uncultured bacterium, assembly GCA_964655175.1. GTDB lineage: Bacteria > Eisenbacteria > RBG-16-71-46 > RBG-16-71-46 > RBG-16-71-46 > JAIOPA01. Next base: position 7,352 of record CAZZLY010000030.1, read on the forward strand.
GCGTTCGTGCACACCTCGGCGGTGAGCCTCGTGTTCATGCTCACCTACATCACGCTGCGCCAGTGCCTGCAGGCCATGAAGCACACCGAGGCCATCCTGCGCACGGTGATCGTCGGCAACGTCGTGAACCTGGCGCTCAATTTGGTGCTCGTGTTCGGGCGGTTCGGGCTGCCGGCCATGGGCTGTATCGGTTCGGCGATCGCCAGCACGATCGCGCGGCTCACCATGCTCGTCATGCTGCTCGTGCTGTCGCGGCCGCAACTCGAGCCCATGCTGCGCCCGTGGCGGCGCGAGGCGCTCGAGTGGGCGCCGCTCGCGCGCACGTTCCGGCTCGGGTTGCCGTTGGGGCTGCAGAACATGGTCGAGTTCACCACGTTCGCGGGCATCTCGGTGCTCGTCGGCTGGTTCGGCGCCGACGCGATGGGCGGTCATCAGGTGGCGCTCACGCTCGCCACGCTCACGTTCATGGTGCCGCTCGGCGTGGGCAGCGCCGGTTCGGTGCTCGTCGGGCACGCGATCGGTGCGGGCGACATGCCGCACGCGCGCCGCGTCGCCGCGAGCGCGCTGTTGGTGGGCGTGTCGTTCATGGCGATCTCGGCCTGCGTGCTGCTCGCCGTGCCGGGGTTCTTCGCCTCGCTCTACACCGACGTCGCGGGGGTCGCCGCCATGGCGACGGTGCTCATCCCGATCGCCGGCGTGTTCCAGATCTTCGACGGCATGCAGGTGGTCGCCGCCGGCGTGCTGCGCGGTGCCGGCGACACGCACGCGCCGCTCGTGGTCAACGTCGCGGGTTTCTGGGTCGTGGGCATGCCGGTGAGCCTGTGGCTCGGCTTCCGCGCCGGGCTCGGCGTGGCCGGGCTGTGGTGGGGCTTCGTCGCCGGGCTCGTCGCCGTGGCCGCGTTCATGGTGATGCGGGTGCACATCAAGTTGTCGCGCGAGGTGCGGCGGCTCGACCTCGATGCGCCCGAGGGGGCCGCGCACTGAGCCGGGCTGCGCAGCGGGGCCGCCCTGTGCGAGACTGCAGGGCGTGAAAGGGAGGGCCTGTTCGTGCGTTGGTCGTTCCGACTCCTGACGGTCGCCGGGATCCGCATCGAGGTGCACGCGACCTTCCTGCTCATGGTGGCCGCGGTCGCACTGCTGCAGAGCAAGAGCACGCCCGTCTGGCTCACGGTGGGCGAACTCGTGCTGCTGTTCGGTTGCGTGCTGCTGCACGAGCTCGGTCACGCGCTGGCCGCGCGGCACTACGGCATCGCCACGCGCAGCATCGTGCTGCTGCCCATCGGCGGTGTGGCGCGCCTCGAGCGCATGCCCGAGAAGCCGATCCAGGAGATCGTCGTCGCGCTCGCGGGCCCCGGCGTGAACCTGCTCATCCTCGTGTTGAGCACGCTGGCGCTCGCCGGTCTCGGTGTGGCGCCGCAGCGGATCGTGGACGAGGCCACCGCGGTGCTCGGCGGCACCGCCGCGCCGCAGGTCGCGGAAGCCCTCCGCCATCTGCTCGAGGGACTGTTCGGGCTCAATCTGGTCATGCTGCTGTTCAATCTGATCCCGGCGTTCCCCATGGACGGTGGCCGCGTCCTGCGCGCCACCTTGGCGTGGTTCCTGCCCTACCCGCGCGCGACGCGCATCGCCGCGCAGATCGGGCAGGGCTTCGCGCTGCTGTTCGCGGTCGCGGGCGTGTTCGTGCTCAAGAACCCGATGCTCGTGTTCGTGGCGCTGTTCGTGTTCATGGCCGCCGGTGAGGAACGCGCCCTCGTGCAGACGCGCGCCGCCCTCACGGGCCTGCGCGTCTCGGCCGCGATGGTCACCGCATTCGTCACGCTCGAGACGCGGCACGAGCTGCAGCACGCGGTCGATCTCATGCTCGCGGGCGACCAGCAGGACTTCCCGGTGCTCGAGGGCGGTCGCTACCTGGGCATGTTGTCGCGGACCGGGCTCGTGCAGGGACTGCGCGATCACGGTCCCGAGTCGCCGGTGGGCCGTGTCGTGCGCACCGACGTCGAACCCGTGGACGGGGACTGGCCGCTCGAGCGCGCGCTGCAGGTCATGCGCGCCGCGCGGCAATCCGCGCTGCCGGTGATCGTGCGCGGCGAGCTCGTGGGCATGCTCACGCTCGAGAACGTCGGGGAGCTGCTCATGGTGCAGGAGGCCCGCCAGCGCCACGAAGGGACCGCGTGATCCGCCGCGTCTGGCGCTGGCCGCAGCTGCACGCGCGCTGGATCCTGCCCCTCGTGGTCGTGGTGGCCGGTTTCGTGCTGTGGCGCGAGTCGCGCGCGCTGCACTGGCGCGGCATCGCCCCCGGCGTCGAGTTCACGATGCTGCGCGGCGAGCCGTACTGCCGCACGGGCTCGGCGGGCATCGCCGTGCTGCGTCTGGACCCCGAGCAGGTCCGACTGCGCGTGCATCATTACAGTCGGCAGGGTGCGACGCGGCCGTTCGACGTGCTCGAGTGGCAGCGGCGCACGCACGCCGTGGCGGTGTTCAACGCCGGGCAGTTCTATCCCGACCAGCGCTACATGGGGCTGCTCGCGAGCGGCGGCGAATGGGTCTCGAAGCGCGCGCATCCGGGTTTCCAGGGGCTGCTCGTCGCCGATCGCACGTCCGCGGGCGGTGGCGGTGCGCACGTGCTCGATCTGGCGGCCACGCCCGTCACGCCCGAGTCGCTGGCGTGGAACGAGATCGCGCAGTCGTTCATGCTGTTCGACAGCAGCGCGACCGTGCGCGTGAAGAAGACCGAACGCATCGCCATGCGGACCGTCGTGGCCGAGGATCGGCACCACCGCATCGTCGTGTTCGTGAGCGAGGGCGCGTACACGCTCGCCGACTTCGCCACGATCCTGATCGGTTCGTCGCTGCAGCTGACCCACGCCATGAGCATGGACGGCGGGCACGAGGCGCTGCTCGCGGTCGCGTGTGGCAACTTCCGCTACGCCTCGTTCGGGCCGTGGCCGCGCGACGGCGCCACGCCCTCGGGCAACGGCACCACGCCGCTGCCCGCGGTCATCACGGTGGAGCTGCCGTGA
>CAZZLY010000030.1:10471-17231 GCA_964655175.1 uncultured bacterium
CTCGGGCAACGGCACCACGCCGCTGCCCGCGGTCATCACGGTGGAGCTGCCGTGAATCGTGCGGCCGCGTGGGCACTCGTCGTCACGGCCGTCGGGGTGCTGTCGTGCTCGCCGCCCGCGCCCGAACCGCGGCTGCTGCGCATCGCGGGGCACGAGTTCGCATTCACCATGCCCGACACGATCCCGGCCGGGCTGGTGCGCGTGCGGTTCGTCAACGACGGCGGGTTCTGGCATCACGCCCTGTTCGCGAAGCTCGATTCCACGCAGACGGCCGAAGGTTATCTGGCCGCGATCCGCGCCGGAGCCGACTTCCCTCCGGGCGCTGTGGACCACGGCGGGCCGCCGCTGACCGTGCCCGGGGACTCGGTCGATCACGTCATGACCTTCACGCCCGGTCGCTGGGTGGCGCTGTGCACGGCATCGGGCGGCGGGGTGTGGCACGTCGCGGCCGGCATGTGCAAGGGATTCGTGGTGACCGCGCAGCCTCCCGGCCGTGCGGCGATCCCGCCCATGCACGACCTCGAACTGATCATGAACGATACCGGATTCGTGTTCCCCGACACCGTTCGACCCGGCACGCGTTGGGTGCGCATCGAGAATCGGGGGCGACGCTGGCACGAATGCGACATCCTGCGGTTCGTTCCCGGCAAGGGTTTCGCTGACGATCGCGCGTGGCGGCCCGTGGAGCATCTGGGCACCCCCGCACCCGGGCGGCCGGTGGGCGGGACGGCGGACTTCATCCCGGGCGACGTGCAGTGGAGTCGGGTGCGGTTCGAGCCCGGCGTGCACGAACTCGTCTGCGAGATGCCGGGCGACTCCACGCACCACCGCACGTTCTGGGTGGGCGGTACCCCGTGAGCAGCGCCCGCGCGACGTTCCCGTGCGCGGTGTGCGGGCGCGCGATCACGCGGCGTCCGGCGGATGCGCATCGGCCGAAGCACCTCACGTGCCCGCGCTGCCGCTACATGATCTACGACTACCCGCGATCGGCCTGCGGCACGCTCGTGGTCCGCGAGGACCACGTGCTGCTGCTGACGCGCGCGCAGGCGCCGCGCAAGGGTTTCATGGACGTGCCGGGCGGCTTCCTCGAGGCGAACGAGTCGCTCGAGCAGGCCGCGCGGCGTGAGCTGCGCGAGGAGACCGGCCTCACGCTGGGTCGTGTCGAGCCTCTGGGCACCTACTGGGACACGTACTTCATCCGCGGCTTCGGACGGTTCCCGGTCCAGAACTTCTATTTCGTCGGGCACTGGCGTCGCGGCACGCCGGTCGCCGCCGACGATGCGGCGGACGCCGAGTGGGTGCCGCTCGCCTCGCTCATGCGTCGCCGCCGTCGCTTCGCGTGGGACCACATGACGCCGTTGTTCCGCGATCTCGTGCGCTGGACGAGGCACGCCACGGACACGCGCGCGCGTCGTTGAGCGGGAAGGGCTTGTCGCGGGCCGCGCGCGTCCTCTAGTTTCCACACGATCGTCCCGTTCCGTCGCACCGCTCACCGGGAGCCACGCGCGCACGTGTCCGACTTCGTCCAGTTCGAGGGGGTGTCCCGTCACTACGGCGCCGTGCGCGCCGTGGACGACGTCACGCTGGGCATCCAGCGCGGCGAGTTCTTCTCGTTGCTGGGTCCGAGTGGCTGCGGCAAGACGACGCTGCTGCGCATGCTGGCCGGTTTCGAGCGCCCCGACCGCGGTCGGGTGCTGCTCGACGGGGTGGACATCACCGAACTGCCGCCCGAGCGCCGCCGCGTCAACACGATCTTCCAGAACTACGCGCTGTTCCCGCACCTGTCGGTGCGCGAGAACGTGGCGTTCGGCCCCACGGTGGCCAAGCGCCCGCGCCGCGAGGTGGACGACGAGGTCGAGCGCATGCTGGCGCTCGTGCAGCTGGGCGACCACGCGGGCAAGCGCGTGGACCAGTTGTCGGGGGGGCAGAAGCAGCGCGTCGCCATCGCCCGCGCGCTCATCAACAAGCCCGCCGTGCTGCTGCTCGACGAACCGCTCGCCGCGCTCGACCTCAAGCTGCGGCAGCGCATGCTCATGGAGCTCGATCTGGTGCACGACCAGGTCGGCATCACGTTCGTGTTCGTGACGCACGATCAGGGCGAGGCCATGAGCGTCGCGGACCGGGTCGCGGTCATGAACCACGGGCGCATCGAGCAGCTGGGACGACCGGCCGAGATCTACGAGGCCCCGCAGACGAGCTTCGTGGCCGCGTTCATCGGCGACAGCAACTTCTTCGAGGGCGTGGTCGCCGCCGAGACCGATCCCGAACACGTGAGCCTGCGCATCGACGGCTTCCCCGACCTGCGCGCCTTCAACGACAAGGGCCTGCATGCGGGCGATCGCGTGTTCCTGAGCGTGCGCCCCGAGAAGATCCGCATCACGCGCGACGCCCCGGCCGCCAGTCCCGAGCACAACGTGGCCCGCGCGGTCGTGGACGACGTCATCTATCTGGGCACGCACACGCGCTACTGGCTGCGCACCGGCGACTACCGCCTCGCGGTCGAGCAGCAGCACAACCGCTTCGTGCTCGATGAGAAGCCGGTGACCTGGAAGGACGAGGTCTGGCTGCAGTGGCACGTGGACGACGGTTACATGCTCGAGCGCTACACCGAGAGCGACGAGGCGCTCATGGCGATCCCGCCGCAGCGACTGGGCGAGGGCGACGCGCCGAGCGCTCCGGGATCCCGTGGCTGAGTCGCGCGGGCTGCTGCAGCCGCGGCACGAGCCGTGGATCACGTGGCCGTCGTTCGTGTGGCTCGTCGTGCTGTTCACGCTCCCGGCCGCGATCGTGTTCGCGATCGCGTTCAAGCCCAGCGATCCGTTCGGCGGCATCGGTGCGGGCTGGACGCTCGAGACGCTGCGCAGCCTGGGGGACCCCAACTACCCGTCGATCCTGTGGCGGACGCTGTGGTTGTCGGCGGCGACCACGATCCTGTGCCTGTTGCTCGCCACGCCGATGGCGTACTTCATGGCCCGGGTGTCCGAGCGACGCCGCCACTTGTTGTTGCTCGCGGTGATCGTGCCGTTCTGGACCAGTTTCCTGGTGCGCATTTTCGCCTGGAAGGTCGTGTTGCATCCCGAAGGGCTGCTCAAGCACGCCCTGGTGGCGCTGCATCTGGTGCCCGCGGAGGGCTCGCTGCTCTATCACTCGGGCGCGGTGCTGCTCGTGCTCGTGTACACGGAGCTGCCGTTCGCGATCCTGCCGCTCTACGCGGCCGCCGAGAAGTTCGACTTCCGCCTGCTCGAGGCGGCGCGCGATCTGGGCGCGGGCCCGTTGCGCGCGTTCGTGAGCGTGTTCCTGCCGGGCATCCGGCGCGGTCTGGTGACCGCCACGCTCGTCACGCTCATCCCGGCACTGGGGTCGTACGTCGTGCCCGATCTGGTCGGCGGGCCCAGCAGCCAGATGCTCGGCGACAAGATCGCGCAGCGCACGTTCGTGGATCGCAACCTGCCGCACGCCAGTGCGCTGTCGGCGCTGCTCGCGCTCGCGGTGCTCGTCCCGGCCCTCGTCGCCATCGCGGGTGCGCGCCGGCGCGGCGCGACCGGGGTGGGGGAGGGCGCGTGAAGCGCAGCCGGACCCCGCGCCTGATCACCGTGGCGGTGCTCGCGTTCTTCTATCTCCCCATCGCGGTGCTGGTCGTGAACTCGTTCAACGCCTCGCGCTTCGGCGGGGAATGGAACGGGTTCACGCTCGACTGGTACCGGCGGCTGTTCGCCTCGCCCGACATCTGGCGCGCCCTGGGGAACACGCTCGGGATCGCGGTCGTCGCCACCGCCGGCGCCACGGTGCTCGGCACCACCGCCGCGTTCGCACTCGATCGCTATCGCAGTCGTCTGCAGGACGTGCACCACCTGCTCGTGTACGCGCCGCTCGTGATCCCCGAGATCCTCATGGGCATCAGCCTGCTGCTGTTCTTCGTCGCGTTGCGCGTCGAGCTCGGGTATCTCACCATCGTGCTCGCGCACATCACGTTCTGCGTGAGCTACGTGGCCATGGTGGTGCTGGGACGCCTGCAGGACTTCGATTGGGCGTTGGTCGAGGCCGCGCAGGATCTGGGCGCGGACGGCTGGACGACGATGCGTCGGGTCGTGTTGCCGCTGCTCGCCCCGGGCATCGCCGCCGGAGCGCTGCTCGCGTTCACGCTGTCGGTGGACGACTTCGTCATCACGTTCTTCGTGGCCGGCCCCGGCACGACCACGCTGCCCTTGCGCATCTACAGCATGATCAAGCACGGTTCTCCGCCGCTCATCAACGCCCTGTCCACCCTGTTGCTCGTGCTCACCACCCTGACCGTGTCGTTCAGTCAACGCCTGCTCAAGGAGACGCGATGAGGTTCCCGTTCGTCCGCACCGTCCTCGTGGCGCTGGTGCTCGGTGTGCTCGCCGGCTGCGGTCCGCGCGAGACGCCCACGCTGCACGTGTACACCTGGAGCGACTACATCAAGCCCGAGTTGGTGACGCGCTTCGAGCAGGAGCAGAAGTGCAAGGTCGTCATCGACACGTACGACTCCAACGAATCCATGTACGCCAAGCTCAAGGCCGGCGCGTCGGGCTACGACGTCGTGACGCCGTCGAGCTACCAGGTGGCGATCATGGCCCAGCAGGGCATGCTGCAGGACCTCGATCACGCGTTGCTGCCCCACTTGGTGAACGTCGACCGTGAGTACCTCGCGGTGGCGATCGATTCGGGCATGGTGCACAGCGTGCCGTACATGCTCACGAACACCGGCATCGCGTACCTCAAGAGCAAGGTCAGGGACCCGCAGCCGACGTGGGCGATGTTCGATCGCCCCGATCTCAAGGGCCGCACGACGATGCTCAACGACATGCGCGAGACGATCGGGGCGGCGCTCAAGTCCCTGGGTTACAGCCTCAACACCACCGACGAGGCGCAACTCGAGCAGGCCAAGGACGTGGTGATCCGCTGGAAGCGGCAGCTCGCCAAGTTCGAGAACGAGCAGTACAAGAGCGGGCTCGCCTCGGGTGAGTTCGTCATGGCGCACGGTTACAGCGGCGACATCCTGCAGGCGCGCGCCGAGAACGACGACATCGCGTTCCTCGCACCCGTCGAGGGGCTGTCGATCTCGTGCGACGACCTGGTCATCCTCAAGGACGCCAAGCAGACGAAGCTCGCGCACGCGTTCATCGATTTCCTGCACGACGGCGACGTCGCCGCGCAGAACAGTCGATTCATCAGTTACCTGTGTCCCAACACGGCGGCGTACGCCAAGCTGCCGGCGGAGTTCATGAACGATCCCGCGGTCCGGCTGGCGCCGGAGGTGCGGGCGAAGAGCGAAGTCATCCGCGATCTCGGACCCGACAATGCGAAGTACACGCGGGTCTGGGATCTCATCAAGGCCGCCCCGTGAGGAGCCCTTCCCCCATGAACCGTTCCCTGTTCCGTTCGCTGCTGCTCGCATCCCTCGCTCTGACGCTCGGTGTCGTCGGCGTCGCTGCGGCCGCCGAGGGTTCGTACACGGTCGAGACCACCGCCTCGGCCCACACGTCGGATCGCGCCTACTTCGGCGAAGGTGCGCCGCACTGGTCCGAGGTCTTCTCGCGCGCCCGCGTCCAGATGCCGCTGTCCGAGCGCGTCCACCTGAGCATGGGTGGCGTGATCATGACGCAGGTGGGCAAGGACTACGACGGTCTCGGGGACACCAGCGACGGTCGTATCGATCGCTTCGCGCTGTCCATCGACGACCTGCTGTTCACCGGACTCGACGTCACGGTCGGCCGTCAGGACTACAAGCTCGGGGACGGCTTCCTTTTGGGGGACGGCTATTTCGACACGCGCACCGCGCGTTGGAACATCCCGCTGTCGTTCTACGACGGCGTCACGGCGGACTGGGCTGCAGGCGATGCGCACCTGCGCGGCTTCGTCGTCAACTACTCGCCGTCGTTCGAGGCGGACGTCGAGACCTATCGGCCCGACGGTCTGATTTACGGTGGCGAGGTCGCGGTCTCGCCGGGTGAGGGCAGGGGCCTCGCGGTCGCTTATCTGCAGCGGCACGACAAGAGCGCGTTCGAGGATCGATCGCGCGCCGTCTCGGTGCGTGGCGATTGGACGAGCGGGGCGTTCGAGATCGATGCCGAGGCCGTGATCCAGAGTGGCAAGGCCGGCGGCGTCGACCGCGCCGGTCGCGGCGGTCATGCGAACCTGGTGTGGACGGGCGAGGGCCGGTGGGAGCCCACGCTGCGACTGCATTATTCGATGCTGAGCGGGGACGATCCCGCGACGGCGAAGGACGAGACCTTCGACGCGTGGCAGCCGTCGTGGAACGACTGGTCGGAGCACTACATGGGCGATCTGCTCGCGTCCACCGTGGGGGCGTGGTCGGACGTGCGCATCGCGCTCGTCGAGCTGGGCGTGACGCCGCGCGAGGGCACCGGGCTGCGACTGCTGGCGCATCGTTTCGATCGCGAGCAGGGCAGCACGAAGCCGTTCGCGTACGAGTTCGACGCGGTGCTCGATCAGGACCTGGGCAAGGGGTGGTCGGGCTGGATCATGGGCGGGCTCGTGAAGCCGCTCGATCGCGCCAAGGCGGACTTCGCCACCGACAAGTCCTCGACGCAGCTTTTCGCGAGCCTCACGTACAAGTTCGGCGGCGCGTTCAAGAACTGAGTCGTCACCGCAGGTCCACGCGGCCCGGTGCCTCCACGGCACCGGGCCGTGTCGTTCCCCCCGGGGGACCATGGTCGGCGTCGGAATCCCCGCGCATGGCGCGCCGCTGCGGTGTATGCTCCCCGAATCACACGTT
>CAZZLY010000030.1:17331-30789 GCA_964655175.1 uncultured bacterium
CGGAATCCCCGCGCATGGCGCGCCGCTGCGGTGTATGCTCCCCGAATCACACGTTGGTTCGTCCGTCCCCCGTCCTGCAGGAGGTTCCCATGAACCCGGCCACCGCCACCGCCACGAAGCTCAAACTCTACGTGGGCGGCCAGTGGATCGATTCCGCCGCGACCGCGACCGGTGAGGTGCGCAATCCGGCCACGAACGAGCTGCTCGCGCTCGTGCCCATGGGCGGGGCCGCGGACGTGGACCGCGCGGTGAAGGCGGCCGAGAAGGCCTATCCGGCCTGGCGCATGACGCCGCCCGTGAACCGCGTGCGGCCCATGTTCAAGTTCCGCGAACTGCTCGAGAAGCACTTCGACGACCTCGCCCGCATCGTGACGCGCGAGCACGGCAAGACGCTCGACGAGTCGCGTTCGAGTGTGCGCCGTGCGGTGGACAACGTCGAACTCGCGTGCGGCATCCCGTCGCTCATGCAGGGGCAGGGCCTCGAGGACGTCGCGGCCGGCATCGACAGCCAGTTCTTCCGTCAGCCCATGGGTGTGTTCGCGGCGATCACGCCGTTCAACTTCCCCGCCATGGTGCCGATGTGGTTCCTGCCGCACGCCATCGCCTGCGGTAACACCTTCGTGCTCAAGCCGTCCGAGCGCGTGCCGCTCTCGCAGATGCGCATGTTCGAGCTGCTGCACGACGCCGGCTTCCCCGAGGGCGTCGTGAACATGGTGCACGGCGGCAAGGACGCGGTGGATGCGATCCTGGACCATCCCGGCATCGAGGGCGTGTCGTTCGTCGGCAGCTCGCCGGTGGCGCACTACGTCTACAAGCGCGGTGCCGAGAAGGGTAAGCGCGTGCAGGCGCTGGGCGGCGCCAAGAACTTCGTGCTCGTGATGCCCGACGCCGACATGGCGCGCGCGGCGAGCGTGTCGACGGAGTCGTGCTTCGGCTGCGCGGGCGAGCGTTGTCTCGCGAACAGCGTCGTGCTCGCGGTCGGCGACGCCTACGACGCCCTGTGCAGCCGACTCGTGGACGAGGCCAAGCGCATCGTCGTGGGCGACGGCCTCGAGCCCGGCGTCACGATGGGCCCGGTGATCAGCGCGGCGCATCGCGAGAAGGTGCTGTCGTACATCGAGAAGGGCATCGCCGAGGGCGCCACGTTGGCGCTCGATGGCCGCGGCTACAAGCATCCCAAGCACCCGGACGGCTACTTCCTCGGGCCGACGATCTTCACGGACGTCAAGCCGGGCATGGTGATCGCGCAGGAGGAGATCTTCGGACCGGTGCTGTGCGTGATGCGCGCCGGGACGTTCGACGAGGCGGTCGAGATCGTGAAGGCGCACGACCTCGGCAACGCGTCGAGCATCTTCACCTCGAGCGGCAAGTCGGCGCGTGAGTACCGCTATCGCGTCGAGCCCAGCATGCTCGGCGTCAACATCGGTGTCGCCGCGCCGATGGCGTTCTTCCCGTTCGGTGGCGCCAAGGGCAGCTTCTTCGGCGACCTCAAGGCGCACGGTCGCGACGCGATCGAGTTCTACACCGACAAGAAGGTCACGATCACGCGCTGGTTCTGATCGCGACACACCGCCTTCACCACGACGGCCGGTCCCGACGGGGCCGGCCGTTCGTGTGTCTGCAGGGGCCGGGGGGCGTGCGGACCCGGTCGTGCGAGCCCCTCGCGGCCGGCCGAACGACCCTGCGACCCGGTCCCGGCTCGGGCGGTCCTCGGCTGGTACGGCCTGCGGGCGGATGCGTGTTCACCATGACAATCCATGCACGAGGCTGCCAAAGTGTCCGGTGGCCTCCGGGTTACCCTCCGACGACCCGCGGCGACCGGTCCCCGATCGGCACTGGACCTGTCCGAGTGGTCGCGTGCTAACCTGCCGTTCGGCAACCGTTTGAGGGACCACTTCGGGACCGGGTCCCGGCCCGTCAGCGACCCTTTCGCGAACCCGCAACTACCGACCGGCGAGGCACATAGGTTGCAAGATGCCCGATGGATGGGCGCCTTCCGGAGGGCGCTCCGACAGGAGGATGGATGGCGGCGGAGAGGGTCGTGGGGGATGCGCCTGGCGCCAGGGGCGGGGTGGTGTCGCTGCTCACCCGTGTGTTCCTGGGGCTGTGGCTGATCGGGATCGTCGGGGCGTTGGCGTTCTACCTGCGGCCGCCGGTCTCGCACGAGACCACCTTCGAACGCGTGGTGCGCGCGGCGCGCCTGAGCGAGCTGCGCATCGGCGAGGCCGTGCTGGTCAAGCACGGCGTGACGCCGTTCTACGTGATCCGCATCGATGCGCAGCGCGTGATCGCCCCCTCGGCGGTGTGCACGCACCTGCGCTGCATCCTCACGTACGACCCGGTCAAGAAGCAGATCGCGTGTCCCTGCGACGGTGGCCGTTACGACCTCACCGGCAAGGTCGTCTCGGGGCCGCGTCGCGAGCCGCTCACGCTGTACAGCGTCACCGTCCGCGACGGTGAGGTGAGGGTGCGCCTGTGACGAACCCGACCGATCGCCGCGCCCGCGTGCTCGACTGGCTCGAGGCGCGTCTGCCCCTGTCCGAATGGTTCGCGTTCTTCGCCCACTTCGGCTTCGTGTCGCTGCCGCTCGACACGCGTCGTCCGTTGCGCGAACTGCTGCGCGACCTCGACCGGACCGTCGTCCCCGATGCCGTGCGCGGCCCGCAGCTCATGGCCACGCTCGTCGGTCTGTTGTTCGCGTTCGAGGCCGTCACCGGCATCCTGCTCGCGTTCCACTACCGACCCACGCCCGAGGCCGCGCACGAGAGCACGATCGCCATCGTGCGCGACATCCCGGTCGGTGGCCTGATCCACCAGTTGCACGACTGGGGGGCGTTGGTGCTCGTGCTCGTGGTCGTGTTGCGACTCGTCCGGTTGTTCTGGGACGGCCTGTGGAAGGCGCCGCGCGAGGTGCTGTGGGTCTCGGCCGTCGCGCTCGTGTGGCTGTCGCTGCAGTTCACGTTCACCGGTCGACTGCTGCCGTGGGACGTGGACGGCTACTGGTCCACGGTGCGTGGCCTCGAGGTGGTCTATGCGCTGCCGCTCGTGGGCCCGGTGCTGTCGTTCCTGCTCGGCGGGCAGGTGGTGGGCGAGGACGTGCTGACGCGCTTCTACGTGCTCCACGTGGTCGTGCTGCCGCTCGCGTGGGTGGTCACGTTGTACGCCACGTTCGCGACGCTGCGTCGCGTCGGCTTCGGCACGACGACGCTGCAGATGCCCACGCGCCGCGAGACCACGTTCCGCCAGCATCGCTACGACCTCGCGTTCGTGGGGCTGTATCTGTTCGCCACGCTCGTCACGCTCGCGACGCTGGTGCCGTTCGGCGTGCGCGCGATCGCCGACCCGTACGCCACCCCCGCCGGCGCTCGGCCGCCGTGGTACATGGGCGCGGTGTTCGTCGTGCAGGAGCACGTCCCGTTCGGTGGGTGGTTCGTCGGCGGCATCCTGCTCGCGCTGGCGCTCGGCGTCCTCACGCTGCCGTGGTGGGCGCCGCGAGTGAGCGACCGTTTCCCGGAGGCCCGGCTGCGCCTGGCCGGCCTCGTCACGATCGGCGTCTGGCTCGCCCTGAGCCTCGTCGCCATCCTGGTGGATCGCGTATGAGCACCCGCATGGTGTTGGGTCCGCGCTTCCTCATGATCGCTGCCGCGGTGCTGGGCCTCACGTTCGTTGCGGTGCCGTCGCTCGCCTCGATCGCGGCCGTGGTGCCGTCCGACGAGGCTGTCGCGAGCGCCGGTCGCTGCGGTTCGTGCCATCCGGCCGAGCGCCGTCAGCACGAGCAGGGCATCCATGCGACCGAACGCGTGCGCTGCATCGCCTGTCACGGCGGGGACGATCGCGCCGCCGATCAGGCCGCCGCGCACGGGGCCGGCTTCAAGGGCCGTCTCACCAAGGAGGCGAGCGCGGCGATGTGCGCGTCGTGCCACGCGGACAGCAAGGCGATGCGCGCCTACGGTCTGCCGACCGATCAGCACGCGCTCTGGCTGGAGGGCGATCACGGCACGCGTCTGCGGGCGGGGGATGCGCGCAGCGCCACCTGCACCGACTGCCACGGCGTGCACGACATCCGCTCGCCCAAGGACCCGGCCGCGCGCACGCACGTGCTCAACGTGGCCGCGACCTGCGGCAAGTGTCACTCCGATGCGTCGCTGCTCAAGTCGCGCGGGCTCGACGACGTCGGGGCCGAGTTCGCCCGGAGCACGCACGCGCGGGCGCTCATGACGCACGGCGGCGAGGGCGCCCCCACGTGCACGACCTGTCACGGCGTGCACGGTGCGGACGTCCCGGAGGCGGGCGAGGTCGACAAGATGTGCGGCAGCTGCCACGCGGCCGAGCGCACCGCGTTCCTCGCCGGGCCGCACGCCGACGCGTTGCACGGTAAGGACCGCGAGGCGTGCAGCGCCTGTCACGGTGGGCATCAGTCGCACGAGCCCGGCGACGACGTGTCGCCCGCACAGTGCGCCTCGTGTCACGCGCCCATGTCGAAGGGCGCGCTCCTGGGTCGCCGCATCGGTCGTGAGTGGGCGTCGGCACGGGCCGAGCTCAAGCGCGCGGAGGCGGTCGTGGCCAAGGCGAGCGCCGTGCCGCTCAACACCGAGGATCACGAGGAGCGGCTCGCCGAGGTGCGCGAGCACCTGAGCGAGGCGCGGACCGCGTTGCACGCCGCGTCGTGGGAGGGTGCGTACGAGCCGCTGCGGCAGGCGCGCACGGTGGCGCGCGAGGTCGAGCGCGACCTCGACGACCGGTTGTTCGTGACCTTCATGTGGCGTGTGCTGCTCGCGGTGTTCTGGTTCTACGTGATCGGTACCGTCGTCCTCTTGCGCCGCATGCGTGATCGCGGCCCGGCCTCGCAGGGGTGAACATGTTCCGCGGTCTCGCGGCCCTGCTCGCCCGGCTCCGGGCCCTCCGGGTCCCGGCATGGCTGCGCCCCTCGCTGCCCGAGGGGCTCACGTCGCGCCTGCCGCGCACGCTGCCGCAGTGGGCCGGACCGGCCGCGATCTTCGCGGTCGGCTTCGGCGTCGTGGCCATGTTGGGCATGGTGCAGATGACGAGCACGCCCGACTTCTGCAACCAGTGCCACAACATGAAGCCCTACTACCAGGCGTGGAAGCACTCCAAGCACAACCAGGTCGCGTGCATCGAGTGCCACATCTCGCCGGGCATCGCCGCCGAGGCCAAGAAGAAGTTCGAGGCGCTGTCCATGGTGGCCAAGTACTTCACCGGCACCGCGGGCACGAAGCCGTGGGGCGAGGTGGACGACGCCGCGTGTCTGCGCTGCCACGAGCGCAGCCTGCTCACCGGACGCAAGGCCTATCTCGCCGCGTCGTTCGACCATCGGCCGCACCTCGCCGAGAGCCGCAACGGCCTGCGCCTGCGCTGCACGTCGTGCCACTCGCAGCTCACGCGCGCCGAGCACATCTCGGTGCAGACCTCGACCTGCGCGCTCTGCCACTTCAAGAACCAGCCGCTCAATCAGGGCAAGGCGGCGTGTCTGACCTGCCACGAGGTGCCCGAGAAGGTCACCACGCGTCAGGGCGTGACGTTCGATCATCGGCAGGTGGACAAGCTCGGCATGGCCTGCGACCGCTGCCACGGCAACGTGGTGCGCGGGGACGGTGCGGTGCCCAAGGAGCGCTGTCTGACGTGCCACAACGATCCCAAGCTCCTCGAGCGTGCCGACGACATGGCGTTCCTGCACGAGGAGCACACCTCCAAGCACAAGGTGGATTGCCAGCACTGCCACCTCACGATCGAGCACGGCAAGCTGTCGCCCAAGGCCCCGGTCGCCAACCACGAGGCCGCGAGCGACTGCCGCAGCTGCCACGGCAGCGGTCACTCGCCGCAGCAGGACCTGTACGCGGGCGTCGGCGGCCACGGCGTGCCGCCCATGCCCAACGCCATGTACACCGCGGGCGTGACCTGTCGTGGCTGTCACGACGAGGCGCCGGGCGCGGTGATCCGGGTCGCCTCGCTCGACGACGGTCCGACCGGGCCGGTGATCCCCAAGGCCGGTCCGGCCGCGTGCATGTCGTGTCACGGTCCGGGCTACGGCCGCCTGCAGACGGCATGGAAGACCAGCGTGGACGGCCGTGTCGCGGCGCTCAAGGGGCAGCTGCAGGCGACCGCGGGCGGCATGGGCTTCGAGCCGCCCAAGGCGTGGGAGGACGCGCGCGCCAACTTCCTGCTCGTCGAGCGCGGACGCGGCGTGCACAACATGAACTTCGCGTTCGCGCTGCTCGACAAGTCGTTCGATCAGATGAACGAGGCGCGCAAGGCTCGCGGCATGGGCGCCATGGCGCGACCCTGGAAGTACATCCCGGGGGGTGGCAACGCCTGCATGAACTGCCACACCGACATCGAGGGCCAGAGCGGCACGTTCGCCGGGCAGGCGTTCCGGCACGGTGCGCACCTCGGCCGCGCCGCACTCGGGTGCGACGACTGTCACCGCTCGCACGCCGAGCGCGCGCCCGACGAGGTCGTGCGCTTCGGCCCCGACGGCTGCCAGAGCTGTCACCACCGCAACGCACGCGCCGTGACGGTGGCCGCGTGCAGCAGCTGCCACGGCGACGTCATGCGCAAGGGCCCGATGGGTCCCGACCGGTTCTCGCATCGCGAGCACGACGACGCCGAGCTCACGTGCAAGGACTGTCACTCGCTCGCGGGCGGGGATCCGCGGCCGCCCAAGAGCGCGTGCCGCTCGTGCCACGACGAGGGCGTGCTGCGGCGGCGCTTCGCGGGCGTCCCGGCATCGACCGTGCCCGTGGCGGCCCACGGCGCTGTGAGCGCGCACGGTCAGCCCTGACGAATCGGACGCGATCCGTTCGCGGGTCGCGTCCGAAGTGCGTCTAGCGCGCCACGAGCACGCGTCGCACCGCGGGGCGCTGCGAACCCTGCACCAGACGCACCCAGTAGGTGCCCGGCGGCACGAGCGCGCCCGCACCGGCCATGACCGATCGTGCGCCCGGCTGCGGATCGTTCACGATGCGCTCGTTAACGAGTCGGCCGTTGACGTCGTACAGCTGCACGCGCGCGGTCTCGCGCGAAACGAACTCGCACACGACGCTCACGCCGGGACACGATGGTCCCGCGAGCGGGCGCACCGCGAGGGCGGTGGGCGCACCCGGCGACGTGCGCGGGGCGACCTCACCGGGACATTCCCCCTCGAACGCCGCGAGCATGCGACGGATCGCGGGCGGGTCCTCGAACCAGCCGCGCACGTACCAGCGCTCGGCATCGGCGCGCTGCGTCGAATCCAGGGCGGCCGCATCGCCGCGCACCATCTGGAACACCTGCGGGGCCGGTTCACGCCGCAGCACCGAGCCGTCGGCGCGGCGCACCGCGTAGCTGAGGCGTGTCACGGTCACGAGCCGGAAGTGCTGCGTCGAGTCGGCGTGCTCGGGGTCGGGGAGTTCCCGCACGCCGTCGAGCGCGAAGCCCGCGCTGTCGGCCGGCGGGAGCACCGTGCGCCCGTCGCGCATCAGGCCCCGCAGCAGATGCTCGGTCTGGGTGCGCTCGGCCTCGCGCGTGCGTCCCTCGTCGAAGCGATCGAGCGCCTCGCCCGCGGAACGACCGCGATAGTCGGTCGTCAGTTGCGCCGCCACGTCCTGCGGGCTGCGGGCGCGGAACGCGGCCGCCCATCGTTCGAGCGTCGCCTCGGGGCCGAGCACGGGCTGCGTGCGCGACGGGCTCGGGCCGCCCGCGCGGGTGACCCCGTGCGCGGCGAGCGTGCCGATCAGCGTGAGCAGGGCGAGGCGAACGGCGTGGCGCATCATACCTCCGGCATCGGCGCGTGCGGTCCGTCGCATGAGTCCGGGATCGTAGGGGCCCGGGTGTGCGCGCCGCGCGCACGATAGCACCGCACGGTCCCGTACCGGGCGACACCCGTCATGGGGCGTCGCAGGGCGACCGCGTGACGGCACGCTTCGACCATTGTCGTGGTCGGCAATGGGTGTATGCTGGCGGGACGCATCCTTCACCCGGCGCCGTCCCGTGAGACGTGTCGCCCTTGGCCGGTCGGCCGCGGTACGCGCCGACCCTGCTGGTCCGTGCGGTCCCCCCATGGGACGCGCCCCGAGGAGCACGCGACGATGCCCCGCAAGTTGGTCGCCGGTCTCATCCAGTGCAGCAATCCGCTCAACGACGAGTCCCAGCCGGTCGAGACGATCAAGAAGGCGATGGTGGACAAGCACGTCGCGCTGATCGAGGAGGCGGGACGCAAGGGTGTCCAGATCCTGTGCCTGCAGGAGATGTTCAACGGGCCGTACTTCTGCCCGGGCCAGGACAAGCGCTGGTACGACTCGGCCGAGACCGTGCCGGGTCCGACCACGGACCTCATCTCGAAGCTCGCGGCCAAGTACCAGATGGCGGTGATCGTGCCCGTGTACGAGCGCGAGATGGCCGGGATGCTCTACAACACCGCGGCCGTGTACGACGCCGACGGCAGCTATCTGGGCAAGTACCGCAAGAACCACATCCCGCACACGTCGGGCTTCTGGGAGAAGTTCTACTTCAAGCCCGGCAATCTGGGTTACCCGGTGTTCCAGACGCGCTACGCCAAGGTCGGCGTGTACATCTGCTACGACCGCCACTTCCCCGAGGGCGCGCGCTTGCTGGGTCTGAACGGCGCCGAGATCGTGTTCAACCCCAGCGCCACGGTGGCCGGTCTGTCGCAGTACCTGTGGAAGCTCGAGCAGCCGGCGCACGCGGTCGCCAACGGGTACTTCGTGGGCGCGATCAACCGCGTCGGCACCGAGGCCCCGTGGAACCTGGGCAAGTTCTACGGCTCGTCGTACTTCGTCGATCCGCGCGGCAACTTCCTGGCGCAGGCCAACGAGACCGACGACGCCGTCGTCGTGGCGGAGCTCGATCTCGACATGATCGACGAGGTGCGTAACGTCTGGCAGTTCTTCCGCGATCGTCGTCCCGAGACGTACGGGGGTCTGGTCCAGCTGTGAGCGGCGCCACCGGGGCCGCCGCGCTCATCGCGGCGGGTCGCTACGCGATCTACCACGCGGGGCAGGAGTCGGGCGAGGAGCTGTGGTCCATCGAACCGTCGGCCGACGGTGGTGCGGTGGCGCAGGGCGAGCAGGTGCTCGTCACGCCGCATCCGATGCCCAGCGAGCTCGTGTGGCGCGGCGTGCTCTCGAGCGAGGGGCGACTGACGTCCCTCGAGATCGATTGGCGCGTCGGCACGCGCCAACTGCGCGCGGAGCACGTGCTCCGCGGCCAGCGCTGGCACGTGCGTCTGCTGCACGCGGGCCACATCCGCGAGCAGGAGGGCGACTTCCCGCCGCAGGCCGAAGTGGCGTTCGGTTCGCACGTGCTGCACACGATCATGCTCCATCGCTACGTCCTCGAGGAGGGCGCCGAGCACGAGTTCCCCGCGCTCGTGATCGGTCCGCCGTGGTTCGGTGCGGAACCGGGACGCCAGCGCGTGGTCTGCACCGAGCATCAGTGGCGCAACATGTCGTGGGGACGGTTCAAGGCGCGTCACATCGAGGTGAGCGATCCGCAGGGGGGCGCTGCGCCCTTCCGCGCCTGGATCGACGATCACGACGTGGTGCTCGAGTCGTTCGAGGACCCCTGGGCACGCGAGCCGTGGATGCGGCTCACCGAGTACCAACGCGGTTGAGACGCGCGCGGGCCGGCTGCGGCCGCGCGCATCCGAGGAGGACGTGATGGGCCTGCTGATCCGCCGTGGCACCGTGGTCAACGCCGGCGAGCGCTTCATCGCCGACGTGAAGGTCGAGGGGCGCACCATCGTCGCCATGGGCGGCGACCTCGTGAAGGGCACGCACGACACCGAGATCGATGCGGCCGGGCGCTACGTGCTGCCGGGCTTCATCGACCCGCACGTGCACATGGAGCTGCCGTTCATGGGCACGGTGAGCGCCGACGACTTCGAGACCGGGACCGCGTCGGGCATCGCCGGCGGCACCACCAGCATCATCGACTTCTGCATCCCGGCGCCGGGCACGTCGCTGCTCGACGGCCTCGCCGAATGGAAGCGCCGCGCCGCCAAAGCGACCGCCGACTACACGTTCCACATGGCGATCACGAGCTGGGGCCCGAACACCGCCGACGAGATGCGCGCGGTGGTGCGCGACCACGGCATCACCAGCTTCAAGGTGTTCCTCGCCTATAAGGGCGCGATCATGGTGGACGATCACGCGCTCTACCAGGTCATGAAGGTCGCCGCCGAGACCGGCGCCGTGGTCACGGTGCACGCCGAGAACGGCGACGTGGTGTGGAACCTGCAGCAGGAGCTGATCGCCAAGGGTTGCACCGGGCCCGAGTACCATCCGGTCTCGCGACCGAGTGCGGTCGAGGGCGAGGCCACCGAGCGCGCGCTCACCATGGCCCGCCTGCACGGCGCGACCGCCTACATCGTCCACATGACCTGCCGCGAGTCGGTGCAGGCGCTCGAGCGCGCCAAGCTCGCGGGGCAGAAGTGCTACGGCGAGACCTGTCCGCAGTACCTGCTGCTCGATGATTCGGTGTTCAACGCGCCCGACTTCGGTGGTTCGGCGTTCGTCATGAGCCCGCCCATCCGGCCCGCGAACCTGGGGCATCATCAGGCGCTGTGGTCGGGCCTGGGCAACGGCATGCTGGACGCCGTGGGCACCGATCACTGCCCGTTCACGCACGAGCAGAAGAAGATGGGCGTGACGGACTTCACCAAGATCCCCAACGGTGCGGCGGGCATCGAGGACCGGCTCGCGGTGTTGTACACGCACGGCGTCGTCGGGGGGCGGTTCTCGCTCGAGCGGCTGGTCGAACTCAACGCCACGAACCCGGCGCGCATCTTCGGACTCGATCGCAAGGGCGCGGTGTCCGTCGGGATGGACGCCGACCTCGTCATCTTCGACCCCGAGGGCAAGGGTGTGCGCAGCGCGAGGACGCACTTCAGCAAGGCCGACCGCAGCATCTTCGAGGGCCAAGACGTGAAGGGCCGCATCGAGCGCACGATCGTCGGCGGCCAGGTGGTGTTCGAGGGCGGACGGCTCATGGCCGAGAAGGGGGCGGGGCGGTTCATCGCGCGTAAGCCCACCCACTTCGCGCATCACGCGGAGGTGCGCCCGTGACCGCCGCACCGCACGTCCGCATCCTGCCCGACGGTCGCCTTGAGACGCGGCTCGACGACTCCAAGCCGCTCTACTCGGACGCCGAGGCGATCGCGGAGGCCAACCGCTGTCTGTACTGCCACGACGCGCCGTGCATCGCCGCGTGTCCCACCGGCATCGACATCCCGACGTTCATCCGCAAGATCTCGACCGAGAACGTGCGCGGTTCGGCACGGGCGATCCTCACCGCCAACCTGCTCGGGTTCTCGTGCGCGCGCGTCTGTCCCGTCGAGGTGCTGTGCGCCGGCGCGTGCGTGTACAACGCGTGGGAGCGCACGCCGATCGCGATCGGTCGCCTGCAGCGCTACGCCACCGAGACCGTGCTCGTGAAGGGCGTCGCCCGCGACCTGCTGCCCAAGGCGCCCGCGAACGGCAAGCGCGTCGCCTGCGTGGGGTCGGGGCCGGCGTCGTTGGCGTGTGCGGGCTACCTGGCGCTCGAGGGCTGCGAGGTGACGGTGTACGAGAAGCGCGCGGTCGCGGGTGGACTCAACGTGACCGGCGTGGCGCCGTACAAGATGCACGCGGCCGCCGGCAGCGCCGAGGTGGAGTTCATCGAGTCGTTGGGCGTGACGATCCGCACCGGTGTGACGATCGGTCAGGACGTGTCCACCGCCGATCTGCTGGCGCAGCACGATGCCGTGTTCCTGGGATGCGGGCTCGGAGCCGATGCCGCGATGGACGTGCCCGGTGCCGACGGCGCGGGCGTGGTCGGTGCGGTGGCGTGGATCGAGCGCATGAAGCTCGAGCCCGGCTACGCGTTGGCGGGTGTGACGAGCGCGGTGGTGATCGGCGGCGGCAACACCGCCATCGATGCGGCGCGCGAACTCGCCAAGCTGGGCGTGAAGGACGTCGCCATGCTCTATCGCCGCACCGAGGCCGACATGAGCGGTTACGCCCATGAACTGGAGCTGGCGCGTGCCGAGGGCGTGCGCCTCGTCGAGAAGGCGGTGCCGGCGTCGTTCGTGCGCAAGGGCACGGCGCTCGAGGCGGTCGCGCTCGCGGACGGCCGCACGTTCCCGGCGCAGCTCGCGGTGCTCGCGATCGGTCAGGCCAGCCTGGCGCCGCTCGCGACGTCGTTCGCGGGCGTGCAGGTGGACGCCAAGGGCCGCGTGCAGGCCGAAGCGGGCAGCGGACGCACCGCGAACCCCAAGGTGTGGGTGGGCGGGGACGCCACCGGCGGCGATCTCGTGGTCACCGCGGTGCAGGACGGCAAGCGCGCGGCGCGCAGCATCGCGCAGGCGCTGGGGCTCGCCGAGCGCGCCGACGCCCCGATGCGGGCCGGCGCGAAGTGAATCGGGGCCGCGCGCTCGCCTGAGCGCGCGGCCGTTTCGCCGCCGCGCAACGGAGCGGCCACGTCGGCTCTCACCGAACGTGGCCCTCTCCGAACAGCCGGGACGCTCGCGGACCCGGCCGTCAGGGTCGGCCGCGCGGTCGGTGCCTCCGTAGGTGGACGGACTCGCGCGGCCTGACGGGTGCGTGCCGCCGGTGTGTCGAGGACTGCGTGGCACACCGGGGTTCCCGCCCCCGTCTCAATCGTGTTCCCGACGGGTGCCTCCGTGGGGCTGCAGGGCCATCGCGTGCGGCGGCACCACGATCGCGCGCAACGTCTCGGCGACGTCGAGCAGCGTGGGTTCGGTGCCGCTGCGGATGCGGTGCCGCACGTCGAGGAGCAGGTCCTCGATCGACAGCACGCCCAGCACGCGACGGGATTCATCGAGCACGGGCAACCGACGCACCTGATGGCGTGCCATGATCCGCATGGCATCGCGTACGTCGTGATGTTGCTCCACGGTGTACACCTGCTCGTGCATGATCTCGGCCGCCGTCAGGTCGTCGGGACTGCGATGGTGTCGAGCGAGCGCCAATGCGATGTCTCGGTCGGTGACGATGCCGACCAGTCGGCCGTGTTCGTCGGTGACCGGCATCATGCCGAAGTCGCCGTCCTGCATCTGCAGCAGGACTTCGGACAACCGGGTTCGCCGATGACACGTATGGGCCGGAAGGGACATCACCTGTTGGACCCGCATGGCGCTCGCCTCCACGCATCCTGCATCGGCTCCGTGTTCCAGCCGGTTGTTCCGGCCGTGGGCCGTCCACGTACCGGAGCATCACGCGTGCCGCGCAGCGGCGAGCGCGGCGCCGTGTGGCGGGCAACGGGTTGCGTGCATCACCGTCCCGCGTGGCGACGCGGACCGGATGCCAGCCCGTCAGCGCGCGTGTCATCGCGTCAGTCGCCCCTCGTCGCCGCGTGCACGATGCCGCACGTGAGACCGGGCGCGTGCGACAACGCGAAGCCCCCGCGGGCGTTGGCGCCGGCGGGGGCTGCGGTCGACCGAGG
>CAZZLY010000031.1:0-10897 GCA_964655175.1 uncultured bacterium
AGGAGCTGGCGCGAACCCTCTGATCGTGGTCGTGACGGCCCCGTGGATCCTCGGATCCACGGGGCCGGTCCGTTCCCGGGCGGGTGCTCGACGGACCGCGTGACACCGGTCCCGCGAGGACGCATCATCGGCGCCTGCGGTCGTACGGCACGGGCGCACGGAGGCAACGATGGTCGTCGGGATCGTGCGGGTCGAGTTGTTCGTCCCGGGCGCTCAGTCGCTCAAGGACAAGCGCCAGGTCGTGCGCTCGATCAAGGAACGGCTGCGCGAACGCGTGCACGCGTCCGTGGCCGAGGTGGACCATCAGGAGTTGTGGCAGCGCGCCGCCCTCGGCATCGCGGTGGTCGGGGCGGACGGAGGTCAGGTGCGCGAGATGCTGCAGAGCGCCCGACGGCTCGTGGACCAGTACCTGCAGGCGCAGGTGCTCGACTGGCAGGAGACGACGCAGTGAGGATCCGACCGGAACGTGTGGCGCAGTTGATGCGGCGGGAGATCGCCGAGATCCTCGAACGGAACCTGCGCGATCCGCGCATCACCGCCATGGTGAGCGTGACCGACGTCGAGGTGACGCACGACCTCGCGTTCGCCCGTGTGTTCGTGAGCCTGATGGGCTCGCCCGAGGCGCAGAAGACCTCGCTCGACGGCCTGTCGCGCGCGGCGGGTTTCGTGCGCAAGGAACTGGGCCCGCGGCTGGGCCTGCGCGAGGTCCCCGAGATCCGCTTCGTGCACGACACCTCGCTGTCGCGCGGTGCGCGCGTCGAGGATCTGCTCAAGCGCATCAAGGACGGCGAGACGGTGGAGGACGAGGAGCTCGAATGAGTGCCGCCTCGGTGCCGGCGCCGCGTCCCGACGGGGTCCCGGCCGACTGGGCCGGCCTGCTCCTCGTGGACAAGCCCACCGGGGTGACGTCCCACGACGTCGTCGCCATGGCGCGGCGTGCGCTGCGCATCAAGGCCATCGGCCATCTGGGCACGCTCGACCCCAACGCCTCGGGGCTGCTCGTGTTGGCGGTGGGTGTGGCGACGCGCTGCATCCGGGTGTGGCAGGGCGGGGCCAAGACCTACGCCGGCACCGCGCGGTTCGGCGTGGTCACCGATTCGCAGGACACGCAGGGCGCGGTGCTCGCGACCTCGGACGCGCGTCCCGACGAAGCGGCCGTGCGCGCGGCCGCTGTTCGGCTCACCGGCGACCTGCAGCAGGTGCCGCCCATGGTCTCGGCGCTCAAGCATCAGGGTGAGCGGCTCTACGACCTCGCGCGCCGCGGCGAGGTCGTGGAGCGCGAACCGCGCGCGATCCACGTGGCCGCCTGGCGCTGGCACGCGTTCACGCCCGACACGGCGGACTTCGAGGTGGACTGCTCGGGCGGCACGTACGTGCGCACGCTCGTGCACGATCTGGGCGCGGCGCTCGGCATGGGCGCGACGCTCGCGGCGCTGCGCCGGTTGCACAGCGAGCCGTTCGACGTGCGCGACGCGTGTCCCGCGAGCGACCTGCGCGAGCGTCCGGCGGCCGAGGTGCTCGCGCGCGCCGGGCGACCGCTCGATCGCGCGCTCGACGTGCTGCCCGCGGTCGTGCTGACGCACGCGCAGGCCGAAGCGATCGGACGCGGGCAGTCGCCGCGCGTGACGCCGGGCTCGGCCCGCGTGGGCGCGGGGCCGTGCAGCGTCGTGCTGCGCGACGAGGCGGGCCGCGCGTTGGCGCTGGCGCATCTGGAGGCGTCGGGTGAGGCCGCCATGGCGTTCCCGGACGTGGTGTTCCCATGGGCGGTGCGAGAGGGGAGGATGGCGTGAACGGAGCGGTCGCGGTCGGGGTGTTCGACGGGGTGCATCGCGGGCACGTGGCGCTGCTCGAGCGCGCGGTCGCGCTCGCGGCGGGCGGGCCGTGCGTGGCGGTGAGCTTCGAGCCGCACCCCGACATCGTGCTCGCGCGCACGTTCAAGCCGCTCGCCCCGCTCACGCCGCTGCCCGAGAAGTACGCGCGGTTCGCCGCGCTGGGCGTGGACCTGCACGTGCTGCCGTTCACGCGCGAACTCGCGGCCCTCGAGCCCGAGGCGTTCGTGACGCAGCATCTCGTGACGCCGTTCGCGCCGCGTTGGCTCGTCGTGGGCGAGGATTTCGCGCTCGGGCGGGGACGCGCCGGCAACGTGGCGCGCCTGCGCGAGCTGGGCGCGACGCACGGCTTCCAGGTCGAGGCGCTGCCGCTGCTCGTGCACGGGGGCGAGCCCGTGACCAGCACGCGTGTGCGCGGCCTGCTGGCCGAGGGGCGCGTGGCCGAGGTCGCGGACCTGCTCGGCGAGCCGTACACGCTCGCGGGGCACGTCGTGGGTGGGGAGCGCGTGGGGCGCACGCTGGGGTTCCCCACCGCCAACCTGCAGTTGCACGACGAGCAGTTGGTGCCCACGAACGGCATCTACGCGGTGCGCGTGCGCATCGCGGGCGAGCACGAGTGGCGCATGGCGGCCATGAGCATCGGCGTGCGACCCACGTTCGGGGGCACGGTGCGCACGCTCGAGGTGCACCTGCTCGACTGGGACGGCGATCTGTACGGACGCGACCTCACGGTGGCGTTCATCGACTGGCTGCGCGGCGAGGAGCGCTTCGACGGCGTCGAGCCGCTCATCGCGCAGATGACCGCCGATTGCGCCGAGGCGCGCGTGCGGCTGGCGGCCTCGCCGTACCTGCCCGGCTGATCCCGGCGCGGGCGGGGCGGGTGGCCCCAGGGGGCCCGGACGGCCCCGGCCCCGCGAACCGGCGACTCGGTCCCGGCGTGCGCCATCGCGGTAAGGCGCTGCCGCGGAAGGGTTTCGCGCGATTCCCGGGGTCGGTCCCGGCGACTGGCCGCCGTGGCCGTCCGGTGCTATATTCCCTCGTCGCTCCGTACCCCTGCGGGGGACATCAACTTGGAGCCTGTGCGCCGACCGTCGAGACCTGAAACTCGCGGTCGGGGCTTTGATCCTCACCTCACTTCAGGAGTCGTCCGTTGACGCTGACCAAGGAACAGAAGAGCGGCATCATCGACAAGTACAAGACGCACGAGGGTGACTCGGGTTCGCCGGAGGTGCAGATCGCCCTCCTGACCGAGAAGATCAACTACCTCACGGAACACTTCAAGATCCACAAGCGCGACCACGCGTCGCGCCGCGGTCTGCTCCGCATGGTCGGACAGCGCCGCCGCCTCCTCGATTACCTCAAGGCCACCAAGGTCGATCGGTATCGAAAGGTCGTGAAGGATCTGGGACTTCGCCGCTAGGGAATCCTGGTGGCATGAGACGCGGCCCCGTACGGGCCGCGTTCTCTTAGGACGGGGAGGGCCCCCGTCCGACCTCCCGTGCGCCGCACGCACGACGAGGTGGACAGCGGCCGGGAAGGTCCCGCGCTGCATGCGAGAGAACAGGAAGTGGAATGGCTGAGCACAAGGTAACTGTGGATCTGGGCGGCAAGAGCCTCACGATCAGCACGGGCAAGTGGGCCAAGCTGGCGGGTGGTTCGGTGGTCGTCGAACTCGGGGGCACCGTGGTGCTGGTCGCGTCCAGCGCGGCCAAGTCGGCGAAGCCCGGTCTGGACTTCGTCCCCCTCACCTGCGACTACCGCGAGCGTACGTACGCCGCGGGCAAGATCCCCGGTGGCTTCTTCAAGCGTGAAGGCCGTCCGACCGAGAAGGAGACGCTCTCGAGCCGTCTCATGGACCGGCCGATCCGTCCGCTCATGGCCGAGAACTGGACCTTCGAGACCCAGGTCATGGCGACCGTCGTCTCGTCGGATCAGGAGCACGATGCCGACATCCTCGCGCTCATCGGCGGCTCCGCGTCGCTGGTGCTGAGCGACATCCCGTTGACGCAGGCGATCGCGGGTGTCCGCGTCGCGCGTGTGGACGGTCAGTTCATCGCCATGCCGACGTTCGCGCAGCTCGACGAGTCCGACATGGACGTCGTCGTCGCCGGCACCGCCACCGACATCATCATGGTCGAGGGTGGTTCGCGTGAGGTCTCCGAGGCCGACATGATCGCGGCGCTCGACTTCGCGATGAAGCACATCCAGCGCATCGTGGCCGTGCAGGTCGAACTGCAGAAGGTCGCCGGCAAGGCCAAGCGCAAGCCGAACGAGAAGGTCGATCTGAGCGACCTCGAGACCGAGCTGCGCGGGTCGTACACCGAGCGTCTGCGTGCCGCCATCCGGATCCCCGGCAAGGAGGCGCGTCAGGAGGAGCTCGACATCATCACGAAGGACGCCGTCGCGGCGCTCGGCGAGAAGTACGCGGAGCGTGCGGCGTTCATCGGCAAGATCCTGCACGAGGTCGAGTCGGACGAGCTGCGCGAGATGGTGCTGGGCGAGGGCGTGCGTGCCGACGGCCGCAAGCCCGACCAGATCCGTCCGATCACCATCGAGGTCGGTGTCCTCCCGCGTACGCACGGCTCGTGCCTGTTCACGCGTGGCGAGACGCAGGCGCTCGTCGTGACGACGCTGGGCACCAAGGCCGACGAGCAGCGCGTCGAGGAGCTCGAGGGTCAGTCGTGGAAGTCGTACATGCTGCACTACAACTTCCCGCCGTTCTCGGTCGGTGAGACCCGCCCGATCCGTGGCCCGGGTCGTCGTGAGATCGGTCACGGTGCGCTCGCCGAGCGTGCCGTCGAGCCGGTGATCCCGGCCGACACGAGCTTCCCGTACACGATCCGCATCGTGTCGGACATCCTCGAGTCGAACGGTTCGTCGTCCATGGCCTCGGTCTGTGGCGCCTCGATGGCGCTCATGGACGCCGGCGTGCCCGTCAAGGCCCCGGTCGCCGGTGTGGCGATGGGTCTCATCAAGGAGGGTGACCGCGTCGCCGTCCTCACCGACATCCTGGGCGTCGAGGATCACCTCGGCGACATGGATTTCAAGGTGACGGGCACGACGGACGGCATCACCGCCTTCCAGATGGACACCAAGATCGGCGGCATCTCGCTGGCGATCATGAAGGATGCCCTCGAGCAGGCGCGCAAGGGCCGGCTCTACATCCTCGACAAGATGAAGGCCTGCCTCGAGTCGCCGCGCACGGAGATGTCGCCGTTCGCGCCGCGCATCACGATCCTCCACATCAACCCGGACAAGATCCGCGAGGTCATCGGACCGGGTGGCAAGGTGATCAAGAAGATCACGGAGGAGACGGGCTGCCAGATCGACATCGAGGACACCGGTGAGATCCGCATCGCCGCCGTCAACATGGAAGGCAGCAAGCGGGCGGAGGAGATCATCCGCAA
This sequence comes from uncultured bacterium, assembly GCA_964655175.1. Taxonomy (GTDB): domain Bacteria; phylum Eisenbacteria; class RBG-16-71-46; order RBG-16-71-46; family RBG-16-71-46; genus JAIOPA01. The sequence continues at coordinate 5,237 of CAZZLY010000031.1, forward strand.
CATCACCGAGGATCCGGAGATCGGCCGCACGTACCAGGGCAAGGTGCGCAGCATCGTGAACTTCGGCGCGTTCGTCGAGATCGTGCCGGGTCGTGATGGTCTGCTCCACGTGTCCGAGATCGACTGGGGCCGCACCGAGAAGGTCGAGGACGTGCTCAACGTCGGCGATCTCGTCATGGTGAAGGTCGTGGACGTCGATCGTGACGGCAAGATCCGTCTGTCGCGCCGTGCCCTGCTCCCGCAGCCGGAAGGCTACGTGGCGTCGGGTGGCGGCGGTGGTGGTGGTCGTGACCGTGAGCGCGGTGGCCGTGGCGACCGCGACCGCGGGCCGCGTCGCCGCTGATCGGTCGTAACGTAGTCCGCGACGGCGGGCGGCCCCCACGGGTCGCCCGCCGTTCGCCCTTGAAGCCCCACCCTCGTCCGGCCCCGCCCTCGGACCCGCCCCTGTCGCAAGGACCATCAAGATGAGTGCTGCCGTCGAGAGGACCGTCCTGTCGGACGGATTGACCGTGCTGTCGCAGACGCTGCGCGATCGTCACACCCTGTCGTTGGGGGCGTGGCTGCGCACGGGGTCGCGCGACGAACCGCTCGAGCGTCTGGGGATCACCCACTTCCTCGAGCACATGATGTTCAAGGGCACCGCGACGCGCGACGCGCGCGCGATCGCCGCCAGCCTCGAGTCGCTGGGTGGCTCGCTCGACGCCTTCACCACGCGCGAGCAGGTGTGCTATTCCGCGCGCGTGCTGAGCGAGCATCTGCCGCACGCGGTGGACGTCGTGTCCGACCTCGTGTGCCGCTCGCGTTTCGACGACGCCGAGATCGAGCGCGAGAAGAGCGTCGTGCGCGAGGAGATCCTGTCCTACGAGGACAACCCCGAGGCCATGGTCGCCGACCAGCTGTTCGAGCAGCTGTGGGGCGCCGACCACGCCATGGGCCGCCCCATCCTGGGGACGATCGAGACCGTGTCGGCGTTCACGCGCGCGGCGCTCGTGGCCGAGTTCGAGCGACGCTTCCGCGCGCCCGAGCTGGTGATCGTGGCGGTGGGCGGCCTCGAGCACGGCGCGCTCGTGGACGAGGTCGCCAAGGGCTTCCGGCTGCCCGCGGGGCAGGCCCCGCCGCGCAACGTGCTGCCGGCGGCGCATCGTCCCAGCGTGCGTCACGAGGACGAGGACCTGCAGCAGGTGTACCTCGCGCTCGGGGCGCGCGGGCTGGCGTCGAACGACCCGGCGCGCTACGCGCTGCGGTTGGGTGAGACGCTGCTGGGGGCCGGCATGAGCTCGCGGCTCTTCCAGCGCATCCGCGAGGACGCGGGGCTGGCGTACTCGGTCTCGACCGCGCTCGATTTCCTGCGCGACACCGGGGCCATCTTCATCGACCTGGGCGTGTCGCCCGACAAGACGCGTCAGGCGCTGGGGCTGTTGCGCGAGGAGCTCGATCGCCTGCTCGCCGACGGGCCGTCGCTCGAGGAGGTCGAGGCCGCCAAGATGCAGCTCAAGGGCTCGGTCGTCATGGGGCAGGAGAGCCTGTCGAGTCGCATGTACCACATCGCGCGACAGGAGCTGCAGCTGGGGCACGTGCGACCGATCGAGCGCCAGCTCGATCAGATGCTCGCGGTCACGCGCGACGAGGTCGTCGAGGCGCTGCGCACCCACGTGCGCCCCGAACGGTTCTCGCTCGCCATCCGCGGGCCGTTCGACGGCGATCCGGTCTCGACCGCCGAGTGGCCGGTGGCCGCCGAGGCCTGACGCCACCCGCGAGGATGCGACGAGCCCCCGCGCCGGTCACCCGGTGCGGGGGCTCACGTGTCCCGGGTGCGGGCGGGAGGGCCCGCGCGACTCACCAGCGGTAGCCGGCCTCCACGATGCGACGGCCCGCCTCGCGGCAACGCGCCTCGTCCACGCACAGCGCGATGCGCACGTAGCCCTCGCCGGCGTTGCCGAAGCCCGAGCCCGGCGAGACCACGACGCCGGTGCGATCGAGCAGGTCGGCCGTGAAGTCGAGCGAGTTCGCGAACCCCGACGGCACGGGCAGCCACAGGTAGAGCGTGGCGCGCGGCAGCTTGCAGGGGCAGCCGACCGCGGCGAGCGGCTCGAGGAACGCCTGGCCGCGCGTGCGGTACAGCGCCGCCGCGTCCGCGCAGTAGTCCTGCGGCCCGTTGAGCACCGCCAGACCCGCGCGCTGGATCGCCATGAACACCCCGAAATCCATGTTCGATTTGATCTTGGTGAGGTTGGCGACGACCTCGGCGTTACCGGCGGCGAAGCCCAGACGCCAGCCCTGCATGGAGTAGCTCTTCGAGAACGAGTGGAACTCGAGCGTGCGCTCCTTGTCGCGGTCGTGCTGCAGGAACGACCGCGCGCGGTAGCTCGCGTCGAGCGGCAGGTCGCAGTAGGCGATGTCGCTCACCACGAACAGGTCGTACTTGCGCGCGAACGCCAGCACCTCGTCGTACAGCTCGGCCGTCTCGGTGCCACCGGTGGGGTTGTTGGGGAAGTTGAGGAAGATCACCTTGGCGCGGCGCGCCTCGTCCTCGGGGATGGCCGCCAGATCGGGGCGGAAGTCGTTCGCCGCCAGCAGCGGCACCTCGATCGTGCGCACCTGCGCGAGCGCGGCCACGCCCAGATAGGCGGGGTAGCACGGCGTGCACAGCAGGATCGTGTCGCCCGGGTTCAGGTGGGCGAGGAAGAACTTGGCGATGCCCTCCTTGGAACCGACGAGCGCCAGCGCTTCCTTCTCGCTGTCGATGCCCACACCGAACCGACGCCCGTACCAGCCCGCGACCGCCGAGCGGAACTCGGGCAGGCCGTTGAACGACGGGTAGCGGTGGTTCTGCACCTTGGGATCCACGAGCGCGGCCTGCAGCGCATCGAGCGCGATCTGCGGCGGGCGGATGTCGGGATTGCCCACGCCGAGGTCGATGACGTCGACGCCCTGTCGCAACTTCTCGTCGCGATTCTGGAACACCTTGGCGAGCGTGTAGGGCGGCACGTTCTGGAGCCGCTCCGATGGCGCAAGGCGAGGTTTGACAGGCGATTGGCTCGACGACATAGTGACTCCCTCGATGGCCGCTCCCAGCACGGCACTGGTCTTGCGAAGGTTCGCGTGCATGACGATCCGCACGGGACATACTAGAGGGCTCGAGGGCAGGGGGCCAGTCCCCCCGTCCGGCCTCGGCCGAGCCGTGTTCGCCCTGCTCGCCGCGCTGCTGCTGACCGCGCCCGCGGTGGTCCGCGCGCAGGAGGAGCCGCTGCCCGACACGGCCACGCTGCACCCCGCCACGGGGGACGTGCTGCCCGCGGTCGCGACGCCGTTCCGCGCCGGGGAATCACTCCGATTCAGCGTCCAGTACGGCTTCATCCACGCCGGCAGCGCCTGGCTCGAGGTGCCCGAGGTCACCGAGTACCAGGGGCATCGCGTCTGGCGGCTCGTCGCGCGCGCGCGGTCGAACCGGTTCATCGACGGCCTTTATAAAGTGCGCACCGAGATCGAGTCGCTCTGGGACCACGACGGGCGTTTCAGCCGGCGCTACATCGAGCATCGGCTCGAGCGCCACGAGGACGTCAACGACACGACCGTGTTCGAGGCCGACTCGTTGCGCATGCGCGATCAGAAGGGACGCGTGTACCCGGTTCCGGCGCCCCTCCAGGACGCGCTGTCGTCGTTCTACAAGACGCGTTTCCTTGCGCTGCCCGTGGGCGGCAAGGTGCCGTTCGACTACTTCGCGAGCCGACGCACGTCGTTGCTCGAGGTGCGGGTGCTCGGTCGCGAGACCGTCAACACGCCGGCGGGCCGCTTCAAGTGCGTCGTCATCGAGCCGCTGCTCAAAGCCGGCGGCATCTTCTCGAACAAGGGTCGGCTCGTGATCTGGCTCACCGACGACGAGCGGCGCATGCCCGTCCTCATGAAGAGCAAGGTGGCGATCGGGTCCATCAAGGTCGTCCTGCAGGAATACCGCACGGGGTCCGAATGAGCCGCTTCCCGGAAGCCGATCTCACCCGCCTGCGCCGCATGCCCGCCGCCGATCGCGCCACCAAGGTCTCGGTCGAGGAGTTCGCGCGGCCGCTCGACCCCGCGGCGGCTGCGGCGCTCATGGCCGCGTTGCCGGACCAGCTCGCGGGCCGCGTGCTGCGCGAGGTCGTCGCGCGCATCGTCACCGCGCACCGCGCGGGCCGTCCCGTGGTCGTCATGCTGGGCGGGCACGTGATCAAGGTGGGCGTCACGCCGTGCCTGCTGACGCTCGTCGAGCGTGGCGTGGTGAGCCATCTCGCCATGAACGGTGCGGCGGCGATCCACGACATCGAGATCGCGATGCTCGGTCGCACCTCCGAGGACGTGGACGCGCACCTGCAGACCGGGACCTTCGGCATGGTGGACGAGACCGGGGCGTTCATGAATCGCGTCACCGCCGCCGCCGCACGCGCGGGGGACGGGCTGGGGGAGGCGTGGGGGCGCGCACTCGAAACCGAGGCCGCGCCGCATCGCGCCGTGAGCCTGCTCGCGGGCGCTGCGCGCGCCGGCATCCCGGCCACCGTGCACGTGGCGTTGGGCACCGACACGATCCACTACGACCCCGCGTGCGAGGGAGCGGCGGTCGGCGACACCAGCCTGCGCGACTTCCGCATCCTCGCGGGCACGCTCGCGCGTGCGGAAGGGGCGGTCGTGATCAACCTGGGATCGGCCGTGCTCATGCCCGAGGTGTTCCTCAAGGCGCTCGCGGTCGCACGCAATCTGGGGGCGTCGCTCGACGGCCTGACCACGGTGAACATGGACCAGATCCAGCACTACCGGCCGCGCATGAACGTGGTCGAGCGACCCACGCGCGCCGAAGGTGCCAAGGGCTTCGCGCTCACCGGCCATCACGAGGTGATGGTGCCGCTGCTGTGCGCGGCGGTGCTCGCCGAACTCGGCTGAGTCCGCCCGCCGCGGCCACCCGCCGGCCCGCGCCGCCCGAGCCCCGAGTCTCGAGGTACGACCCCACCTCTTGAGTGGCCGCGGCCGACGGCCCGCGTTCCCACAAGCACTTCCGGCGTTCTCCCGTCGGGTGTTCGTGGCCCTGGCCCGTGGGCTCGGCCGCCGGGTCGCGGCATGCGTGGTCCCGCCCGGGGACGGAGCGAGGGGAACCGCCTGAAGGGGTCCGACAGCGCAGGAAGAAATGTTCAAGTGCAGATTGCCGTCTGCCGATACCGCGAACGCGTCGAGGGAGTCCCGAACCGTTGACTTGCCCCATGGGCGTCCGCATACTTGCGGCATCCACGGGTCACGGTGAGTCATCGGTGACCGACCCATGAAGGCGGAGGAACTCCCCAGACGCACGTTGCTACTCGATCGCGACAAGACCGCAGTTCCATCGAAGTGTGGCCGTGTCGTGCGTTGTGTGTGCCGGGCTCATGCCCGGGGCTCGTGAGCGTCTGGATCTCCCGGATCCCGTCCCTTGTGACGGCGTCTCCTCCAGCGCGCGTGTCCCGGCCGGGCCCTGAACCCGGGGGAGTGTCGCGTGAAGCTTTCCAACCTCGTCCTGCTCGTCGTTCTCGCCCTCGGCGTGCCGGTCATGGCGCGGGCGAACACGACGTTGACGCCCATGGACTCGACCGCGATGGATTGGAGTCGCGTGCCCGAGTACCGCATCGTCCCGGGCGACGTGCTTCAGCTCGACTTCGGCCG
>CAZZLY010000031.1:10997-28306 GCA_964655175.1 uncultured bacterium
GGTCCGTTCGTCACCGTCATGCAGGCCGTCACGGCCGCCGGCGGTCTCAAGGACGACGCCGCGCGCGGCAGCGTGCTGCTGTTCCACCGCGATGGCGCCCACACCGTGTCGGTGTCGCGCGTGCGGCTCGACAAGCTCATCAAGGGTGACGACCTGGCGGACGCCGTCGTCGGCCGCTTCGACATCGTCTACGTGCCGAGGTCGACGATCGGCAACATCAATCTGTTCGCGCAGCAGTTCCTCGCGCCGGCGGGGAATCTCCTGTCCAGCTCGCTGATCGGCTGGGAGTTGTTCAACCTCGATCGCGTCTTCGTGACGCGCATCGTCCGGGAATGAGGCCCATCATGAACCCCACCCCCACGACCGGGTCCAGCCCTGCGCCGACCGTGGCGCGACAGGCCACCGCGCGCGAGTTCTTCGCGGTGCTCTTCCGCCGCAAGTGGATCATCCTCGGTCTGTTCTTCGTGACCAGCGCCACGGTGATGACCGTCGCGTTCACGACGCCGACCGTCTACACGTCGTCCGGTCGCATCCTCGTGAAGCGCGGTGAGCGCCAGAGCGTGCTGCGCCCCGATCGCCAGATCTTCAGCGATTGGGAGCAGGAGCTCGGCAGCGAGATGCAGATCGTCAAGAGCGTGCCCGTCATGAAGCGTGCGCGTCAGATCCTGGCCGACGAGGCCAAGAAGACGAACCGCCCGCTGACGCTGGATCCCGCCAGCGTGGACGTCGAGGTGATGGGCAAGTCGAACGTCATCGCGGTCGGCTACACGAACGGCGATCCGACGGTGGCGCAGATGGCGTGCGCCTCGGTCATCAACGCCTACATCGAGTACCGCGCGAAGAACAGCTCGAACCAGCCCAAGAACTTCTTCGATGCGCAGATCACGGACCTCGAGCAGCAGATCGAGGCCAAGCTCCAGGAGCGCCGCACCTACACCGAGCAGTCCGGTGTGGCCGCGCCGATGGCGCAGACGCAGAGCCTGCTGAGCCAGATCCAGGTGCTCGAGCAGCGTCGCAGCGACGTGTCCGCCGATCTGGCGGCCGCGCAGACGCTCGAGCAGGCCATGAAGAAGCTGCAGGCCGATCCCGAGATCGACCTGCCGACCTTCGACGGCTCGGCGCAGTTCACCAACGAGCAGGCGCTCATCACGCTCAAGAACCGCATCGTCGACCAGCAGGCCCGCATCGCCACGATGACCGAGACGCTCCGCGAGGATGCGCCCGAGGTCGTGGGTGCCCGCCAGACGCTCGAGACGCTGCAGGGTCTGCTCAAGAAGGAGGTCGATGCCCGCGTCCGCATGGCCGGTTCCCGTGTCGCGCAGCTGCAGGCGCGCTCGAACGTGCTCGATGCGCAGATGGCGGACATCAAGTCGCAGCTGGCGCAGGCGCCCGCCGATCTCAAGAAGATGGACGAGATCGATGCCGACCTGACCTCGCTGCGCGCCCGTCTCAAGGATCTCAACGAGTCGCGTGACCTGGCCAACATCACGGCCAACACCACCCAGGATCTGAGCGTCGTGCTGCTCGCCCCGGCCGGTGTCGCGACCGCCAACAACCCGCTCGACCTCGTCCGTCTGTTGCTCGCGCCGGCGTTCAGCCTCCTGGTCGGTATCGCGATCGCCTTCTTCATCGACGGTCTCGATCTGACGGTCCGCACCGCGAATCAGGCCGAGGAGTACCTCGACCTGCCCGTCCTCGCGTCGCTCTCCGAGCGCCGCCGTCGCAGCGTCTAACCGACCCCACCGGAGACCATCGCCATGACCCGCATTTTCGATGCCCTCAAGAAGGTCGAGTCCAAGCGCGAGCGGCTGGGCCTCGGGCCCGCCCCGGTCGGTACGCCGCCCGGTCACGATCCGAACGTCGGCTGGGGCAACGCCCCGACCGAGCCGGCGCTCATGCCGCTGCCGATGCTCGGCGGTGTCGAGCTCAACGAGGACGCCGTCCGTGAGACCACGGCGCTGCGGCTGAACCTCGAGAGCGCGCTGCCCAACCGGGCCGTCCGTTCCGTCATGTTCACCAGTGCGCAGGGCGGCGAGGGCACCAGCACGGTCGCCCTGCAGTTCGCGCAGTCGCTCGCCCACGGCAGCCAGCGCGTGCTGTTCGTGGACGCGCACCCGCGCCGCGCCGTCTGCTTCGCGGATCCGACGCAGCGTTACGCCGTGCTCGACCCCAAGGTCGGCTCGGCCAGCATGAACGGCCTCATGACCCCGAACCTGGCGGCGATCCCGACCAGCGAGGAGTCGGTCCGCAACGGTCTCATGTCGGTCGCCACGCTGCGCGGCATCGTGGACTCGGCGATGGGTTCGTTCGACTGGGTGATCATCGATGGCCCGCCGGTCATCGAGTCGCCCGACTCGGCCGCGCTCGGCGCGCAGACGGACGGCATCGTCCTCGTCCTGCACGCGGGTCGCGCCAAGCGCCCCATCGTGTCGCGTGCGGCCGAGATGCTGCGCAAGAGCGGTGGTCAGGTGCTCGGCACGGTGCTCAACCGCCGTGTGCACGAGATCCCCGGGTTCATCTACCGCCGCATCTAGTCTCACGTTCGACGAGGTCCCCCCTTCCTCATGCGCCGCCGTGTCGATCGTCCCAGCCTGCCCGCACGGGCACGTGTCCCCCTCCGCGGAATGCGGGGGGGCGCGTGACCGGAACGGCACGCGTGCATCCCGAGCCCGTGCACCGGTCCCCCGGTGACACGGGCTCGGGTCTTTCTCCGGCGCTCGCTCCGGCGGTCGCCGAGGCGCTCGCATGCGCGGGGGAGGGGCTCGAGGCGCTGATCCTGTCGGGCAGTCACGCCACGGGTGAGGCCGTGTGGACCCGCGTCGGCGAGCGGCTCGTATCGCTGTCCGACCTGGACCTGTACGCCGTGCTCCGCGACGAGGCGCTATGTAACCGCGCACGCGCGCGCGCACGCGCGCGACGCGCGCAGGGTGTCGCGGCGGTGGGCGAGGCGCTCGCCGGGCCGCTCGAGATCGCGTTCGTGACGCGCGCCGGCCTCGCGGGCATGCCCGCCCGTCCGGGCACGGTCGAACTCGCGCGCTCGGGCCGCGTGCTGCACGGCGATGCGTCGGTGCTCGCCGCGTTGCCGCGCTGGCAGCCGGCCGCCGTGTCCGCCGAGGAGCGAGTGCTGCTGCTCGAGAACCGCGCGTTCGAACTGCTGTGGGCGTTCGCGCAGCCCCACGACGGTCTGCTCGCGCTGCGCGCGCGTCACGCGGTGCTCAAGACCGCGCTCGACGTCGCGCGCGTGCGCCTGTTCGCGCGCGGCGAGTGCCCGGCCGAGGCGGCCCCGCTGGTCGCGGCCGCGCGCGCGCTGGGCGAACCCGACGGTACGCCCTCGTGGCTCGCCGGGGCGTGGGAGGCGCTGGCGAGCGTGCAGGACGAGGCGATCGCGTGGCGACGCCCCGGCGTGCTCGCGACCCTGGACCGCGGCCTCGCGCCCGTCTGGCGCGCCACGGTGCGCGGTTGGTGCGCGGTGTGGTGGGCCGAGTCGGGAACGAACGCGGCTCCCGTGGAGCCGTTCGCGCGTGCGGCGCACGCCGCGCGTCGCGGTTCGCTCGCGCGTCGCGTGCGCCGCTCGCTCGCGTTCCGTGCCCACGACGGTGCCGGGCCCGGCTGGCTCGCGCGGCTGATGCGCGCGGGGCAGGGCACGCCCGTGCTGCGCATCCACGGCAGCGCGGTGATGCTGCTGCTCGCGGCCGCGCCCGCGACGGGCGAGCCGCGTCTGTCGGGCGAGGCGCTGCGGGCGCTGCATGCGCTCGGCGTGACGCGCGCCGAACGTTTCGCCGATGCGGCCCGCGAGGTCGTCGAGGCGTGGGATCGCGCGCTGCACGAGGGGCTGCGCACCGGGAGCGCCGCATGAAGCCCGTGCTCGTGGTGGTGCTCGTGGATGCGCTGGGCTGGACGCTCGCCGGAGAGGATCCTGCGTTCGCGCCGATCCTGACCGAGCGTCGTCCGCTCGCGACGGTGCTGGGATTCAGCTCGGGCGCACTGCCGACCGCGTTCACGGGGCGCGCCGCGCGCGAGCACGGCCGCTGGCTCATGTACCGGCGTGCGCCCGAGGGTGGTGGCGTGTTCCGCGATCTCGCGTGGCTGCGTTGGCTGCCCGCGCGCGTGCGCCGTAGCTGGCGACTCACGCAGTGGCTCACGGCGCGCGTGGCGCGACGCGTGCACGGCTATTTCAACCTGTACGACGTGCCGCGCGAGGAGCTGCCCGCGTTCGACCTGCCCGAGCAGGCCGACGTGTTCCGTCCCGGCGGGCTGCCGGTGGATTCCCTGTGGGACTCGCTCGAGCGCCGCGGCCTCGTGTGGCGCGGGTGGAACTGGCGCACGCCCGAGGCGCAGTCGCGCGCCGAGGCGCTCGCGTGCCTCGAGCAGGGGACGCACGACGTCGTGTTCGTGTACTCCGCGGTGCTCGACGCGCGTCTGCACCACGAGGGCTCGCGCGGTGCCGGGGTGCGCGGGTGCCTCGCAGACTGGTCGCGTTGGTTCACGGACGCCGCCGCCGCCGCCACGCGCGGCGGGCGCTCGCCGTGGCTGGTCCTGTGCTCGGATCACGGCATGGTGGACGTCACCGCGACGGTGGACGTCATGGCCGCGCTCGAACCGCTCGCAGTGCGTCGCGGCACGGACTACGTCGCGTTCTTCGATTCGACCATGGCGCGGTTCTGGTGGCGCACGCCCGCCGCGCGCGACGCGGTGCGCGCCGCGCTCGGGGCCGCGCAGCGCGGCCGCTGGCTGACGCCCGAGACGCTCGCGGCCGAGGGAGCGGACTTCGCCGATCATCGCTTCGGCGAGGACGTGTTCCTGCTCGACCCCGGCGTGCTCATGGTGCCGTCGTACATGGGCCGCGCGCCGTTGGCCGCCATGCACGGGTACGAGCCGTCGCATCCCGACATGGCGGGCATCCTCGCCAGCAATCGGCCGCTGCCCGCCGAGGTCACGCACCTCGCGCACCTGCGCGCCCATCTCGAACGCGAACTCGATGCGCTCGTGCTCGCCAGGGCCTCCGGGCCGGAGGCCGCATGAGAAGCGGTGAGATCGCCCGTCACGTCACGCGGGGCGCGTTCTTCCTCGCGATCGAGAAGGTCGCCGCCCTGGTCTCGGGGATGGTGTACTTCGCGCTCATGCTGCGGTGGTTGGGCCCGACCAACTACGGCATCCTGACGCTCGCGACCTCGGTCACCGGATTCGCCGCCGTGTTCACGGGCAACTTCGAGGTGTTCCTCGAGCGCTACGCGGCGGAGTACGAGAGCCGTGGGCGCCTCGACCTGCTGACCCGCGCGCTCGCGCTGTCCATGACCGTCAAGGTCGTGCTCGGGCTCATCGCCTCGGCCGTCGTGCTGGCGCTCGCGCCGCACCTCGCGGACCAGTTCCACGTGCCGCAACTGGTGACGTTGCTGCCGGTCATGGTGGCGATGGTCGCGAGCGATGGCCTCTACACGACCGGCCGGTCGCTGCTGTTCGGCATCCAGCGCTACGAGTGGGTCGGTGGATTGTCGCTGATCTTCCACGTCGGCAAGACGATCATGGTCGGCCTGCTGTGGTGGAACCAGCAGGGCCTCATGGCCATGGCGGTCGGCCTCACGGTCGTGACCGTGGCGCAGGCGGTGCTCTTCGCGTCCGTCGCGTGGTTCACCATGAGCCGCGCGCCGCGTCCGTCGGCCGAAACCCGTGCGGCGGCCGGCCCGGAGCCCTCGGTGCTGCGGCAGATGTTCGCCTACTGCATGCCGCTCTTGGGCGCGCGTGCGGCGTTCATCTCGGGGCAGAATCTGGGCAAGCTCGTGTTGGCCAAGTTCATCGACGCGACGCAGCTCGGTTACTTCACGTTCGCGTTCCAGACCATCGAGCGCTTCGTCGAGCTCGTGTACGCGCTGCCCAGCGTGCTGCTGCCGTCGCTCACGCATCTCGTGGCGCGCGAGGAGCGCGAGCGGCTGTCGTGGGTGTTCGAGGAGGCGTTCCGGCTCGTGCAGGTGGCCGCGTGCGCGATCGCGTGGGGCGTGTTCACGTTCTCGCCGGAGCTCACGCTGTACGTCGGCAGCCCGCTGTTCCTGCCGTCCCTGGGCATGCTGCAGGTGCTCGCGCTCGTGCCGATCGGACGCACCGCGCAGCAGCCGCTCACCATGGTGTTCCAGGCCATGCGCCGCCCCGGCGTGGTGTTCGCGCTCGCGGTCGTGAAGCTGTCCGTCGAACTGGGCTGCTACTTCCTATTCGTCCGTCGCATGGGCGGACTCGGCGCCGCCTACGCCAATCTCGCCGGTGCGCTCGTCACGTACCTGGTGGCGCTGGTGCTCGGTTCGGTGGTCGTGCCGGAACTGGCCATGCGCCGTCTGGGGGCGGTCGTGCGCGCGTTGCTGCTCACGCTGCCCATGCTCCTGGTGTCGCAGCTCATCATCCAGCACGTCGCGTCGCCGGTGATGTCGGTGTTGCTGCGTGCGCTGCTCGTCGTCCCGGCCCTGCTCGCGATCCTCGCGCTCGGTCTGGTGACGCGCCACGATCTCGAGAAGATCGCGTCCCTGCAGGTGCGTGTGCCGTGGCTCGCGCGTCTGCGGGACGTCGTCGTCGGTGCCACGATCCACGTGGCGCAGTTGGTCGAGCCCCGGAGGCCCGCATGAACACCCCCCGTGTCCTCGTCGTCATCCCCGCGCACAACGAGGAGGAGAGCCTGCCGGCGACCCTCGCCGAGGTGCGGGCCAAGGCGCCGGACGTGGATCTGCTCGTCGTGGACGACGGTTCGCGCGATGCGACCTCGAAGGTCGCGCGCGAGGCCGGTGTCGCGGTCGTGCGTCACGCCGTGAACCTGGGCGTCGGCGGCGCGTTGCAGACCGGCTTCCGTTGGGCGGTCGAGCATGGCTACGACATCGGCGTGCAGCTCGACGCCGACGGTCAGCACGATCCCGCGTATCTGCCCACGATCCTCGAGCCCGTCGCGGCGGGCCGCTGCGACGTGTGCATCGGTTCGCGGTTCGTCTCGGCCACGGGCTACAAGGCGCCGTGGAACCGCCGACTGGGCATGGTGATCTTCAGCGGCGTCGTGCGCATGGCGCTCGGCCGATCGATCGCCGACACGACCTCGGGTTTCCGCGCTTACAACCGCGCGGTCATGCAGGTCTGCCAGCACGACTTCCCCAAGGACTTCCCGGATGCGCCGCTCCTGATCGCGCTCGCCCGTCACGGCTTCCGCCTGGACGAGGTGCCCGTGGTCATGCGCGAGCGGCAGGCGGGGCAGTCCTTCTACACGCTCGGCAAGCAGCTCTACTACCCCTACAAGAACCTGCTGGCGTCGCTCATGGCGCTCATCCGCAGGCCCGCCTAGGAGGATCCCGTGTTCTTCCTGTCACGCACCCAGATCATCACCGCGATCGGCGCGGTCCTGCTCGCGCTCTACGTGCTCGACCTCGTGCGTCGCCGCAAGCTGTCCGAGGAGTACTCGCTCCTCTGGGTCATCGCCACGGTCGTCATCGCGGCGCTCGGTTTCTCGACGCCGCTGCTCACGTGGATCACCGACGTGCTCGGGTTCATGGGCGAGTCCTCGACCACGTTCGCGTTCGGTCTGGCGTTCTCGCTCGCGATGCTGCTGTACCTGTCGCTCAAGCTGTCGCGCGCCGGGTACGAGAACCACATGCTCACGCGCGAGGTCGCGCTCCTGCGCGAGGAGGTCGAGGCCATGCGTCGCGAACGCGGGGAGGGTCGCTCGTGAAGCGGGTGCTGCAGCTGGCCCTCGGATTGGGCGTCTCGGCCCTGTGCGTGTGGCTGTCGATGCGCGACGTGAACCTGGGCGAGGTGCTCCACGAGCTGCGCGGCGCGAGCCTGCCCGGCTTCGTCGCCGCCATGGCGGTGACGATCCTCGGGTTCTGGCTGCGGGCCGTGCGGTGGCGGTACTTCGTCAACGTCGGCCGCCGGCTGTCGCTCGACGCGCTGTTCAGCGCGACGATGATCGGTTTCATGGCCAACAACGTGCTGCCGTTCCGGCTGGGCGAGTTCGTGCGTCCGTGGGTGCTGGCGCGGCGTGAGCGGCTGTCCAAGACGACGCTGCTGGCCACGGTCGTGGTCGAGCGCGCGATCGACATGATCACGCTGCTCGGCATCTTCGGCGTCTCGATGCTCGTGCATCCGATCGCCGAGAACAGCGACGCCGGCCGCCTCGTGCAGTGGGGCGCGCGCGTGCTCGTGCTCCTGTGCGTGGCGCTCACCGTGCTCGTCGTGGCGATCGAGCGCAGCAAGGCGTTCGCGCAGCGCGTCGTGAACGGCATGACCGCCCTGCTGCCCGAAGGCGCGCGGGCCAAGGTCGCGCACATGTTGGAGCAGTTCATCGAGGGGCTCGGGCTGTTCCGCGACTTCGGTAAGCTCGTGGTCGTGTTCCTGCTCTCGATCGCGATGTTCCTGTGCTTCGCCACCGCGCTCGGGATCAGTCTCGTCTCGCTGGGCATCGTGCTGCCCTGGTACGCGGGCCTGATCATGCTCGTGATCACCGCCATCGGCATCATGGTGCCGGCCGCGCCGGGCTACATCGGCACGCTCAACATCGCCTGCACCGCGGGGCTCACGCTGTTCGGCGTCGGCAAGTCGCTGTCGGTGCCGTTCTCGTGGTTCTACTTCTTCAGCCAGTGGCTGCCCATCACCGCGGTGGGGCTCGTGTTCCTCAATCGCGAGGGCCTGTCCCTGGGCTCGCTCGGGCAGGCCCAGTCGGGCGACGACGCGGCCGCGAAGTCCACCGGAGGGGCGGACGCGTGAGTTCAGCGCCGGAACGCCTCGGCCACCTTGCGCACGGCGACGATCACGTCGTCGGCGTCACGGTCGGTCATGCCCGCGAACAGCGGCAGCGTGATCGCGCGCCGGTAGGCGTCCTCGGCCACGGGGAACGCGCCCTCGCCGTGCCCCAGCGCCTCGCGGAAATGCGGGTGCAGGTGGATCGGGATGAAGTGCACGCTGGTGCCGATGCCCTCGGCCCGCAGCTCCTCGATGAAGCGCGCGCGGTCGATCGTGAGCGCCTCGAGACGGAGCGCGATGGGGTACAGGTGCCAGGCGTGGGTCATGCCCGGACGCGTCACGGGCAGACGCACGAGGTCGAGGTCGCCCAGCCCCGCCACGTAGCGCGCGACGAGTTCGTGCCGGCGATGCTGCGAGGCGTCGAATCGCTCCAGCTGCGCCACGCCGATGGCGGCCAACAGGTCCGAGAGGTTGTACTTCCAGCCCGGGGCCGTGACCTCGTAGAACCAGCTGCCGGTGGCGCCGTAGCGCTTCCAGGCGTCGCGGTTCATGCCGTGCAGGCTCAACAGACGGATGCGCTCGGCCAGCGCCGCGTCATCGGTGACGGCGGCACCGCCCTCGCCCGTGGTGAGATTCTTGGTGGCGTAGAACGAGAACGCGGTCACGTCGGCCAGCGCGGCCGAGCCCACGGGGCGGCCGTGCGAGGCGGCGCCGAGCGCGTGCGCGGCGTCGTCCACGATGCGGATGCCGCGCGGGGCGGCGAGTGCGCGCAGCGCGTCGTAGTCGCAGGGGTGGCCGGCGTAATCCACCGCCATGATGACCTTGGTGCGCGACGTGAGCGCGGCCTCGACGCGGCGCGGGTCCAGACACAGCGTGTCGGGCTCGACGTCCACGAGCACCGGGGTGGCGCGGACGTGCTCGATCACGTTGACGGTCGCCACGAACGTGTAGGGCGTCGTGATGACCTCGTCGCCCGGGCCGATGCCCATGGCCTCGAGCGCCAGATGCAGTGCGCCGGTCGCGCTGTTCACCACGACGGCGTGCTTCGCACCGGCGAGGGCGGCGACCTTCTCGCCCAGTTCGAAGGCGCGCGGCCCGGTGGTGATCCAGCCGGAGTCGAGCGCCTGCAGCACGAGTTCGCGTTCGCGCGGGCCGAGGTCCGGCACGGCGATCGGCAGGAAGGTGTCGCGAACCGGGGTGCCGCCCTGCGAGGCGAGGCGACCGGGCATCGGAGTGGGAGTGTTCACGTCATCAGTCTAATCCGGCCGCCCGCGTGCGCGCCACCGCGCACGGCGCGGCATCCCCAGTGGAGTGCGACGTGAGCGCGAGTACCGGCCAGAAGTCCCCGCAGACCCCGGCGAACCCGGGGGGCCGTTCCGGGAAGTTCACCCGGGACTCCCTCGGCCTCGCGTTCACCCAGTACCTCGTGCGCGCCATGAGCATGGCCCGTGGCTTCGTCGCGGCCAAGATGCTGGATCCGATGGCCTTCGGCGCCTGGAACGCGCTGCAGCTCATGATGGACTACGGCTCGCTCGCGCCGTTCGGCACGCAGCAGGGGCTCGACCAGATGGTCCCCGCGCGCCTGGTCGAGGGCGACGCGGAGCGCATCGCGCGCGTCAAACGGGCCGCGCTCTTCAACGTCGTGGCGTTCTCGCTCACCTTCGCGGCGCTCGGGTTGGCGTGGGCGTCCATCGGCAGCAGCCGCATGCGCGAGAACTGGCACCTGTCCGGGCTGATGTTGGCGCTGACGTGCGTGCTGCTCGTGAACGTGGCCAACGTGGGCACCAGCATCCTGCGCTCGCATGGCGACATCGGTTCGCTGTCGCGCTGGTTCCAGATCCAGGGGTTGGTCGGCTCCGGGCTGGGGCTGCTGCTCATGTTCTGGCTCGGGCGCTGGGGGCTGCTGTGGGGTTGGCTCGCGGGCTGCCTGGTGGCGTTCGTGTACGTCGTCCGACGCGGCCGCGGCGTGTTCCCGCTGGTGCCGCGACCGTCCATGGACGCGGTGGACCTCGTGCAGATCGGTCTGCCGCTCTACCTGTTCATGGCGAGCAGTCTCGTCATGCGCAATCTCGATCGCATCGTGGTGCTGCGCTTCCTCGGCACCCAGTCGCTGGGCTACTACGGCCTGTCGGTCAACGTGCTCACGCTGCTCATGGCGATCCCCGATTCGCTCGTGTACGTGAGCTATCCGCAGTTCGTCCGTCGCTACAGCGAGGCGGGGCAGGACGCGACCGTGCTGCACGACCGCGTCGCGCGGCTCGCGCGCGGCATCACGCTGGGGCTGCCGCTCGTGGCGGGGCTGTGCGCCATCGGCTGTCCCGCCCTCGTGCACGCGCTGCTGCCCAAGTACGACCCGTGCGTCGGCGCCATGCGCACGCTGGGCTTCGGCGCGACCGGCATCGCGCTGTCCTCGCTCGCCTCGATCGTGCTCATGACCGTGGGGCGTCGCGTCATCCTGATCCCGGCCGCCATCTTCCTGACCGCGCTCTCGGGCGGACTCCAGGTCCTGTCGCTGCGCTGGAACGGCGGGCTCACCGGCATCGCGACCGCGTCGGCGATCGCCTACATCGTCTCGGGGGGCGTGCTGCTCGCGCTCGCGGCCGCCAGCATGAGCATGAACGGACGGCGGGTCGCGAGTCTCGTGTCACGCTGCCTCGCGCCCACCGTGGTCGCGGTGTCGTTGCTCATGGCGGTGGATCGCTTCGTGCTCGGCAAGGTGCCGCACGAGGGGCTGGACCTGCTGCTGCGGCTCGCGTTCGCCACGCTCGTGTACGTGGCGGGCTACGGGGTCCTGGTGCTGCCGTTCGCGCGCGGTATCGGGCTGCTGCAGCTGGCCACGGAGTCGCAGATGCCGGTCCTGTCGGCGCTGGCGCGCCGCTTCGCGTCGCGTCCGGAGGGCCCGACGTCGTGAGTCGTGTGCGCGTGCCGTTCCTGCTCGTGGCCGCCGCGAGCCTGGTGACGTCCCTCGCCCTGCGTGCGGGCGTGCTCGGCGCGTGGCCCGAGGGCCTGCGGCTGGCGCTGGCGTTCGCCGTGCTCGTGCTCGTGCCCGGCGAGGGCTGGCGGCGCGCGATCGGCGCACCGGTGCCCGGCGGCGCGCTGCTGGGGCTCGGTGCGGCGCTCGGCCTCGGCGTGGCGTGGGCGGGGCTCGCGGTGCTCGTCACGCGCATGCTCGGGCTGCCGTTCACCGTCCTCGCCGATCATGGCGCGACGTGGACGCTGTTGCCGTGGCTCGTGGCGTCGTTCACAGCGCCGCGCACGACGGAAGCGTTCCCGCCGCTGCCGCGCGCCGCTCAGGTGGCCATCGTGCTCGCGGCCGTCGTGGCGGGCGTGCATCTGGCGCGGCTCGGCACGCCGGTGGCCTACTTCACGGATTCGCCGGACCACATCGGCACCGTGCGTCGCATGGCGGCCTCGGGCGACGCGTTCCCGGTGGATGCGTTCTTCCGTGACGCCGGCGATGCGGGCGCCGACCCGCGCAAGGGTCTCTGGCATCCGTGCGTCGCGCTCGTGTGCCGCATGGCCCAGGTCGACCCGTTGCCCGCGTGGCGCGGTCTCGCCGCGCTCCTGGCGCCGCTGTTCGTGCTCAACGCCGCCGCGTTCGCGTGGTGGCTCGGCGGGCCGCTCGCGGCCGCCGTGGGCGCGTGGGCGTTGCTGCTCACCTATGGCGGCGGACTCGGGACGCAGTACCTGCGCGAGGCGGTGTTCGCGACCAAGCTCGCCGATCAGTTGGCGCTCGGGGCGGCCGCGCTCGTGTTCGTGGATCTGGAGCGGCGCACGCGCCGCACCCGTCTGGCGGCCATGGCGCTCATGCTGGGCACGATCGTCGCGCACGTGTTCGGCGCGATCCAGTTCGCGATCGCGTTCGGCGCGCTCGGCGTGGCGCTCGTGATCCGCGATCGCGGTGTCTCGCCCGCGTTCCGCCGACTCGCGAGCACCGCGCTCGCCGGGGTCGCGGTGGCGCTGCCGTACCTGCTGTGGCGGGCGCACCAGTCGTATGCGCCGAGCAACATCATCCACACCGAGCCGCAGGGACTGCTCGAACTCGCGCCGGGGGCGATCATCGTCTCGTACGGCGTGCTGTGGGACTGGCTCGGGACCGCGTGGGTGCTGTTCCCGTGCGCGCTCGGCGTGTGGTGGGCGGCCCGCCGTCGCCCCGCCGCGCTCTACCTGCTGGGCGTGACCGTGGCCGTGTCCGTGCTGTTGTTCGTGCCTCCGGTCGTCGCGGTGCTGCAGCCCAAACTGGGCTACCTGCTCATGCGCTTCCCGTGGCTGCTGCCCGCCTCGGCCGCGCTCGCCTCGCTCGTCGTCGCCGCCGTCGAGGCGTGGCGTGCCGGTCGTCGCGTGGTCGCCGGGCTCGCCGCGCTGCTCGTCGCCGTGGTCGTGCTGCCGCTCGTGCGCGACGCGGCGCACGCGATCGGCGCGGTCGAGGACGTGCGCCGTCACGAGGCGACCGTGAGCGTCGAGCGCTGGGGCGATGCGCTCGCGTGGATGGATCGTCACCTGCCCGAGGGCACCGTGGTGCTGTCGGACCCGGCGACCTGTTATTCCGTTCCCATGCTCACCCGGCACTGGGTCACGGCGCTGGTGGACCAGCACAGTTCGCCCAACGACTCGTTGGCGCTCGACCGCATCCTCGATGCGCGCGACGCGCTCGACCCCTATGCGCCGTGGACGCGCACGGCCGAGGTCGTGCAACGCTGGGGCGCGACGGTGATCGCGGTGAACGGTCGCTGGGATCGGGCGCCGGATCTGGATTACTGGGCGCCCGATGCGGACTGGGCGGCCGCCGTCGAGGCCCGTCTCGAGCGCGCGCCGCAGGTCTTCCATCGGGTCTGGTCGCACGATCGCTTCAGCGTCTGGACGATCGATCGCCGCGCGCTCGCCGCGCTCACGGGCGGAGGCGTGCCGCGTCCGTTCGTGCGCCCGCTCGCGGCGGGCGACCGCGAGCAGCGTCTGACGTCCACCGTGCCGCTGCCCGCGCTCGTCTCGGCCACGTTCTCGGCGCGCGAACTTGCGCACGGGGACACCCTGCAGGGGGTCTGTGAGTGGCATGCGGCCGCACCGCTGCGCGCCGGGGCCTACCGGGTCGCGGTGCGCTTCGATCGACCGCTGCCCGCGGGGACGCCGAACGCGCCGAGCGCGCTCTCGAAGCTGTGGCGCAAGGCGATCGAGCGCCTGCATCACGAACGTTACCGCTTCCGCGAGGACCATCTGCCCGTGGACGGTGCGTACGGCGTCGATCGCTGGGCGGCGGGCGAGGTGGTGCGCGACGCGTTCCGCATCGTCGTGCCGGCGGACGTCGCGCCCGGGGACTACACGATCAAGGTCGCGATGACGCGCGACGCGCATTACCCCAATCTGCGCCTGCTCGACATGACGAGCGACGACGACGTGCTCGACGGTCTGCCCGTCGGCACCGTGCGCGTGCGCGCGGCGGGAGGTCACTGAGCCATGTGCGGGATCAACGGCGTCTTCCATTATCGTGGTGGGCGTGCCGACGCGGCGCTCGTGCGCGCGCAGGCGCGCGCCCAGCGTCATCGCGGTCCCGACGACGCCGACGTCTGGGCGGACGGCCCCGTCGCGCTGGGCCATCGCCGACTGTCCATCGTCGACCTCTCGCCGGGCGGCCATCAGCCCATGGCGAACGAGACCGGCCGCGTGCACGTGGCGTTCAACGGCGAGCTGTACAACTGGCCCGAGGTCATGCCGCAACTCGCGGCGCGCGGGCATCGCTTCCGGGGTCGCAGCGACACCGAGATGCTGCTGCATCTGTGGGAGGAGAAGCAGGAGGGGCTGCTCGCGGACCTGCGCGGCATGTTCGCGTTCGCGCTCTTCGATCAGGATCGCGGCACGCTGCTCATGGCGCGCGACCGAGTGGGCAAGAAGCCGCTCTACTGGCACGACGACGGTCAGCGCCTCGTGTTCGCGAGCGAACTCAAGGCGCTCATGATCGACCCTTCCGTGCCGCGCGACGTGGACCCGTGCGCGATCGCCGACTACCTCACGTACCAGTACGTGCCGTCGCCGGGCAGCATCCTCAAGGGCGTGCACAAGCTGCCCGCCGGGCACTTCCTGATGTGCGATGCCCACGGACCGCGCGTGGCGCGCTATTGGGAACTGCCGAGCACGACCGACGCGTCGATCACGCCCGAAGCCGCGGTCGAGGGGCTGCGCGAGCGGCTCACCGATGCAGTGCGCGTGCGGCTCATGGCCGACGTGCCCCTGGGGGCGTTCCTGTCCGGCGGCGTGGATTCGAGCGCGGTGGTGGCGCTGATGGCGCAGGTCTCGAGCACGCGCGTCAAGACGTTCAGCATCGGGTTCGAGGACGCCGACGTGAGCGAGCTGCGCCACGCGCGCGCCGTCGCCGAGCATCTCGGCACCGAGCACCACGAGTTGGTCGTGCGTCCGCGCGCGCTCGAACTCATGCCGCGGTTGGTGTGGGGGCTCGACGAGCCGTTCGCGGACGCGTCCATGGTGCCGACCTTCCACGTCAGCGAGATGGCGCGCGAGCACGTGACCGTGGCCCTGTCGGGCGATGGTGGCGACGAGGCCTATGCCGGCTACACGACCTACGCCTGGGCCCGGTCGTACGCCCGCATCGATCGTGTGCCGCACCTGCTGCGGCGTCTCGCCGCGCTGCCCGCGGGGTGGCTGCCCTCGGATCATCCGCTCGGACGCCGACTGCGGCGCAGCGCGATGAGCGTGGTGGACCGGCACCTCGAGGTCATGTCGCACTTCCCGCCGCGCGATCGGCACGCGGTGCTCGCCCCGTCGCTGCGCGCCGCGCTCGCGGGCCACGACCCGTACGCCGCCGCGCGCGCGATCCACGCGCGTGCCGCGCGCGGGCTCGGCGACGTGCCGGCGCTGCTCGCGCTCGACGCGCAGACCTACATGATCGACGACGTGTTGGTGAAGGTGGACCGCACGAGCATGCTCAACTCGCTCGAGACGCGCGCACCGCTGCTGGACCAGCACGTACTGGAGTGGGTCGCGCGATTGCCGTTCGAATACAAGCTGCGCGGCGACGTCAGCAAGTGGGTGCTGCGCGAGATCGTGCGGCCGCTGCTGCCGGCGGGCATCCTGGAACGGCCCAAGCAGGGCTTCGGCGTGCCGCTCGACCGCTGGTTCGCGGGCGACTTCGGGCGACTGGCGCGCGAGGTGCTGCTCGATCGTCGCTGTCGCGAGCGCGGTTGGCTCGCACCGGCCGCCGTCGAACGCCTGCTCGCGGGCGACGGGCTGCGCGACGAGGTGCGCGCCAAGCGAGTGTTCACCCTGGTGGCGCTCGAACTGTGGGCGCAGTGCTGGCTCGACCGACCGCGCAGCGCACTCGCGGCGCCGGTGGACGGGCCGTATCCGTTGCACGCCGCGGTCGCCGACCGCGCGAGGGACTGACGGGATGGAGATCGCGATCCTCATCGGGCACTTCCCGCCGGGTTCGTTCGGCGGCGCGGAGTTGCAGGCGCAGGGCTGGGCCGAGCGACTGTCGGCGCACCATCGCGTCACCGTCATCACGCGGCGCGATCCCGCCGACCAGCCGGCGCACGAGGCGCGCGACGGCTACACGGTGCTGCGCCTGCCGGTCTCGCGCATCCCGCTGTGGCGCACGTGGGCCGACCTGCGCGCGATCGAGCACGCACTGGCGCGGCTCGAGCACAAGCCCGACGTGCTGTTGTGCTTCCAGACGTTCGTCTCGGGGTTGGCGGGCGTGAACGCCGGCGAACGCCTGGGCATCCCGGCGATCGTCTGGATCCGTGGCGAGGCCGAGTACCGGCTGCGCGCCTCGAAGCTCCACGCACGCGTCTCGCCCGACGTGTGGACCCGAGCGGCCGGCGTGCTGGTGCAGAGCGACACCGGTCGTGCCGACCTGCTGGCCGAACTCGAGCGTGCCGCACCCGAGCGCGTGCCGGGGCTGCGCGGCAAACTCGCCGTGGTCGAGAACGGGCTCGATCTGCCCGCCGCTTCACCGGTCCCGCACGGTGGGCCGGTGTTGTCGGTGGGGCGTCTCATCGCCGACAAGGGCATGGACGTGGTGATCGAGGCGTGCGCGGCCGCGAACCGGCCGCTGGTGATCGCGGGCAGCGGACCGGAACGAGCCGCCCTCGAGGCGCGCGCCCGAGCGCTCGGCGCCGACGTGCGCTTCGTGGGCTTCGTCGGGCGCACCGAACTCGCGGCGCTCTACCAACAGGCGTCCGTCGCCGTGCTGGCGGCCCGTCGGGGCGAGGGCCTGCCCAACGTGCTGCTCGAGGCCATGGCGCATGGTCGTCCCGTGATCGCCACCCCGTGCGCCGGCACGCGCAATCTGCTCGCCGATGGCGGCAACGGCCTGCTCGTGCCGGCCGACGACGCGGCCTCGCTCGCGTCGGCGCTGCGGCGCCTCGCGGACGACCCCGCGATGGCCGAGCGACTCGCCGCCGAGGCGCGGGCGACCGCGGAGCGCTTCGAATGGCGGCGGGTGCAGCCGCGACTCGAGGCCGCCCTCGAACGGTGGAGACGGCGATGAGCCGAGCGCCGCGCGTCTGCATGTACGTCGAGTTCCTGTACCCGGTCGTGAGCGAGGGCCGCGTGCCGTTCGCGGGCGGCATCGAGGTGCAGCTCACGCTCATGGG
>CAZZLY010000032.1:0-25273 GCA_964655175.1 uncultured bacterium
GTGACCATGGTCGGCGCGCAGGTCATGGGCAACCACAACGCGATCACGGTGGGGGCGCAGTGGGGCCAGCTCGACCTCAACGTCATGCTGCCCATGATGGCGAAGAACCTGCTCGAGAGCGTGCAGCTGCTCGCGGCCGCCTCGCGCGTGTTCGCCGACAAGGCGCTCGCGGGGCTCGTCGCCAACGAGGACACGTGCCGCGGGTACATCGAGATCTCGCCCAGCATGGCGACCGCGCTCAATCCGCTCATCGGGTACGACAAGGCGGCCGAGATCGCCAAGCGCAGCTTCCAGGAGCGTCGTCCGGTGCGTGAACTCGCGGCCGAGATGACGACGCTGTCGAAGGCCGAGATCGACGCCGCGCTCGACCCGGCGCGGCAGACGCAGCCCGGTCTCGAGCTGGGCGGCGGCGCGGGTGGCTGAGACGCGCGACTGGGTCGGCGCGCACGGCACGCCCGACCTCGCGGACATGACGCGTCGCCTCGCGGCCGCCCGCACCCGGGTGGCCGACGTGGCGACCGTCACCCCCGTGGTGCACGCGCGCCAGCTCGATGAGCGCGTCGGGGCCACGGTGTTCCTCAAGTGCGAGAACCTCCAGCGCGTGGGCGCGTTCAAGTTCCGCGGCGCCTGGAACGTGCTCGCCGCCATGGATCCCGCGGTGCGCTCGCGCGGCGTGGTCGCGTACTCGAGCGGCAACCACGCGCAGGCGGTCGCGTGCGCCGCGCAGCGGCACGGCGTGCCCGCGCACATCGTGATGCCGTCGTTCGCGCCCGCGCCCAAGCTGGCGGGCACGCGCGGTTACGGCGCCACGATCCACCACTACGACCTCCTGGGCGAGGGTCGCGAGGCGCTGGCGCAGCGGCTCGCCGACACGCTCGGTCTCACGCTCGTGCCGCCGTTCGACCATCCCGACCTCATCGCGGGTCAGGGGACCGCGGCGGCCGAGTTGTTCGATACGCACGGCCCGCTCGACGTGCTGGTGGCTCCGCTCGGCGGGGGCGGACTGCTGTCCGGGACCGCGATCGCCGCGGCCGTCGCGGGGCAGGGCACACGCGTGATCGGCGTCGAGCCGGCCGCGGGTGACGACGGCGCACGCTCGTTCCGCAGCGGCCGTCTCGAGACGGTGGCCGAACCGGACACGATCTGCGACGGCGCACGCACGCCGTCGTTGTCACGACTGACGCTCGCGCTCCTGCGCGCGCACGTGCACGACGTGATCACCGCGACCGACGCCGAGGTGATCGACGCGATGCGCTTCCTGTGGGAGCGCACCAAGCTCATCGTCGAGCCCACCGGTGCGCTCGCGGTCGCGGCGTTGCTGCAGGGCCGCATCCCGGCGAAGGGGCAGCGCGTGGGCGTGCTGCTGTCGGGCGGCAACGTGGATCTGGCGCAGGCGCTCGGCTGGTTCGCGTCGCGCTGACGCGGCGTCAGAGGCCCGCTTCCTCCAGCACCGCGGCCAGGTCCTCGGCCTCGTGCACGCCGACGAGGATGCGCACCACGCGACCGTCGCGACCCACGACCACCGTGAGCGGGATCGAATCGGCGCGATACAGGCGGCCGACGGTGCTCGCGAGGTCCATGAGCACCGGCACGTCGAGCTTCTGCTTCTCGAGGTAGGCCCTCACCTGAGGCACGGTCTCGGATTCGTTGACGGCGTACACGACGAGGCCCTTGTCCGCGTGATCCTTGCGCGCCTGCGCCACGATGGGCAGCCAGCGCCGGCACGGTCCGCACCACGTCGCCCAGAAGTCGAGCACCACGACCTTGCCCTTGAGCGACGAGAGCGTGACCGACGTGCCGTCGGCGAGCGTCTCGAGCGTGAAGTCGGGCGCGGGCTGGCCCTCCATGTCGGCGTGCTTGTCCGAGGTGCGCATGAACCGGCGCATGCGGCGCAGGCCCTCACCGTCGGTGAACGTGAACGCGTCGGGGCCCAGCACGGCGTCGGGTTCGGCGACGACGATGCGCGTCACATTGACGGCGTGCACGCGTCCCGCCTGCGGATGCTGCTGCTCGATGCGCAGCGAATCCATGAGCACGAGGTTCGTGGCGGGGTCCACCCACAGTACACGCGGGAAGTACGTGAGCTGGAACGGCGCCTTCTCGGGACGCGGCATGGTGAGCGCGTAGCGCTCGCAGTTCACGACCCCGCGCGCGGTATGCACGGTGTCGCGACCGAGTGGCGTCGCGGACAGCATGCCGTCGATCATGGAGACGTACTCGCGTGCCATGTCCAGCTGCCGCGTGACGTTGGCGGAGTCGTCGCTCGCACGCAGGGACGCCATGGACTGCACCGTGTACTGGCCCATCGCGGGGAGTGCGGTCCAGAAGCTGTCGCGCGTGACGAGCATGCTCTGGGTCTGCTCGGCGCTCACGATGCGGTTCGCGAACCGGTACGGGCGCTCGACCACGAAGCGCATGGACATGTCCTGCGTCTGCACCTGCGCTTCGTTGCCGGTCTCGATCGACAGCCGTCCCTCGAAGCGGTAGCGCACGAGCGAGCGGTAGCGCTCGGCCACCTTCGCCAGGGCGCTGCGTGCCCGCGCGGAGTCCGCCGTGGCGGGCACGGCGGCGCTCACCGGGGCGGCGAGGGCGAGGAGCACGAGCAACAGGGCGAGGGCGCGCATCGGGGATCCCTTCGGTGGGGCGTGCGACACATGGTGGACGGGGTGAGTGTAACCCGCGCTGCGCAAGGGCCGCGACCCCCACGACCAAGGGCGACCCCGGTGCGGGGTCGCCCTTGTCGGAAGGTTCCCGTTCGGCGAGGTGTCAGCCGCGCGCGGCCTCGAACGCGTCCGCGAGTCGCGCGAGTCCCGCGTCGGTGTCGCCGCTCACGTGGATGCGCACCGCGCGCAGCCCGTGGCCCGCGAGCACCTCGAGGTCGCCCGCCGCCTGCGCGTCGCGCAGCGTGCGGAACGAGAACGACTCGCCCGGGATGGGCTCGTCGCCGTCCTCGACGGTGATCTGCAGGAACACACCGGTCGCCGGTCCGCCCTTGTGCAACTGGCCCGTCGAATGCAGGAACCGCGGGCCGTAGCCGAGCGTCGTGGCCGCACGCGTCGCGGCCCCGATCGCATGCCGCACGCGATCGAGCGCCGCGTGCGCGGCCGGCGTGCGATGCAGGTACGCGAGCACCGCGCCGTAATCCCCCGGCGTGAACTGTGCGATCAGACCCCGCGCCCACTCGACCGCGGTGGTGCCCGTGAGTTCAGCGGCCGGCGTCGTGTGCAGCGCCAGCGCACCGTCGCTCGCCGTCGGCGTGTGCACCGGGAAGCCGCCCGTGGCGGCGACCTGCTGCAGCACACGCTTGGTGGCGGCCTTGGCCTCGGACACGTTGGGCTCGTCGAACGGGTTCACGCCCAGCCCCGCACTGGCGACCGCGGTGGCGATCTCCCAGCGCATGAACTCGGCACCGAGCGACTCGAGCGCATCGTGCGTCCAACGGATCACCGGATGGCCCGCCGCCTCGAGCGCGTCGAGCGCCTGCGCGGTGGCGGTGGGCAGGGAGCCCAGGCCCACCGAGACGAACACGCGGTCGTGCCCGTACGCGTCGGGCGAGCCCAGCCGCTCACCGTCCACGGGCAGGATGCCGCGGCCCTCCTTGCCCGTGCTCTCGGCGACCAGCTGCTCGATCCACACGCCGAGCGGCGCGAACTCGGGGCCCATCACCAGCGTGAGCTTGTCGCGGCCCGCGTGCGCGAGCACGCCGAGCGCGGCCCCCAGTTCGAGCCCCACGCCCTCGTCGCTGGCGAGCGCATCGCGCTCGGCGAGCGCGGTGCGACACAGTGCGGCGACGTCGAGGCCCATGAGCGCGGCCGGGACGAGTCCGAAGCACGACAGTGCCGAATAGCGCCCGCCGATGTCGGCCGGGTTGGTGAACACGCGCCGATAGCCGCGCGTGCCCGCCAGCATCTCGAGGCTGGTGCCGGGGTCGGTGATCGCCGCGAACGCGCGTCCGGCCCTGGGTCCCAGCGCCGCCTGCGCGCGCGCGAAGAACGCCTTCTCGAACGACGTCACCTCGACGGTGCCGCCCGACTTGGAGGCCACCAGCACGAGCGTCGTGCGCGGATCGCACGCGGCGGCGGCCGCACGCACGCCGGCGGGCGAGGTCTCGTCGAGCATGGTGAGCGGCAGCCCGTCGCGCACCGCGGTGAACTCGCGATCGAGCACCTCGGGCGCCAGGCTCGAGCCGCCCATGCCCAACAGCAGCACGCGCGTGAAACCCTCGTCGCGCACCTCGCGCGCGAACGCCTCGAACTCGTCGACGCGCGCGAGCATCGCGGCGGGCGCGTTCACCCAGCCGAGACGGTTGGCGACCACGCTGCGACGCGCGCCGTCCTCACCCCACAGCACGTCGTCGCACGCCGCGAGTCGTCGGCCGAAGCCCTCGCCCCGCAGACTCGCGAGGCGGTCGCGCACCGCGTCGGTGTGCGCGCCGAGCGCCATGCGCACGGGACTCATCGCGATCCGCCCTGCGCGGCCATGGCGGCACGGCGCGTCTCGAGCGTGGCGAGCAGGTCCTCGAACGACTTCTCGAACGCCTTCACGCCCTCGGGCTCGAGCTGCTCGATGAGCGTGGTCACCGGGACGCCGAGCGCCGTCAGACGCGCGAACACCGCGTGCGCGCCGGGCAGGTCGTGCTGGATGCGCGAGGCGACGACGCCGTGATCGTTGAACGCGACCAGCGTGGCGGGCGGGATCGTGTTGACGGTGTCGGGGCCGATCAGCTCCTCGACGTAGAGCACGTCGCGGTACGCGGGGTTCTTGGTGCTCGTGCTCGCCCACAGCGGCCGCTGCGGGTGCGCGCCCTTCGCGGCGAGCGAGCGCCAGCGCGGCGTGGTGAGCATCGCCTGGTACGCCTCGTACGCGAGACGCGCGTTGGCGACGGCGGCCTTGCCGCGCAGGCCCTCGAGCTCGGCGCGCTCGGTGGCGCCGGCGGGCAGCGTGGCGAGCCGCGCCTCGATGGCCGCGTCCACCTTGTTGTCCACGCGCGAGACGAAGAACGAGGCGACCGAGCGCACCGAGCCCGCATCGCCGCCGGCGGCGACGAGCTGCTCGAGTCCGGCGAGCCACGCATCCATGACCTCGCGGTGGCGCTCGACCGTGAAGATGAGTGTCACGTTCACGCTGATCCCGGCCGCGATCGTCGCGGTGATCGCGGGCAGGCCCTCGCGCGTCGCGGGGATCTTGATCATCACGTTGGGACGCGCGACCTCGGCGTGCAGGCGCTTGGCGGCGGCGGCGGTGCCGGCGGTGTCGCGCGCCAGACGCGGGCTCACCTCGAGGCTGACGCGACCGTCCATGCCGTTCGAGCCGTCGTACAGCGGTCGCATGCGATCGCACGCCATCTGGATGTCGGCGATCGCCATGGACTCGAACAGCGCCTCACCGGTGAGGCCGCGCGCGATGCCCTCGGCGAGCGCCGTGTCGTAATCGCTGCTGCCGGCGATCGCCTGCTGGAAGATGGTCGGGTTCGACGTCACACCCACGACACCGGCCTCGCGCACGTCACGGTCGAAGCCGCCGTCGAGCAGATGACCGCGCCGGATGAAGTCGAGCCACACGCTCTGACCGAGGGTGAGCAACTGCTGGGCGCGAGCGGACATGGCGGGGCCTCCGGGCGGTTCGGACGTGGGATGGGCGGTCGCGGGAGGACCGCATGACGCGCGGAAGATGCGGCGTCGCGCGCTTCCGGGCAAGTGCGCCGCAGGGCGAACCCGAGGCGCTCCCGTTCGCGTGCGGGCACACACGACGGCGCCCGCACGGCGAAGGGGTCAGCCCTGTTCGCTGAAGCGGTCGTGCTCGATCGCGCGGGCGCGCAACCGGGCGGCGTGCCCGGCGGTGAGCTGGCCCTCGGTCAGCCGCCACGTCCAGTTGCCCGAGGCGCGGCCCGGCGTGTTGAAGCGCGCCTCGCTGCCCAGCGACAGCACGTCCTGCACCGGCACGATGCAGGTGTCCGAGACCGAGGCCATGGCGGCGTCGATCAGGTCCCACGCCGGATCGCCGCCCGAGGGGCCCAGCACGCGGCGAGCGAACGCCCGTTCCTCGGGACTCGCGCTGCGCCACCAGCCCACGGTCGTGTCGTTGTCGTGCGTGCCCGTGTACACGACGCTGTTGCGCACGTGATGCGCGGGCAGGAACGGGTTCGTGTCGTCCCCGCCGAACGCGAACTGCAGCACGTTCATCCCCGGCAGGCCCAGCGTGTCGCGCAACGCGATCACGTCGGGGCCGACCTCGCCCAGGTCCTCGGCCACGATGGGCAGGCCGCCGAGCGCACGTTCGAGCGCGCGGAACAGCGCCTCGCCCGGCCCCGGACGCCACTGTCCCGAGCGCGCGTCGGGCGCGTCGGGGGGCACCTGCCAGTAGCGCACGAAGCCGATGAAGTGATCGAGACGCACGCGATCGACCAGCGTGAGCAGCGCGCGGATGCGATCGCACCACCAGGCGTAGTCGTCCTCGGCGTGCGTGTCCCAGCGGTACAGCGGGTTGCCCCACAGCTGGCCCGTCTCGCTGAAGTAGTCGGGCGGCACACCGGCCACGCCCGTGGGGCGCGCCTGCTCGTCGAGCAGGAACAGATGCGGCGAGGCCCACACGTCGGTGCTGTCGTACGCCACGAAGATCGGCGCGTCGCCCAAGAGCGAGACGCCGCGCGCGTAGGCGTGCGCACGCAGATCGCGCCACTGCCGTGCGAACGCCCACTGCAGCGCCTCGTGCACGCGCACGCGCGCCGCGAGCGCGTGGCGCGCCTCGGTGAGCGCGGCGGTCTCACGCAGACGGAGCGCGTCGGGCCACGTCGTCCACGGCTGATCGCCGTGCACCTCGCGCAGCGCCATGAACAGCGCGTGATCCGCGAGCCACGGCGTGCCGGTGCGGAACGCCTCGAAGTCGGCCTCGAGCGCGTGCCCGTGCAGGCGCTCGGCGAGCGTGCCGCCGACCTGCGCGGCGAGTTCGACGCCCGCGCCGAAGTCGGTGGGCACGGTCCGACGCTGCGGCAGGCGCGCGAGGTCGCGGTCGGTGAGCAGGCCGTCGCGCACCAGTGCCTCCGGCGAGACGAGCAGCGGCTGACCCGCGAACGCCGAGAAGCACTGGTAGGGCGAGTCGCCGTAGCCCGTGGGTCCGAGCGGCAGCACCTGCCACGTCGTCTGCCCGGCGTCGGCGAGGAAGTCCACGAACGCGTGCGCGGCCGGGCCCAGATCGCCGCAGGGGAACGGACCAGGCAGGGCGGTGGGGTGCAGCAACAGACCACTGGAGCGATGCGGCGTCATGGTGCCTCGGGGGAGCGTGGAGAGCGGGGTGAGCGTCGGCTATTGTGCGGGCATCGTGTGGGTGTGCGCAATCGCACGCCCGTGTCGGGTCGTGGTCCCTCGCAGGAGGTCGTCATGCGGCGCACGTGCGCCCGGGTGGGGTGGTGGACGTTGTTGTGGCTCGTCGCATTCGGTGCGTTCGTTCCGCGCGCGCACGCCGAGTCGGGCGCGTTCGTCATGCGTGCGGGCCGCGACACGGTCGCGCTCGAGCGCTACACGCGCGAGGCCACGCAGTTGTCGGGCACCACGCTGTTCCGCCCCGCGGGCCTGCGCATGGACTGGGCGATCGTGCTCGGCCCCGACGGCGGCGCGCGGCAGATGACCACCACGGTGAAACCCGCGACCGCACCGGGTGATGCCGCGCCGCAACAGACCGCGGCGTTCGTGTGGAGCGGCGACTCCGTGTTCGCCGACGTGCAGCCGGGGCAGGGTGGGCACTTCGCCACCTCGCGCGGATCGCTGCCGTACCTGAACCCCTCCCTGGCGATGCTCGAACAGATCGTGCGCACCGCGCGTCGCAGCGCGTCGGCCCGCGTGATCGTGCCGGTGTTCATGACGGCCGGCGGCCGCACGCTCGACGTCGAGGTGACCACGCCGCGCGCCGACACGGTCCGCGTCGCATTCGCCGGACTCACGTTCGTGTTGGCCATGGACCGTGAGGGCCGTCTCGTCTCGGGGAGCCTGCCCGCGCAGGACGTGACGTTCGAGCGCCTGCCGTCGCTGCCCGAGGCGCTCATGGGTCTGGCCCCGCCCGATTACGGCGCGCCCGCCGGTGCGCCCTATAGCGCCGACGAGGTGCGCGTGCCCATGCACGGTCGCTTCGCGCTCTCGGGCACGCTCACGCGGCCCAAGGGCAAGGGGCCGTTCCCGTGCGTGCTGCTGCTCACGGGCTCGGGGCCGCAGGATCGCGACGAGGCGATCCCGCTCGTGCCCGGGTACCGGCCGTTCCGGCAGATCGCCGACACGCTCGCGCGGCGCGGCATCGCGTCGCTGCGCCTCGACGATCGTGGCACCGGCGCCTCGCAGGGCTCGTTCACGGGCTCCACGAGCGCCGACTTCGCCGACGACGCCGAGGACGCGCTGCAGTGGCTCACCACCGCACCGGGCATCGACGGCAAGCGGCTCGCGGTGCTGGGTCACAGCGAGGGAGGACTGCTCGCCCCCATGCTCGTCTCGCGCGGCGTCAAGGTCACCGCGCTGGTGCTCATGGCCGCGCCCGCGTGGGAGGGCCGCCGCGTGATCCACGAGCAGAACCGCTATGCGGCGGCCGGGCGTTATCAGGGCGCCGCGCTCGATTCGGTGCTGCGCGCGGCGGATCGCAGCGTCGCGTCCGCCGGCATCGCCGACCCGTGGCTCGGCTACTTCCTGGGGCACGACCCGCTGCCGATCGCGCGACAGGTGCGGGTGCCGGTGCTGCTGCTGCAGGGCGAGACCGATCGTCAGGTCACCGCCGATCAGGTCGACGAACTGGCGGCCGCGATGCGCGCGGGCGGCAACCCGTCGGTCACCGTGCACCGCCTGCCCGAGACGGATCATCTGTTCCTGCCCGACCCGAGCGGCGACCCCGCCGGTTACTCGCGGCTGCCCACGCGCGCGATGCCCGCGCGCACGTTGGGGATCCTGGCGGACTGGCTCGCCACGCAGCTGCGCGCGCGCTGACGTCACGGCGAACCACAAGACGAACGGCGCGGCACCCTCGCGGGTGCCGCGCCGTTCACGTGACGACTCGACTCAGGCGTTCTGTGCCCAGTCGCGGATGCGGCGCGCCACCGCCTCGCCGGTGAGCCCGAAGTGCTCCGCCAGCGTCTCGGCGGGGGCCGATTCGCCGAACGTGTCGATGCCGATCGCGAGCCCTCGTCCGCCGAGCAGCGCGCCCCAGCCACCGGTCACGCCGGCCTCGATGCTGACGCGCCGACCCTTGGGCGGCAGCACGCGATCGCGCCACGCCGATTCCTGTGTCGCGAACGTCTGCGGCGACATCATGCTGACGACGCGCGCGGGCAGCCCCACGGTGGCCAGCTGTTCGGCCGCGTCGAGCGCGACCGCGACCTCGGAGCCCGTGGCGATGAGCGTGATCGCCTCATCCGAGTCGCTGTCGCGCAGCACGTACGCACCGCGGCGCAGGTCCGACACCTTGAAGCCGTCGGGACGCACGAGCGCAGGCAGGTTCTGACGCGAGAGCGCGAGCAGCGTGGGCCCGTCGCGACGCTCCAGCGCCAGGCCCCACGCGGCCGCCGTCTCGAGGCCGTCGGCGGGGCGCAGCACGAGCAGATTGGGGATCAGGCGCAGCGAGGCCAGATGCTCGATGGCCTGATGCGTCGGACCGTCCTCGCCCAGGAACACGCTGTCGTGCGTGTACACGAACACCTCGCGCAACTTCATGAGCGCCGCCAAACGGATGCCCGGACGCGCGTAGTCGGTGAAGGTGAGGAACGACGCGGTGAACGGGACGTAGCCCGACAGCGCGAGGCCGTTGGCGACCGCGGTCATGCCGTGCTCGCGGATGCCGAAGTGCAGATTGCGGCCCGAGAAGTCCTGCCGCGTCACGCTCGGCGAATCGTTGAGTCGCGTCTTGGTGCTGCCGTCGAGGTCGGCGCTGCCGCCGACGAGCGCGGGCACCAGCGCGGCCGCGCGCTGGATCACCGTGCCGCCGTGCGCGCGCGTCGCCGCCGTGGTCGTGGGCGCGGTCGCGCACAACTGCTCGACGAGGTCCGCGGGCACGTCGCCGGCGACGAACGCGTCCCAGCGCGTCGCGCGGGCCGCATCGGCCGCGCGCCACGCCTGATAGCGCGTGTTCCACGCGGCGCGCTCGGCCCCGCGCTGCGTGGCGAGCGCGGTGAAGTGCGCGCGCACCTCGGCCGGCACGTGGAACGTGGGCTGTTCGGGCCAGCCCAGGTTGCGCTTGGTCGCCGCGGTCTCGTCGGCGCCCAGCGGTTCGCCGTGCGCGTGCTTGGTGTCCTGCCGCTTGGGCGAGCCGTAGCCGATGTGGCTGCGGCACACGACCATGCTCGGACGCGCCGTCTCGGCCACCGCCGCCTCGAGCGCTGCGATGAGCGAGGGGTGGTCGTACGGGTCGGCCTTGACCACGTGCCAGCCGTACGACTCGAAGCGCTTCACCGAGTCGTCGCTGAACGTGATCGCGGTGTCACCGTCGATCGTGATGTGGTTGTCGTCGTACACCATGACGAGGTTGCCGAGCCCCAGATGGCCGGCGAGCGAGGCGGCCTCGTGCGAGACGCCCTCCATGAGACAGCCATCGCCCATGATGCCGAACACGCGGAAGCCCGCGGGCGTGAACTCGGGGCTCGCGAACCGCGCATCGGTCATGCGGGCCGCGAGTGCCATGCCGACCGCATTGCCCAGACCCTGACCCAGCGGGCCCGTCGTGGTCTCGACGCCCGGCGTGAGGCCGTACTCGGGATGTCCCGGCGTGCGGCTGTGCAACTGGCGGAAGTTCTGCAGCTCGCTCAGGGGCAGGTCGTGCCCGGTCAGGTGCAGCAGCGAGTACAACAGCATCGAGCCGTGACCGGCCGAGAGCACGAAGCGATCGCGCGCCGACCAGGTCGGATCGGTGGGGTCGAAGCGCATGAACCGCGTCCACAGCACGTAGCCCACGTCCGCCATGCCGAGCGGCAGCCCCGGATGGCCGGAGTTCGCCTTGTTGATGGCGTCCACCGACAGGAACCGGATGGTGTTGATGGCGAGCTGGTCGAGGGCGGGGTCGGTGGTGGGAGTGCTCAGGCTCACGACGGTCCTCCAGAAGGGACGGGGGCGGGGAGAGGGGCGAGGTCGCGGGCACTCTACCCGCTCGCCCGGTCGGCGGTACAGCCCGCGCGACGTGCTTGCCGCGACCCGCGGCTGCGCCTACCGTGGACTGCGGTGCGCGAGCGAACGCGCGCACGCGCGCCACGGTCGGCGCGGCCCGAGAACCGATACGAGCGCATCGCGTGCCCCGACCGCGAGGCGCAGGAGCGTCCACGATGGCCTCGTCCGGTGGTCCCGTCGATCTGTCCGCCCGTGAACTGGCGCAGCGCCTCGCGCGCGGCGACGACCTGCTGCTCGTGGACGTGCGCGAGGCGAGCGAACTCGCGGTGGCGCGCTTCCCGAACGCGCTGCACGTCCCGCTCGCGACCGTGCCGCTGCGACTCGCCGACCTGCCCACGGATCGCACGATCGTGCTCGCCTGCCATCACGGCGGGCGCAGCATGCGGGCGCTGCAGTTCCTGCGGTCGCGCGGTTACACCGCGCTGCTCAATCTGGAGGGCGGCATCGACGCGTGGTCGCGCGACGTGGATCCCTCGGTCCGTCGCTACTGATCCGCACGTCGTCCCACGTGTCCCATGAAAGGTGTCGCCATGCGTGATCGACTCCGTGGCCTGAAGCGTTCGTCGCGTCCCGTCGTGCTCGTGCTGCTCGCGTCGCTGGGGGCCGTGCTCACGGGGTGTGCGGTGAATCCCGCCACGGGCAAGCGCGAGCTGGTGCTCGTCACGCCCGCGCAGGAGGCGGCGATCGGTCGCGAGGGCTATGCGGCCGCGACCGCGGAGTACGGCGTGTACGACGACGCGGCGATCGCCGCCTACGTCGATTCGGTGGGCCGCCGCGTGGCGCGCGCCTCGGATCGCCCCGACCTGCCGTGGCGCTTCACCGTGCTCGACGACCCGGCGGTCAACGCGTTCGCCATGCCGGGCGGCTACATCTACGTGACGCGCGGCCTGCTCGCGCACATGCAGAGCGAGGCGCAGCTCGCGGGCGTGCTCGGCCACGAGATCGGTCACGTCACGGCGCGGCATTCGGCACGGCACCTCACGCAGCAGACGCTCGCGGGGCTGGGGTTGCGCATCGCGGTCGCGGTCAGTCCCACGTTCGAGCGCTACAGCGGCACCGCGTCGCAGGCGCTGGGCCTGTTGCTCCTCAAGTACTCGCGCGACGACGAGAGCGAAGCCGATGCGCTCGGCGTGCGTTACGCGAGCGTCTCGGGCTTCGACCCGCGCGAGATCCCGGGCACGTACCGCACGCTGCAGCGCATCGCCGAACGCGCCGGCGCGTCGTTGCCG
Source organism: uncultured bacterium (assembly GCA_964655175.1). Lineage (GTDB taxonomy): Bacteria > Eisenbacteria > RBG-16-71-46 > RBG-16-71-46 > RBG-16-71-46 > JAIOPA01. The sequence continues at coordinate 12,356 of CAZZLY010000032.1, forward strand.
GGCTACCTGTCCACGCACCCCGAGCCGGGCGCGCGCGCCGAGCGAACCACCGTGCTCGCCGCTCGTGCGGCGGCGGGGCGCGCCAACCTCATCGTGCGCCAGAAGCCGTACCTCGAGCACCTGCGCAACCTCGTGTACGGCGAGAACCCGCGCTACGGCTGGTTCGAGGGCGACGTCTTCTATCACCCGGTGCTCGGGCTGCAGATGCGCTTCCCGTCCGGGTGGGCCACGCAGCACACGCACACCGCGCTCACCGCGGCCGCGCCGGGCGAGGCGGGCCTCATGCAGATGACGCTCGCGCGCGAGGCGAGCGACCACTCGCCTTCCGACGTGGTGGTCGATCTGAGTGCCTCGGGTCGGCTGAGCGGCGCTCAGGGCGGCTCGGAGACGCTGGGCGCCTGGCCCGCATGGGTCGGCGTGGTGCGCGTGCCGGACGGGCAGGGGGGACAGACGGCACTCGCGGCGGGGTGGGTGCGGGTCGCGCCGGCGGCCATGTTGCAGGTGCTCGGGCGCGGCACGAACCCCGGCGATGCGGCCGAGCGCGCGGTGTTCGCGAGCATCCGCTCCATGGCGCCGCTCACCGACGCGGCGCGGAGCACGGTCCAGCCCGTGCGACTGCGGGTCGTGGCCGCCCCTCGCGACGGAGCGTTCCGCACCGTGTGGGCGGCGTTCGGCTCCGGCGCCGTCCCCGTCGAGGAGGGGGCGATCCTCAACGGGCTCGCCGCCGACGACGTGGTCGCGCGCGGGCGTCTGCTCAAGGTCGTCGACCGCCCCGCGCGGCGCTGATCCCGGCCGCCGCGGAATCGTGCGCACGGGCGTCGACGCGGGGCGCCGATCCGGCGCCCGTTCGTGTGGCCGCGCAGCGGGTTGGCCCGACTTCGGGAATCTTTTCACGACCCGTTTGACAGAGCGTTGATGTCGTTCTAGCGTGCGTCCGCCATGACCAAGCCCATCGCCGCTCTCATCGTCCTCGCCACACTCGTGTTCGCCGGTGTCGCGGTCTCCCAGTCCTTCGACGTGAAGCTGGGTGCGACCAAGGGCCCCGAGCAGCCGATCAATTTCAGCCACAAGATCCATGCTGGTACCAACCAGATGGACTGCAAGTACTGCCATTACGGGGCGGCGAACTCGCCGTGGGCCAACATCCCGTCGGTCAGCACCTGCATGGGCTGTCACAAGATCGTGGGTACCGACCGTCCGGAGATCATCAAGCTCACGGGCTACTGGGACCGCGGTGAGCAGATCCCGTGGGTCAAGGTGCACTACGTGCCCGACCACGTGAAGTTCAATCACAAGCGTCACGTGCGCGCGGGTTTCGCGTGCCAGACGTGCCACGGCCCCGTCGAGACGATGGACAAGGTCTACCAGTACAGCTCGCTCAAGATGGGCTGGTGCGTGACGTGTCATCGCCAGAATCTCGATAATCCCACCCATCCGGCCAGCATGGACTGCCTGGTCTGCCACCACTAGAAGGCCCCATGTCCGACTCCGTGGTCTTCGAACGCCGCGATTTCCTCAAGCTCGTCGGTGTCGGCCTCGCCGGCACGGCCGCCGGTTGCGCCTCGCACCCGAGCGAGAAGCTGATCCCCTATCTGATCGCCCCCGAGGACGTGCTCCCGGGCGTGCCGTACTTCTATTCCACGGCGTGCCGCGAGTGTCCGGCCGGCTGCGGCATGGTGGTGCGCACGCGTGAGGGGCGCGCGATCAAGCTCGAGGGCAACCCGCAGCACCCGCTCGGTCAGGGCGGTCTGTGCGCGCGTGGTCAGGCCGGGCTGCAGGGGCTCTACGACCCCGATCGCATCAAGACGCCGCTCGTGCGCGACGGCAAGTCGTGGAAGAGCGTGACGTGGGACGAGGCGCTCGCGCTCGTCGCCGGCAAGCTGCAGGCGGCGAAGGGCAAGTCGGTCCTGCTCACGGGTCACGAGACGGGCACGCTGCGCGCGGTGGCGGGTGAGTTCGCCGCCGGGGTCGGCGCCACGCACGTCATGTGGGAGCCGTTCGGCTACGAGACGCTGCGCGCGGGCAACCGCGCCACCTACGGCGTCGATGCGGTGCCGCACTACGATCTGGCGGCCGCGCGTTGCGTGATCGCGTTCGGTGCCGACTTCCTCGAGACGTTCGGTTCGCCGGTCGCGCAGGCCCGTGGCTTCGCCGCCATGCGCGCCAACCGCGCCGACGGCGCCGGTCACTTCGTCACCGTCGAGCCGCGCCTGAGCACCACGGGTGCGAACGCCGACGAGTGGGTCGCCGCCAAGCCGGGCACCGAGTTCGCGCTCGCGCTGGGTCTGGCGAACGTCATCTGCAACGAGGGTCTGGGTTCGGCCGCCGCCGAGCGCGCCGCGCTCAAGGGTGCGGTCGCCGCGTACACGCCCGAGGCCGTCGCCGCGCAGACCGAGGTCCCGGCCGAGACGATCGTGCGCCTGGCGCGCCTGTTCACGAAGACCGGCCCGAGCCTCGCGCTCGCGGGCGGCATCGCGACGCAGGGCACGAACGGCGTCGCGCTGGTCGCGGCGGTCAACCTGCTCAACCACGTCGCCGGCAACACCGGTCGCACGGTGCGCTTCGATCGCACGCTCGACCTGTCGGGCCTCGCGACGTTCGCGCAGTTCCAGACGCGCCTCGACGCCATGGCCGCCGGCCAGGTCGAACTGCTGCTCGTCAACGGTGCCAACCCGGTGTACGCGCTGCCCGCGTGGACCGGTGCCGCCGACGCGATCGGCAAGGTGCCGTTCAAGGTCGCGCTCGCCACGACGCAGGACGAGACCACGGCGCTGTGCGACGTGATCCTGCCGGTGTCGCACGCGCTCGAGAGCTTCGGCGACGCGTTCTCGGCGCGCGGCGTGTACTCGCTGCAGCAGCCGGCCATGCGCCGTCTGCCGATGTTCGATTCGCGCCCGTTCGGCGACGTGCTCATCGCGCTCGCGAAGGCCGCCGGTGCGGGTGCGGCGTGGCCCGACGCGTTCCACGACCTGCTGCGCGATCGCTGGAAGGCGATGCACGCGCGCTTCGGTAAGGGACGCGACTTCGAGACGTTCTGGGTCGAGTCGCTCAAGGACGGCGGTGTGTTCGAGGACGTCGCGGCGCTGCCCGTGCGTTGGACCGGCACGCCGGCCTTCGCCGCCTCGGAGCGCGCCGGTGACGGCGGCCTCGCGCTGCTCGTGACCGCGTCGAACAACTTCTACGACGGTCGCGGTGCGAACCGTCCGTGGCTGCAGGAACTGCCCGACATGACCAGCAAGACGGTCTGGGGCTCGTGGGTCGAGATCCACCCCGAGACCGCGGCGTCGCTGGGCGTCAAGCAGGGCCAGCCGCTCAAGCTCGAGACCTCGGCCGGTTCGATCGAGGCGCCCGCGTACCTGTACGCCGGCATCCGCAAGGACACGGTCGCGCTCGCGCTCGGCCAGGGCCACACCGGCTACGGCCGCTACGCGCAGGGCCGCGGCGTGAACGCCGTCGCACTGCTGCCCAAGGCCGTGGATGCGGCCTCGGGTGCGCTCGCGTACCAGTCGGCCAACGTCAAGGCGTCGCGTGGCGCCAAGGCGATGGAGCTCTACGAGCAGCAGGCCGAGAAGAACCAGCACGACCGTCACATCGCGCAGATCGTCCCGGTCGCCGCACTGTTGGCCGGCGCGGCGGCGGGTGAGGCGCATGGTGAGGCGCACGGTGCCGCGCAGGGCGAGGCGGCGCACGCCGGTGCCGAAGCCGGTCACGGCGCGCACACCCCGGGCCACTACCCGGCGGGCGAGGGCGTCGAGAACCAGCACCCGAGCATGTCGCGCCCGGGCCAGTTCACCGAGCCGCTCGCGCGGCCCGAGGGCTGGCAGCCGCCGGCGCACGCGGTGACCGCGTTCGACCCCGAGCTCAAGGTGCGGCATCCCAAGGCGGACCCGATCAACGTGGGTTCGTACAAGAACGCCAAGCACCGCTGGGCGATGGCGATCGACCTCAACGCCTGCAACGGCTGCGGCTCGTGCGTGGTCGCGTGCTACGCCGAGAACAACATCCCCGTCGTCGGTCCCGACCTCATGCGTCGCGGCCGCGAGATGGCGTGGATCCGCATCGACCGCTTCGAGGAGCGCGTGGCACCGGGGGCGAGCGACGTCCGCTTCGTGCCCATGATGTGCCAGCACTGCGGCGATGCCCCGTGCGAGATGGTGTGCCCCGTGTACGCCACCTATCACAACCCCGAGGGTCTCAACGCGCAGGTGTACAACCGTTGCGTCGGCACGCGGTACTGCTCGAACAACTGTCCGTACAAGGTCCGCGCGTTCAACTGGTTCGATTACTCGGCCCCCGAGAAGACGACGTTCGCGTTCCCCGAGCCGCTCAACTGGCAGCTCAACCCCGACGTGACGGTGCGCAGCAAGGGCGTCATGGAGAAGTGCACCATGTGCATCCAGCGCATCCTCGAGGGCAAGGGCAACGCGAAGGACGAGAACCGCGAGGTGCGCGACGGCGAGATCCAGACCGCGTGCGCCCAGTCCTGCCCGGCGCAGGCCATCACGTTCGGTGATCTGGCCGATCCGGAGACCGCGGTCCATCTCAAGAGCTTCGGCGAGCGCAAGTACTGGGTCTTCGAGGAGCTCAACACCAAGCCCGGCGTGACCTATCTGCAGAAGGTGACGCGCGACACCATGAGCGGGGGCCCGGCGTGAGCCAGACCACGACGCACACGGCCGACGTGGCCGATCCCGAGAAGCGCCCGATCACCCAGGCGTCGTTGAACGACGACGTCCTCAAGATGATCAGTCTGCCGGGCAAGATCTGGTGGGCGGCGTTCCTGTTCGACCTGGCGGTGCTGGCCTGCGCGCTGGTGGCCGTCCGTAACCTGATCGTGCACGGCTGGGGCGTGTCCGGCTTCATGCGCCCGGTCATGTGGGCGGTCGACATCACGAACTTCGTGTTCTGGGTCGGCATCGCGCACTGCGGCACGCTCGTGTCCGCCGTGCTGTTCCTGTTCCGATCGCACTTCCGCCGCGCCGTGTACCGCATCGCCGAGGCGATGACCGTGTTCGGCGTGCTCACGGCCGCCATGTTCCCGGCCATCCACACCGGTCGTCCGTGGTTCGACTACTGGCTGTTCCCGTACCCCAACCAGCGCCAGCTGTGGACCAACGTCCGCTCGCCGCTGGAGTGGGACGTGTTCGCCGTCAACACGTATCTGACCGTGTCGAGCATCTTCTTCCTGGTCGGTCTGATCCCCGACGTCGCCGCCGTGCGCGACCGGGCCAAGCACCCGGTCATGAAGTTCCTGTACACGCTGCTCTCGTTCGGTTGGACGGGCGCCAACTACCAGTGGAAGCACTTCTACGGCGCGTACCTGTTCTTCGCCGCGCTCGCGACCCCGCTGGTGTTCTCGGTGCACTCGGTCGTCTCGTGGGACTTCGCGATGTCGCAGACGCCGGGCTGGCACTCGACGCTGTTCGCGCCGTACTTCGTCGCCGGCGCCATCTTCTCGGGCGTCGCGATGGTCATCAATCTGCTGATCCCCATCCGTAAGATCTTCAAGCTCGAGCACATCGTGACGCTCGACCACATGGAGAAGCTCGCCAAGCTGGTCCTGCTCACCTCGACGATGGTCGGCTACTCGTATCTGACCGAGTTCTTCATGGCCTGGTACGGGCCCAGCAAGGCCGAGCGCGACCTGTTCTGGTTCCGCGCCACCGGGCACTACTGGTGGGCGTTCTGGACCATGTTCTCGTGCAACGTGATCTTCCCGCTCATCCTGTGGTTCAAGCCCATCCGCCGGAACATGACGGTCATGTTCTTCCTGTGCATCCTCGTGAACGTGGGTATGTGGTTCGAGCGCTTCGTGATCATCGTCACGTCGCTCACCCGGTCGTTCAATCCCGCGACCTGGTTCTACTACCGCATGTCGCTCACCGAGGTCATGCTCATCGTCGGTTCCTTCGCCTGGTTCTTCATGTTCTTCCTCGTGTTCGTGCGGGTGCTGCCGGCGTTCTCGATCGCGGAGATCAAAGAGACGCTGCCCATGCCGCGCCGGAGGGACCACGCATGATCGACGCCATCCTCAAGCTGCTCATGCCCCCGCCGCCCAAGTTCCACGGTGTGATGGGCATCTTCTATTACGTCGATGACGCCGCCGAGGCGGTCACGGCGCTGCGCCAGGCCGGCCACAAGAACGTGCAGGTGTTCTCGCCGGTGCCGCACCACGAGATCGAGCACGCGCTCGAGCAGGGTCCGTCGATCGTCCGCTGGGTCACCTTCACGGGTGGTCTGCTGGGCGCCACGGGCGGCTTCGCGCTGTGCTGGTACACGATCGCCTCGTGGCCCATGGTCATCGGTGGCAAGGAGCTCTTCAGCGTGCCGCCGTTCACGGTCATCGGTTACGAGAGCATGATCCTGCTCGCCGGTCTCTCGAACCTGCTGGGCATGCTCGCCCTGGCGCGCCTGCCGCAGATCAAGGCCGCCGCGCCCTACGACCCGCGCTTCCAGGAGGATCGCATCGGCATCTGGGTGCCGTGCGGCCCCGACGCCAAGGAGCGGGTCGAGCAGATGATGAAGGGCCAGCGTGCCGAGGAGGTGCAGGTCCATGGTTAAGCCGATCGCGTTCCTCGCGCTGCTCGCGCTCTGGTCGGCCTCGTTCCAGCAGGGCTGCGAGGATGCCAAGAAGGCCGTCACGCATCTGTCGTACTATCCGATCCGCGACATGCGGCAGACGGTGGTCGTGGACCCGCAGCGCACCGCGTGGGGCACCCCGGACTCGGTCGCGCGCATGAAGCAGTGGGGCGCGCCGGATTCGCTGACCGTGCCGTCCATCGGCGCCGACCCGTACGTCAACGACACCGCGCCCTACGATCTGGCGGGCGCCAAGCTGGTCGCGCCGGCCTCGACCGAGGCGACGGTGGCGCACGGCGACAGCCTGTTCCACACGATCTGCTGGAGCTGCCACGGCAAGTCGCTCGCCGGTGACGGCCCCGTCAGCGCCAAGTACATCCCGCCGCCGGACCTCCTCGCCGAGGCCACGCGCGGTCGCACGGACGGCTACATGTTCATGTACATGCGGCACGGCGGCGCGGTCATGCCGTCGTACGGCAACGCGCTCTCCGCGCGCGACGCCTGGTCGCTCGTCCACTACATCCGCCACATGCAGAAGGTCAGCCCGCGATGAGCCACGAGGCCGTTCTCCGCGACATCGCCGGCCGCCTGCCCGGCACGCCGGATCCCAAGAAGCGCCAGGTCTTCCTCGCCCTCATGGCGATCGGTCTGGTGGCGTTCGTCTACCTGCTGCTCACGAACCCGCTGCGGGCGTGGGGCAGCTGGACGATCAACACGCTCTACTTCCTCGGCATCGCCGAGGGTGGCGTCGTGTTGGCCGCCGCGATCCGCTTGGCCAACGGCCGCTGGGGCGGGCCGATCATGCGCATCGGCGAGTCGTTCTCGAGCTACCTGCCGTTCGGCATCGGCACCATGGTCGTGCTGCTGGCGGCCGGCATCTGGACGTACCTGCCGTGGATCGGCCACGTCGAGCCGCGTCAGGCCCCGTTCCTCAACGTGCCGTTCCTGTTCATCCGCACGCTGGGCGGGTTGGCGCTGTTCACGTTCCTCGCCCACAAGCTCGTTCGCGTCTCGCTGCGTCGTGACCTGCACGAGCTCGCGCCGCACGTCTCGCCCTCGCTCAAGGCGCTCTACGAGAAGGCCGTGGGCACCTGGCGCGGGGACGCCGCCGAGGCCGCCTCGTACTCGCACGAGGTCGCGCACCTGTCGCCGCAGATCGCGCTCACGTTCGTGGCGTTCTTCAGCGTCCTGGCGTGGGACTTCATCATGGCGCTCACGCCCAACTGGGTGAGCCCGCTGTTCGGCTGGTTCGTGTACGCGTCCGCGTTCCTGTGCGCCGTCGCCGTGGTCGCCCTGCTCGCGACGCAGCTGCGCGCGCGTCGCGGCCTCGAGGCCTACATCACCACGAACATGTTCTGGGACATCGGCAAGGTCCTGTTCGCGTGGTGCGTGTTCTGGGCCTACCTCATGTGGTCGCAGTACCTGCCGATCTGGTACGCGAACATGGCCGAGGAGACGTGGTGGGTGTTCCTGCGGTTCGAGAACCCGTGGCGCCCGTGGGCGTTCGCGGCGTTCACGCTGATCTTCGTGATCCCGTTCCTCGGGATGCTCAACAAGACCAGCAAGACGAACCCGGCGCTGCTCGCCATGTTCTCGTGCATCGCGCTCGTGGGCGTGTGGATCGAGCGCCACGTCCTGGTGATGCCGTCGCTCAACCCCGACCAGGTCTGGATCGGCCTGACCGAGGTGGGGGTGACGCTGGGCTTCATCGGGCTGTTCGGCTTCGCGGTGCAGGGCTTCCTGGCGAAGTACCCCTGCATCAAGGTGAGCGACGTGTTAGACGGTGCCGGCGGCCACGGGCACTGACGCGTCGTCACGACGCACCTCGCGCCCGGGTCCCGATTCCAGGACCCGGGCGCGATGCTTTATGCGGCCCGTGGCGGTGGGTTGATCTCGCGAGCGTGAGCGGTGCCGGGATGGCGGAATGGCAGACGCAGCGGACTTAAAATCCGCAGGGCGCAAGCCCGTGGGGGTTCGAGTCCCCCTCCCGGTACACCACGCATCGGCCCCAAGGTCGCTCGATCGCGCCACGCCACGAGACACATGCCGCCCCGCGTCCTGCGGCGGCGGCCGAGCGAGCCCATACCGGAATCCATGACCGGTCCTACCGACTCGCCTTTGTCTCGTGGGTGCGTGGGCCTGCTTGAGTAGACGGGACTGCACCTCGCAGGCCGCGTTCGATGGGACGCAACCCTATTCATTCCGGCAGACTCGTGCGTCTTGATTTTCATGCGAATCGCCCGGAACGGGTGCCTAATCTATTGGCCTGCTTCCTATCCCTCGAGTCCCGGTCGTTCGGGTGAGTAGTTCTGGAGAGAGCGCCGGGATCCCGCCCTGCAACACCGCCGATCGTCACCCGGAACGGCGTCCCCCGAGTGAGTGTGCCCATGCTTTCACGCCGTGATTTCATGCTGCGCGCTGGACTGGTGGCGAGTGGTTCGCTGCTGATCCCCAAGTGGGCGCTGGCCGACAATGGCGCGTCCTTCAACGCCGCCGCTGCGTTCCCGAGCCCCTTCCTGCGGCCCTTCGCCCAGGAACTCCCGTTGCCCGCCGCCGTGCGCCCCGCCGCGCCCTTCGCGACGCAGCGCATGATCGCCCCGAACACCGTGTTCCACGAGCTGGTCGCTCGCGAGGGGGACCACCGGTTCCATCCGGACCTGCCGCCGGCGCGCGTCTGGGGCTACGTGGATGCGAACGGGGTCGGTACCGCCCCCCTGACGCCGGGGCCCACGTTCGTGTCGCGCGAAGGCACCCCGATGTTGGTGCGACTGCGCAATGAGCTGCCGCCCAATCACATCGGATTCGGTCTGCCCAATCTGGCGGTGCATCGCCACGGTGGCGACCAGGCTCCCGAGGACGACGGCCATCCGGAGGACTTCGTTCGCCCGGGTGAGAGCCGCGACTACTACTATCCGGAGTTCAAGCCCGAGTTCGAGGATCCGCGCGAGACGCAGTCGCTGCTCTGGTACCACGACCACGTCGTGGATTTCACCGCGCAGAACGTGTACCGGGGGCTCGCGGGCTTCTTCCTGCGCCAGTCCGAGCGCGAACCGGGGGATGAGAACGACCCGCGTGGCCTGCGGCTGCCGAGCGGTCCGTACGAGATCGGGCTCGCCTTCCAGGATCGCCTGCTCGGTCCCGATGGCCAGCTCATCTACGATTCATTCAACCACAACGGCTTCCTGGGCGACGTGTTCCTGGTGAACGGCGCCGCGCAGCCGTTCCTGCGGGTCAAGCGCCGCAAGTACCGCTTCCGCATGCTGTGCGGCAGCAACGCTCGTTACTACCAGATGTTCATGTCGAGTGGGCAGCCGTTCGTCCAGATCGGTACCGAGGGTGGCCTGCTCGAACGTCCGATCGAGCGCGACAGCATCTACATGGCCCCGGGCGAACGCTACGACGTCATCATCGATTTCAGCCGCTACGCGCAGGGGACGGAGATCGTCCTCGAGAACCGTCTCGAGCAGAAGACCGGCCGTGGTCCGGACCGGGTCATCCCGTTCGGTACGCCGATCATGAAGTTCATCGTGGATGGCACGGCGCCGGACAACAGCGTCATCCCGGCTCGGCTGCGCGCGCCGATCCCGCAGGACGTGCTGCCGGGGCGCGTGGACCGTGTCGTCGAGTTCAACCGCTCGAAGGGCGCCTGGACGGTCAACGGCGAGTTGTGGGACCCCGCGCGCATCATCGCGCAGCCGCGGCTGCAGTCGGTCGAGGTCTGGAAAGTGCGCAACTCGAGCGGTGGCTGGGCGCATCCGGTGCACATCCATGGTGCGAGTTCCCAGATCATCCTCAAGAACGGTGCTCCGCCGGCGCCGTGGGATGCGGGCATGCGCGACATGGTCAACCTCAACGGCAACGACGAGGCCGACGTCCGCCTGCACTTCCACTCATTCCGCGGCAAGTACGTGTTCCACTGCCACAACGTGGAGCACGAGGACATGGCCATGATGTCCCAGCTCGAGATCATCTAGGAGGACGACCATGCTCTCGAACCGGACGCTGTGGACCCATACCGGCCGCAAAGTGCGTTTTTACGACGATCTCGTGAAGGGGCGTGTCATCACGTTCAATCTGGCCTACACGCGCTGCACCGGGAGTTGTCCGACGGGCTTCGCCAAGTTGGCGAAGCTCCAGGACTCGCTCGGCGAGGCGCTCGGACGGGACGTGTTCATGTACACGTTGTCGCTGGACCCCGAGTACGACACGCCGGCGCGTCTGCGTGAGGCGCGCGAGGAGTACGGCGCGCGCAAGGGCTGGACGTTCCTCACGGGCACCGTGGACGGGGTGGAGGAGGTCCGACGCTCGCTCGGCCTGTACGACCTCGACCCCAAGGTGGATGCCGACCGGACGCAACATTCCGGGCTGCTCGTCCTGGGCAACGATCCCGTGCAGCGCTGGACCCGGGTTCCGCTCGGGTTCAAGTCGGAGCAGATCGAGAAGGCGTTGTTCCGCGTGCGCGAGCCCGCGAACAACTGGTAGTCCGCTCCGGCCCCGAGGCCGGAGTCGCTCGGAGGCACGGGGGAGGACCGACGTCCTCCTCCGGCCCCCGACTCGATCGTGCGCGCCGCCCCCCGGCCCGAGATTCATTCCTCCCATTCCCATCCTGGACCATTCACGACCTCTGCCGCGGCCCGCGTTCCGGGTGGCGCGGTCCACCCGCCTGTGCGGGAGCGAAGGAGTGCCCCAGAGCCCACCACCGCCGTCACCCAACATCCCCCCATACGATCCCGCTCGACGACTGTCCGACGGTCCCGCGAGACCGAGTGCTGCCCAAGAGCCCAGTGCCGTACCTGCCCCCGAGGTTCCGTGGGGTGCAGGAATCCCGTGGTAACGAATCGAGTCCCGCGTGTCCCCGAGTCGTCGAGAGGTGTTGCGAGCCGGCCTGCTGGCCGGTGGCGCGTTGTTGCTTCCCCGTTGGGCCCGAGCCGATGGCGGTGAATTCGCCTCGGCCGCCGCGTCGTTCCCGAGCCCGTTCCTGCGGCCGTTCGCCACGGAACTCCCGCTCCCGCCCGTGCCGCGTCCGGCCGCGCCGTTCGCCAGCGCGCGTCAGGTCCCGCCCGGAGCCGTCTACCACGAGATCCGGGGGCGTGCGGGGATGCACCGCTACCACCCCGATCTGCCGCTGACCGAGGTCTGGGGCTACGAGGACGTGAACGGTCCCGGGGGCGCCCCGATCACGCCGGGCCCGACGTTCGTCTCGCGTGAGGGCACGCCCATGGTCGTGCGCTTCCGTAACGAGCTGCCCAGCAACCCGATCGGCTTCGGCGTGCCCAACATGGTGATCCATCGCCACGGTGGCGAGCAGTCGTCCGAGGACGACGGCTATCCGAACGAGTTCTTCCGGCCCGGCGAGTCCAAGGATTACGTGTGGCACGAGTTCCGCCACGACGACAATCCCCGTGAGACCCAGAGCCTGCTCTGGTACCACGACCACGTCATGGACTACACCGCCCAGAACGTCTACCGCGGCATGTCGGGTTTCTTCCTGCGCTATTCCGACCGCGACCCGGGCGACGAGACCGACACGCGTGGCCTGCGGCTGCCGAGTGCGGCCTACGACATCGGACTGGCGTTCCAGGACCGCCGCTTCGCGGCCGATGGGTCGCTGGTGTACGACCCGTTCGATCACAACGGCACGCTCGGTGACACGTTCCTGGTGAACGGCGCGGTGCAGCCGATCCTGCGCGTCAAGCGACGCAAGTACCGCTTCCGCATGCTGTGCGGCAGCAACGCGCGCTACTACCAGATGTTCCTGTCCACGGGCCAGCCGTTCACGGTGATCGGGACCGAGGGCGGTCTGCTCGAGCGGCCGCTGCAGAGCCCGTCGATCTACATGGCCCCGGGCGAGCGTTACGACGTCATCCTCGATTTCTCGGCCTACCCGCAGGGCGCCGAGATCGTCATGGAGAACCGCCTCGAACAGAAGTCCGGCCGTGGTCCGGACCGACTCATCCCGTTCGGCACGCCGATCATGAAGTTCGTGGTCGACGGCACCGCCGCCGACGACAGCGTCATCCCGTTCCAGTTGCGCCGACCGATCCTCGCGGATCCGTTCCCGCCGGTGACGCGTCGCGTGTTCGAGATGGGCCGCTCGAAGGGCGGCTGGGTGATCAACGGTGGGCTGTGGGACGAGGCGCGTGTGCTCGCGACGCCTCGACTGGACGACGTGGAGATCTGGACGCTCCGCAACGGCGGTGGCGGTTGGCATCATCCCATGCACATCCATCTGAGTCTGTCGCAGATCCTGTCGCGCAACGGGCGCCCGCCGGGGCCCATCGATGCCGGCATGCGCGACATGGTCAATCTCGGACCGGGGGACGAGGTGGACGTTCGCGT
>CAZZLY010000033.1:0-1067 GCA_964655175.1 uncultured bacterium
ACATCGATGGCGGCGGCTCGCTCACGATCATCGCGACCGCGCTCGTCGAGACCGGTTCGCGCATGGACGAGGTGATCTTCGAGGAGTTCAAGGGCACCGGTAACTCCGAGATCGTGCTCGACCGCAAGATCGCCGACAAGCGCATCTTCCCGGCCATCGACATCAACCGTTCGGGCACGCGCAAGGAGGAACTGCTGCTGCCGGGCGACGTGCTGTCGCGCGTCTGGGTGCTGCGCAAGTTCCTCAACGAGCTCAATCCGTTCGAGGCGATGGAGTTCCTCACCAACAAGATGGCGGACTCCAAGACGAACAAGAAGTTCCTCGAGAACATGAACCACTGACGTCACGCGGTTCACGGTCACGAAGAACGCGCCCGCGCACCGCCGCGCGGGCGCGTTCGTGTATCGTGGGCGTCGCTCGCGCGAGGCCAAGAGGCCGCGCGGCATCGGACGGGAGGTCCCATGGCCACGAGCGGCACGTACGCGTTCCTCATCGACAGCTACGCCACCGAGCGCCTCAAGACGCTCACGGTGTGGGCCGGGTTCCGCGACGACGACCTGCGCTTCCGCTGCGCGGCGCGCGCCCGCACGCCGCTCGAGCACATGGTCCACCAGTGCGTGTCCGAGGACACGTGGATGCGGCGCATGTTCGGCCTCGAGAGCCCGCATCCGGTGCTGCCCACCGACGAGTCGCGGCTCGCGTTCCTGCAGCACTACGCCCAGGTGTCGGGCGAGCGCCTCGCGCGGCTCGCGGAGCAGGACGACGCGTGGTGGGCGGGGGAGACCGCGTTCTTCGGCGTGACCCGCTCGCGCGCGTGGGTGTTCGTGCGCCGGATCGCGCACACCGCGCATCATCGCGGGCAGCTCACGGTGCTGCTGCGCCTGCTCGGTCGCGACGTGTACTCCACGTACGGTCCGTCGGCCGACACGGGCGGGCTGTTCGTGAACGAGGCGCCGACGATCTACCGCCACGCGACGGTCGAGACGCTGCTCGAGGCCGAGGCGCGCGGCGCGGCCCCGCCGCCGCTACCCGGCCCGGGCGAACGTCCCGCCACCGAGCGGCCGTGA
>CAZZLY010000033.1:1167-11936 GCA_964655175.1 uncultured bacterium
TCATCATCGAGCGGACGCGGACCGGGTTCTCGGCGTGGTCGCCCGATCTGGAGGGATGCGTGGCGGCGGCGCGTTCCCGCCCCGCGGTCCTGCGTGCCATGGCCCGGGCGATCGCGCTGCACCTCGAGGGCCTGCGACTCGCGGGGCGACGTCGTCCCGCCCCGTCGGCGAGTGTGGCCTGGGTCGAGGTGCCGCGGGCCTGACGGCCCAGCCCTCTGTATCGCAACGGGTTGCGGGCGGATTCCCGCCGTCTCGGCAGGCCCCGCGGTCGCATGGCGTGGACAAGTCCCGGGGGGCTCGGGCATACTCCCCGGCCCAACATTCACTCAGGCGGAGCGCTCGGCATCATCCGCGTCCCGTGGGTCCGCTTCAGCGGGCCCGGGCCCGGACGCCGGGGAACGCCGCCGTAGCGGAGAAGTGCCATGAAGTCTGGAATCCACCCGGTTTACGAGACGCGTTCGTTCCACTGCTTCGGTTGCGACACCGAGTGGAGCACGCGCACGACGCTCAAGCCGACGTCGGCGGATGGTCGCATCCACCTCGACATCTGCTCGCAGTGCCACCCGTTCTTCACGGGCAAGCAGAAGCTCATCGACAAGGCCGGTCGTGTCGATCGCTTCCGCAAGCGCTACGCGAACGTCGCCAAGTCCGACACCGACAAGTAGCGTTCCTCCGACGACTCCCGGGACCGGGCAACCTCCGGTTCCGGGAGTCGTCGTGTTTATCACCCGCGTCGTCCCACCGGAGGTCCCATGCCGTTCCTCCCGCTCGGCGGTCAGGCGGTCATCGAGGGCGTCATGATGCGCTCGCCGACCCAGGTCGCGGTCGCGGTGCGCCGTCCGGACGGCACGCTCGCGTTCCTGCACAAGCCGTTCACGTCCGTGACGCGACGCGTGCCGCTGTTGGGACTGCCGGTCGTGCGCGGCGCGGTGTCGCTGTTCGAGACCATGGCGCTCGGCGTGACCGCGCTCAACTTCAGCGCCGACGAGGCGTCGCGCGACGAGGCGCCCGCGAGCGGTTCGCCCGCGGGTAACGCCGGCATGGCGATCGCGCAGTTGGTGACCGTGGCGGTCTCGCTCGCGGTGGGCGTGCTCATGTTCGTGGTGCTGCCGGCCAAGGTCACCGAATGGCTGGGCTTCCACGACCGGCTGGGTTTCGGGCTCGTGGATGGCGCCCTGCGCCTGACCGCGTTCGTGTCGTACCTGTGGCTCATCAGCCGCTGGGGCGAGATGGCGCGCGTGCTCGGCTACCACGGCGCGGAGCACAAGGCGATCCACGCGCTCGAGGCCGGCGTGCCCCTGACGCCCGAGAACGTGCAGACGTTCCCGCGCCTGCATCCGCGCTGCGGCACCACGTTCCTGTTCATCGTCGTCATGATCAGCATCGTCGTGTTCACGTTCATCGGGAAGCCGGCGAACGTGCTGCAGCACCTGACGCGCATCGCGTGCATGCCGCTCATCGCCGGGGTGGCGTTCGAGTTCATCCGGCTCTCGGGCAAGTACTTCGATCGGCCGCTCGTGCGCGTGCTGGCGTGGCCGGGCATGCAGTTCCAGCGGCTCACCACGCGCGAGCCCGACCTCGACATGTGCGCGGTCGCGATCGCCTCGCTCGAGAAGGTCATGGACGATCCGGCGCTCGCGGACGCGCGCGCGCAGGGTGGCACGACCGACGTGAGCTTCGTGCAATGATCGTGGCTCGCACGGGAGGCCGCTGATGCTCGACCCGCACCTGCTGCCCGCGCTCGCGCGCGTCGAGGCGCGCTACGCCGAACTCGACACGCTGTTGTCGTCGCCCGACGTGGCGCGCGACCCGGCCCGCCTGCGCGACCTGTCGCGCGAGCGGTCGCGCATCGTGCGCACCGTCGAGGTCGCGGCCGAGCATCGCAAGGTCGCGCAGACGATCGCCGACGATCGCGAGGCCGTCGCCTCGGGCGACGCCGAACTCGCCGAACTCGCGCAGGCCGAGCTGCCCGAGCTCGAGGCGCGCGCGGAGGTGCTCGCGACCCAGCTGCGCACGTTGCTGCTGCCGCGCGACCCCGACGACGACAAGAACGTCATCGTCGAGATCCGCGGCGGTGTGGGCGGCGAGGAGGCGGCGCTGTTCGCGGCCGACCTGTATCGCATGTACAGCAAGTACGCGGAAGCGCGCGGTTGGAAGCAGGAGGTCCTGTCGCTGACCGAGGCCGACGCCGGCGGGCTCAAGGAGATCATCTTCCAGCTCGAGGGCGACGGCGTGTACCGCGAGATGAAGTTCGAGTCCGGCGTGCACCGCGTGCAGCGCGTGCCCGCGACCGAGGCGTCGGGCCGCATCCACACCTCGGCGGCCACGGTGGCGGTGCTGCCCGAGGTCGAGGACGTGGACGTCGAGATCCGCGAGGAGGACCTGCGCGTGGACGTGTACCGCTCGGGCGGTCGCGGCGGGCAGGGTGTGAACACGACCGATTCCGCGGTGCGCATCACGCACCTGCCGAGCGGGCTCGTGGTGACGTGCCAGGACGAGCGTTCGCAGATCAAGAACCGCGCCCGCGCCATGAAGGTGCTGCGCGCGCGGCTCTACGACGCCAAGCTCGCCGAATCGCAGGCCAAGTACGCGGCGCAGCGCCGCTCGCAGGTCTCGACGGGCGATCGCAGCGCCAAGATCCGCACCTACAACTACCCGCAGAGCCGGGTGACGGATCACCGCATCAACTTCACCGTGCACTCGCTCGCGGACTTCATGGAGGGCGATCTCGCGGCGATGTCCGAGGCGCTGCTCGTGGCCGAGACGACGGAGCGCCTGGCCGAGATGGCCGGCGGCGACGGCACGGCCTGATCCGCTCCCGTGCGCGCGGTCGTGACCTCGCGCGCACTGTGAAGCGCGTGCACACGCCGTCCACAGGGTGGTGAGCCCTGCCGCGCGGCACGGCGCATGCAATCGACGCGGGTGTCCCGCACCGACTCCCGTGGGCCGGCTCCCGTGAGGTCGTCCGCCATGTCGTCGAGTCCGTCGTCGTCCCTCGTCACGCCCGCGCGCGCGGGCCGCATCGCGCCATGTGCGAGCGAGACGCACGTGCGCGTCACCGCGTTGCTCGTCGCGCTCGCATGGGCCGAGGTGCTGTGGTGCGCGTCGCCGGGGCTGCACAGCCGCGCGTCGCGCGGCGTCCTCACGCTGGCGGGTCTCGCCGCACAGCTCGTGTTCAGCGTGCTCGAGGGCTTCGCGGCCGCCGTCGTGTGGCGCGCGACCGGCGCGCGCGTCGGTGCGTGGGCGCTCGCGACACGGGTGCTGGCGGCCTCGGCCGCCGAGGCGTTCGCCGTCGCCATCCTCGCGGGCACGATCGCGCTGCCGCAACACCTCGCGGTCGTCCTGTGCGGCCCGCGTGCGTGGCCCGCGTGGGTGCCCGCGTCGGGCCTCGAGCGCGCGTTCGCGGGGACCGGGCTGCTGCTGGGCGTGCGTCTCGTGCTCTCGGCGAGCGCGCAGGCGCGACGCGCGGGCGCCACGTTCGGTCGCGGTCTCGCGGTGGTAGGGTCATTGCACGTGGCCGCGCGGCTCGCCCTGTGGTGGGGCAGCGAGCTGGTGCTCGGTCGCAGCCCCGTGTCCTGAGAGGAGGCGCACCCGTGTCGCACGATCCCGTCGCCCGTCTCAACACGATCGCGCTGGCGATCGCGGTGGCGCTGCTCGTCGCGCTCGGCGCGGTGTGGGCGTGGTCGCGCCTGCGGCCCGCGCCGCGCATCGCGTTCGCGCCCGATCGGTTCGTGCGCCTCGTGGCCCCGGAAGGCGGCGCGTGGCCCGCCGGGACGCGCGAGCAGTGGCTCGTCGCGGTGAACCTGCGTTGTCCGCACTGCCAGGCGCACCTGCGCGCGCTGGCGCAGCGCATCGCGGGGCGCACCGCGCCGCCCGCGCTCGGTGTGCTCGTGGTGGACCAGCCCACGCGGCCGGTGATCGAGGGTTTCGGCGTCGAGTTGCCCGCCGGCGTGTGGTGGGACTCGACGCAGGTCTGGCGCAGGCAGTGGCGGCGCGGCGCGTACGGCGAGACGTACCGGTTCGCCCCGGACGGTCGCCTCGTGCGCGCCACGCCGACCGGCATCGTCCCCGACAGTCTCGGCTCCCGCATGTGAACCGTCCTCGCCCCCGGGACCTCAACCCAGGGGTGATGCATGTCCATTCGCAGCACACGCGGCCCGCGCATCGTGGCCGCCGGTCTCCTCGTGTTCCTGATGCTCGGCGCCGTGTCGTCGTCCCATGCGGCCGATCCCGACGTCCCGTCCGACACCGCCGACGGCTGGGCCAAGGTGTACGCCTACTCGCGCTGCGCGTTCGCCGTGTTCCGCGCGGTCACGCCGCTCGATTGGGCGGGCGCCGCGTTCGATTGCGTGCGGTTGTTCCTGGCGGAACCGCCCGCCTCGGGGGTGGCGTGATGCGCGCCTCTCGGGTGGGGCTCGCGGCCCTCGTCGCCGCGCTCGTCCTCGCGCCGGTCGTCCCCACCGCGCGCGCGGCAGGCGAGCCGGTCGCGGAATCGCGCGTCGGCGTGGTGCTCATGGCCGCGTGCGGCCTGGCGCTCAAGTTCGCGCTGCTGGCGCCCGTGCCGTGGTCCGGCGTGGCGGTCGTCAGTTGCGTGACGGGCCTGCTCGACGCGGCGCTGTCCCCGGATCCTGCGCCGTAGCGCGGGCCGTTCGCGGTCCGCCCCGCCCGCCCGCTATGCTCGCGCCATGTCGAACACGGTGGGGGGGGCGTTCCGGACGGCGGTGGCGCGGCTCGCGGCGGCCGGCCAGCCCGCGAGCGACGTCGAGGAGCTGTTGTCGCGGCTCCTCGGCGTCGGTCGCGGCGATCTGCGGCGCATGGGCGAGACCCCGTTCCCGGCCGCGCAACAGGCGCGCTTCGACGCGTGGCTCGCGCGCCGTCTGGCGGGCGAACCGGTGCAGTACGTCACCGGGCGCGCCGCGTTCCGCGACCTCGATCTGGCGGTGGACCCGCGCGTGCTCATCCCGCGGCCCGAGACCGAGCTGCTCGTGGACGAGGTGCTCGCGCATCTGTCGCGCGGCGAGTGGTCGCGACGTGCGCCGCGCGTGCTCGACCTGGGCACGGGTTCGGGCTGCATCGCGCTCGCGATCGCGCACGAGTTCCCGCGCGCCGAGGTCACCGCCGTGGATGCGAGCGACGAGGCGCTGGCGGTGGCGCGCGGCAACGCGACCGCGCTGGGGCTCGACGCGCGCGTCGCGTTCGCGTCGGGCTCGTGGTGGGACGCGGTGCCGTCCGAGGAGCGCTACGACGTGGTCGTCTCGAACCCGCCGTACATCTCGCCCGCCGAGGCGGCCGACCTGCCGGCCGACGTGCGCGACCACGAACCCCATTCCGCCCTGTTCGCCGACGACGACGGGCTCGCCGACCTGCGCACGATCGTGGAGTCCGCGCCGAAGCACCTGTACACGGGTGGACTGCTGGCGCTCGAACTCGCCGAGATGCGCGCCCGGGACGTGGCCGCGTGGCTCGAGGGTGCGCACGACTGGCACGAGGTCGTGCTGCGCGACGACCTGACCGGGCGGCCGCGCATGCTGCTCGCGCGCCGCGAGCGCGGGCCGGCGATCGCGCCCGCGCAATGGGGCGAGGACGGCCGCGCCGACGGCTGAATCCGCCCGGACCGCGCATCCGGCGCGGGTCCCGCCGCATCATGTATCCTGTCCGTTCCCTTCCCCCGTGTCCGCTCCGCCGGACCCCGAGAGGCCCTCATGTCCGAGACCCTGCCCATGACCGACATCGCCCAGCGCGGCTACGCCCGTCCCGAGGTGCTCGTGAGCACCGAGTGGGTGGCGCAGCATCTGAACGACCCGAACGTCCGCATCATCGAGTCCAACGAGGACATGCTGCTGTACCCGTCGGGCCACATCCCCGGCGCGGTGCAGGTGGATTGGGCCGCCGACCTGAACGATCCGGTGTACCGCGACTATCTGGGCCGCGAGGGCTTCGCGGCGCTCATGTCGCGCATCGGCGTGACGCGCGACACCACCGTGGTGTTCTACGGCGACAAGAGCAACTGGTGGGCGTGCTACGCGTTCTGGGTGTTCCAGTTGTTCGGGCACGTGAACGCCAAGGTCATGGACGGCGGCCGGCTCAAGTGGGAGCGCGAGCAGCGTGCGCTCACGCGCGAGGTGCCCAAGTACCCCGCCACGACGTACCCCGCGCCCGAGCGCGACGACACGGCGATCCGCGCGTTCCGCGATCAGGTGCTCGCGCACCAGCGCGCCAAGGGCAAGATGGTCGACGTGCGCAGCCCCCAGGAGTTCTCGGGCGAGCGCACGCACATGCCCGAGTACCCG
The DNA here is from genome assembly GCA_964655175.1 of uncultured bacterium. GTDB lineage: Bacteria > Eisenbacteria > RBG-16-71-46 > RBG-16-71-46 > RBG-16-71-46 > JAIOPA01. The sequence goes on from CAZZLY010000033.1 coordinate 7,458, forward strand.
CAGGAGGGCGTGCTGCGCGGCGGTCACATCCCCGGTGCGCGCAACGTGCCGTGGGCGCGTGCGACGAACCCCGAGGACGGCACGTTCAAGGACGGCGCCGGGCTCAAGGCGCTCTATCAGGACGAGATCGGCCTGTCGCCCGGCGACGACGTGATCGCGTACTGCCGCATCGGCGAGCGCAGCAGCCACACGTGGTTCGTGCTCACGTACCTGCTCGGGTTCACGAACGTGCGCAACTACGACGGCAGCTGGACGGAGTGGGGCAACGCGGTGGGCATGCCCATCGAGCGCTCCTGAGCCGCGTCGCATGAGCGCGTCCCCGATCCTGCCCGCGCCGCTCGTCGAGGTGCTCGCCACCTTCGACGGGGTCGACCGCGGTCTGCGCGCCGAACTGCTCATCGAGTACGCCGACGCGTTCACGCCGGTCGATGACGCGGTCGCGACGCGGCCCTATCCCGAGACCGCGCGGGCGCCGCGCTGCGAATCCGAGGCGTTCGTGTTCGCCACCGATCGCCCGGACGGCACGTTCGACCTGCACTTCGCGGTCGAGAACCCGCAGGGCCTGTCGGCCAAGGCGTGGGCGGTCATCCTCGATGAGACGTTGTCGGGGCAGCCGCTCGAGCAGGTCGTGCAGGTGCCGCAGGACCTCGTGTTCCAGGTGTTCGGACGCGATCTGTCCATGGGCAAGGGACAGGGACTGCTCGGCATGCTCGAGGTGGTGCAGCACGAGGCGCGCCGCCGACTCGACGCACGCCGTCGCGAGGCCGCCGGACTGGCCTGACGCGACACGCCGACGGCGCACGAACACACGAACGGCCGGTGCGTGATCCGCACCGGCCGTTCGCACATCGAGTCGCCTCGCGTCAGTGGCCCGGGCCCGGCGCCATGGACGGGTCGTGGCACTGCACGCACAGGTCGCGCTTGGGATCGTGCGTGAGCAGACCCTTGAGCTCGGACGCGTGCGGCTGGTGGCAGCTGGAGCAGCGCATGGGCTGACCCGTGCGCGGGTCGGGCTTGCGGCTCGAGACCGGATGGTAGTGCGTCGACATGTCGGTGTGGCACTTGCCGCACATCTCGGCCTCGGTCTTGGCCTTCATGAGCTTCGCGCCGTCGCCGCCGTGCGAGTCGTGGCACGCGATGCAGCCCTTGTCGAGCGCCTTGTGCCGCACCGCGCCCTTGGTGATCGCGGCGTCATGGCAGGTGAAGCACAGGTCGTCGCCCGACTTCTTGAGCAGCTTGGGTGCGGCGGCGGCGTGCGGCTCGTGACACGACAGGCACTGCGCGCCCGACTTCATGGGCGGGTGCGACGACGCCTTGGCCGTGAACGCGCGCGCGTCCTTGTGGCACTTCACGCACAGGTCGGCGCCGGTGGCGACGAGCGTGCGCTCGCCCTGCTTGGTGTGGCAGCTCGTGCATTCGCCGCGCGCGAACGGCAGGTGCGGGAACGGCCGGATCAGGTTCTTCTGGCCCTTGGTCATGACGTGCGGGTCGTGACAGCTCACGCAGTTCACGGTGCCGAGGTCCTGGCCCGGGTGCTTGGCCGTGAGCTCGGGCTTCTTGAGGTCGTGGCACACGGCGCACATCGCGCCGCCCTCGCGCTTGAGCATGCCCGGGTTGGCGGTGCCGTGCGGGGCGTGACAGGTCAGGCACAGCCCTCGGCCGGCCGGGGCGTGCGCCGCGCCGGTCGCGAGCTTGGCCGCCAGATCCTTGTGGCACGACAGGCACAGGTCGCCGCCCTTCTGCTTGAGCAGCGCGCGCTGGCTGGACTGGTGCGGATCGTGGCACGCGGCACAGTCGCCCTTGGCGGCCGGGGCGTGCCCATGAGCGAGCCCGGCCTGCTGCGCGACGTCGGCGTGGCAACCGGTGCACAGCTGCTGCGGCGCCTGCGCGAGCAGCGCGGGGCGCGGCGAGGCGTGCGAACGATGACACGCGGCGCAGTCGCCCTTGGCCACCGGCGCGTGCACCTGCGCGTCCGCGTCCTTGGGCTTCGCGGTCGTGTGGCACTTGAGGCACAGCGCGCGCTCGGGCGCGATCAGCGTCGCGGCCGCGGGCGCGGTGCCCGCCGAGTGGCAGCGCGCGCAGTCGCGGTCGCCGAAGCCCGGGTGCGTGTGCGCGCCCACCATGCCGGCGTTGGCCGAACCGTGCGCATCGTGACAGGCGAGGCAGCGTCCGCTCGAGAGGTCGGCACCGCCGTGCTTGGCGCGCAGGCGGGTGTCGGTGGGCTCGTGGCAGTCGCGGCACAACGCCTCGGGCGTCTTGACGAGCGCCGGCGCGGCGACGCCGCCGTGCGCGTCGTGACAGCTGAGGCAGTCGCCGTTGCGCACCGGCGCGTGGGAGTGCGCCGTGCCCGCCGCGACGTCGGCGTGGCACTTGATGCACAGCTCCTTCGCGGGCGCCTTGAGCATGTCCTTGGCGGGTGAGCCGTGCGCGTCGTGACAGCTCATGCACTGCCCGCGCGCGGCCGCCGTGTGCGCGCCCGGGCCCTTGGCCTTGCGCATCACCGCCGGGTGGCACGAGCCGCACAGTTCGACGGGCTTGTCCGCGAGCAGTGCGGTGCCCTCGCCGCCGTGGGCGCCGTGGCACTTGAGACAGTCGCCCTTGGCCGCGGGCTCGTGCGCGACGGCCTGCTTGAGCTGCTTGGGCAGCGTGTTGTGGCAGCGCGCGCACAGATCGGCCGCCGGTGCCCGCAGCAACTGCGCGTGATCCGACTGGTGCGGGTCGTGGCAGGTGCTGCAGTTGCCGCCCGCGAACGGCGGGTGCGGCTCCTTGCCCGCGAGCTTGTGCTGCGAGTCCGCGTGACACGACAGGCACAGCGTGCCCTCGTCCTTCACGAGCAGCGCCTTCTGCGAGGAGCCGTGCGACGCGTGGCAGCGCGCACAGTCCAGCTTGGCGACGGGGGCGTGCACGCCGCTCGGCTTGGCCACCTTGGCCGCGATCGCCGGGTGGCACGACAGGCAGTCGCCGCCGTCGGCCTTGCGCGTCATGGCCGGATGGTCCGAGCCGTGCGCGTCGTGGCACGAGGAGCAGTCGCCGTCCTTGAACACGGCGTGCGTCACCGCGTGCTTGCCGGCCGCCATGGTGTTCGAGTGGCAGGTGGTGCACAGCTTGCTCTCGGGCGCCTTGAGCAGGTGTCCGGTCGCGCCACCGCGGTGCGGATCGTGGCACGACAGACAGTCGCCCTTCGCGGCCGGCGGATGCGGCGTGCGCTTGGCGCTCAGGTTGGCCTGCGCCGGATGGCAGCTCGTGCACAACGCTGCGCCACTCGCCACCAGGCGCTTGCCGGGCTTGCCGTTCTCGAGCACGTGACAGCTCTTGCAGTCGCCCTTCGCCACGGGGTCGTGCGTGCCCGTGCGGCTCAGCGCGGGCGCATCCGAGGCGTGCGGCGCGTGGCAATCGATGCAGGCGAGCCCGCCGCGCGCGACGTTGACGTGCTTGGCCTCCGTGGCCGCCGGGGCGTGGCAACGCGCGCACAGCGCCTCACCCTTGGCCACCAGCAGCCCCGCGTTCTCACCGCCGTGCGAGACGTGGCAGCTCTCGCACTCGCCCTTCTGGAACGGCGCGTGCGGGCGCGACATCTTCGCTTCGCGCGCCGTGTTCTCGTGGCACTTGAAGCAGGTGGTCTCGGGGCCGCCGTCGCGCAGCAGGTGCGGCTGGTCGCTCGCGTGCGAGTCGTGGCAGCCGTAGCACTGGCCCTTGGCGAACGCCTCGTGCGCGTGCGCCGGCGTCGCCTTCTTCTGCAGATCGGCGTGGCAGTCGAAGCACAGCTGCTCGGCGGGCTTCTTGAGCACGAGACGCTGCTGGAAGCCGTGGCTCAGGTGGCACGCGGCGCAGTCGTCCTTGGCGACCGGCGCATGCACGGTCTTCTTGGCGAACGTCTTGCGCAGGTCGGTGTGGCAGTCGTAGCACGTGCGTGCGGCCGGCGCGGGCTTGGCGAGCACGTTCCCGTACAGGGTCGTGCCCGCGACGAGGGCGGTCGCGAGCGCGAGCGCCACCGCGAGCGGGCGCGCGAAGCGGAGACGAGGGCTCAGTGGCGGGCTCCGGGATGTGGCGCGGGGGGAGGGGGCGTCATGGGCGCGTGCGGCGGCGGCGAGGCGAGCAACGCCGAGTCGGCCTCGACGGGCGCGTGGTTCGTGAACGTGACGCGCGTGAGCTGGAACGCCAGCATGGACTTGCGGCCGAAGTGCGGCGGCATCTTGAGGAACGCCCACGACGTGTCCTGCGGCGTGCCGCCCTTGGACACGATCACGCGCACGGCCGGATTGTGCGGCGCGAGCGAGCGCGAGCCCACCTTGCGCGTCGCGAGATCCATCGTGAAGTCGGGCTGGAACTCGACCACCTCGGCCGACCAGTCGGAGTCGCCGATGACGACCTCCTCATGCAGCGGCACGGTGATGCGGTCGCGGAAGTCGGTGAACACGCGATGCCCCACCGTGAGCGTGCAGCGATCGACGCGCAGCGTCTCGGCGGGGGCGGCGACCG
>CAZZLY010000033.1:12036-21714 GCA_964655175.1 uncultured bacterium
GCGCCCTGCGCGCTCGCGAGTCCCGCGAGCACGCCCGCGCACACGAGTCCCAGCGCGAACGCGTGCGACGAGCGGGGCGAGGTCATCGGCGGGCTCCGGCGGTGGACGTCGAATCACGGGGGGACGGCAGGCGGAAGTCGGCGAGCAGCGTGCGCGCGAGGCGTTCCGACAGTTGGTCCAGGCTGCGCACCCGGCCCATGCCGAACAGGCCCTCGTGGTCGTCGCCGGTGATGACGCGCATGGCGGACCATGCCGTACGACCGTCCCGCGCGTCCAGCAATCTCAGCGTGACGCCGACACTGGGGACCTCGCCGTCGGCGGTGCGCACCGAGCCGTACTCGAGGATCGTGCCCGCGAGCAGCCACTGCGCGTCGAGGCGGCGGGCGACCTCGGGGACGCGCTCGCGCGTGACGCCGTTGGCGTCGCGGATGCGCAGTTCCATGAACACCTGATCCACGTCACCGGGCTGCACGGTCTGGCACACGCGGGTCTCGCCCAGCACGCCCACGAACACGCGCGACAGCCGGTCGCCGGCGTCGTTGCGCGTGCTCAGGTTCTCGAGCGGCAGCAGCGCCACGCGCGGCAGCCCGCTCGCCAGCCCCACGGGCGGCGGCGGCGGGACGTGCGCACCGCACCCCACGAGCAGGCCGGCCAGCACGAGGACCGAGGCGAGCACACGCGCGCGCGGACGCATCAGAAGGCCTCCTTGCGCAGCGCCTTCACCGCGTCACGGCAGGCGTCCTGCGTGACCATGCCGAAGCTCTTGTGGTTGGCGCCGCCCAGCACGGGCAGGCGGCCGCGGCCGCGCTCGCTCACGGTGATGCGCCACACGGTCTGCAGCGTGGCCACGTCGAGCATCTCGACGTCGAACGTGATCACGGGCACCTCGTCGGTGCCGCTGCGCTGCACGGTGTACTCGGTCACGGCGCCGCGGATGAGCCCGGTCGCCTGCGCCTCGGTGGCGGCCTCCGCGAGCTTCTTGGGATCGGCGTGACCCTGCGCGTCGGGCAGCCCACCGATGCGCTCGAGCATGCCGTGGAACTCGCCGGGCTCGACGATCTGGAACCGCTCGGCCATGACCAGTTCGGTCATGAACGCGCGCGTGACGCGCTCGCCGGCGTTGGCGTCGTTGGTGAGGTTGGCGAACGGCACCACCGCGATGCGCTGGTAGTAGGTCAGGTCCGCCTTGTGGTTCACGAACAGCCGGGGCCCGGCGGCGCAGCCGGTCGCGATCGCCAGCATCGCCATCGTCGCCACGACCGCTTGGAAGCGACCGATCGTCTTCATGCTCACCTCCCGAACGCCCAGGTCAACGTGACACTCCCTTGCCGATTCTCGCGCGCCGTGCCGCGCTCCGCCACTCCCGCGGCGGCGTCCACCTGGAGCCGGCGCGTCAGCAGCGCCAGCAGGTGGACCGAGACGATCTCACGACCGGCCACCGCCTGTGCGGTGTTCGAGGTGCGCTGGTCGCTGCTCTGCGACCAGTCGGCGGTCGCCTGCAGGTTCGCCATCGGCGCCCAGCGCAGGGTCGCGGTGCGCGTCGTCGAACGCTCGCCGCTGCGGCCGCGCGTCGCGGCCGTCGTGCCGCTGCACTCGAGCGTGCGCACGGGGCGCCAGCGCACGTCCCACATCGAGGTCACGGCCGCGCCGGTGTGCGTGTGCAGGATCGCATCGCCCGTGCGGGCGGCGCGTGCGTTCCAGCCCACGGTGAGCGCGCGCCACGGCGTCGCACGCAGCTGCGCGTTGGCCTCCGTGGTCGTGTTCACGTCGCGCAGCGTCGTGTCGTCGCTGGTCGAGACCTGCGCATCGGTCGTCAGGTCGAGCCCGTGGAACAACTGCATCTGCGAGCCCGCGCGCACCGCCTCGACCGACCAGACGCGCAGCCCCGGCGCCCAGTTGGTCACGTGCGTCACCGAGGCCACGCCGTGCCAGTTCTGGCGCACGCGGCCGTCCAGCGACGCCACGCCGCTCAGCGACGAGGCGAGCTTGCGCCCGGCGGTCGTGCGGATCGTGCGTGCGCTCGAGGCCGCGACCACGCGCAGCGGGCCGCTCGGGTCGAGTGCGAACTGCAGCGAGCCCTCGTGGTCCTCGGTGAGCATGGGTCGCGGGCCGCGCGACTCGCCGCGCCGCCACAGCCACGTCGCCGAACCGCTCATCGTGCCGCTCGGGCGCCAACCGGCGTTGAGCGCCGCGGTGTGCCCGCGCGCCGAACCGCTCTGCTTCGTCGGGTCACCCACGCGCGAATCGTTGAGGTCGTAGTTCACGTCGATGTTGGTGGTCGACGCGGGCACCAGATGCAGCGAGCCGCCGACGCTCGCCGAGCGCTGCGTGACGCCGTTGCGCACGCCTGCATGCTCCGTGGCCTGATCCGACCAGCCGCCGTACACGTTGACCATGTCGTTCGACCACGCCATGCGCGCCGAGCGCATGATGCCGACCTCGTCCGCCGAGATGGCGTCGCGGTCGCGATGACGCCGCGTCCACGCCACGTCGAGGCGCGGCCACGACGGCGGCGCGATCTGGCCCGTGAGCACGGTCTCCTGCGCGCGCGAGGTGAGCGTCGTCGCGCGCGCGGTGTCGCCGGCGGCCGACGTGCCGTTGGCCGAGAGCCCGCCGGTGACCGTGGTCGGCCGGTAGGCGAGGAACAGGTTCGCCCACGGGTGCGACACCTGGATCGTGCCCTGCGGCGTGCGGCTGCGATCCGGCAGGTCGCGGTAGGCGAGGTCGCTCATGCGGAACGACGACAGGATGCGCAGATCCTGCCGCGGCATGGCGAAGTGCTGCAGCTCGAGCGTCTGCGTGAAACGCTGGATGCGGGTCCGCTGGAGCGTGCCGTCCGGCGTGAGGCTCGTCTGGTCGAACACCTGTACCTGCGTCTGCGCGTAACCGGTGAGCCCCTGTGCGCGCGCGGTCGCGGCGGTCAGTGCGACCAGCACGACCGTCAGACCGCGCACGAGGCGACGCCGGTCAGCGCGCATAGTTCAACCGATAGGTCTCGCTGCCATGACAGGTGGGACCGCACGTCCCGCCGGTCGTGGTGCGCGTGTAGGTGTTGAGGCCCGGATTGCGGCCGGTGACCATGAGGTTGGGCAGCGTGGGCGAGCCGTGCGTCGTGTGGCAGTCCACGCACGGCACCTGTTCGCCGATCACGTGTGCCGAGTGCCCCATGCTCATGGTGGGCGGGTTGAAGCGCGACGCCGCCTTGATCGTGTTGCTCGCGTTCGGATTGGCGTACACGTCGAAGCTGTGACAGGTGAAGCACAGCTCGTTCGACGTCATCGTGCGCCGCGACGGCGTGGCGTTGTACGGCGCGCGCAGCAGGTACTGGTTGGTCGAGCCGTGCGGGCCGCGCGTGAGCGCGAAATCGCTGCCGTGGCAGTCGCTGCAGTGCATCGTCGAGGTCGCGGTCCAGCCGTTCACGAACGCCAGCGCCGAGATGTTCGTGTTCGTGCCGGGGCCCTCGATGGGATGGAACGACGGATTGTTCGTGTTGAGCACCTTGCCGAAGTCCGTCTGGCCCACGGGTGCCGTGGTCCAGCCCGAGTGGCACTTGAAGCACAGCTGGTACTCGGCGATCGGCGTGGTCGTGGTGTCCGACGCGGGCAGGAACGTGTAGGTGGGCGCCGTGTTGGCCGCACCGTTCAGGACCTTCACGCGGCTCACGCCGATGGCGCTCGCGGGCATGTTGTTGCCCGTGGGCTGCCCGAGGCCGTCGGTGCGCGCCAGGTGCGGATTGTGGCAGTCCACGCACTCGGCGTGGCGGAGATTGGTGGGCGTGCGCCCGAACGCCTCGGGCGTCGTCTCGCCGGGGCCCGCGTGCCGACCGCTGTAGTCGGGGCCGGGGTGGCGGTACGGCTTGTTGAAGTCGGCGAGCACGTTGTCCGTGGCCGGCGCACCGTCGTGGCACGCGGTGCACAGCTTCTCCTCGCGCTGCAGCGTGAGGCTGGGGATCACGCCGGTCGCGTCGCTGTAGCCGTGCGGGTCGTGGCAGTTGCGGCACATGCCGGCATCGGTCGCGGGGCGAGCCGCGGGATCGGGGCCGGGCCACACCGTGCTGCGGCTCGCGCCGTGCGCGCTGCCGGTGTACAGGGGCAGGCCCGGGAAGCTCTTGGTGGTCCAGGTCGCGGTGTGGCAGTTGGCGCACAGCGCGTTGTCGTTGGGAGCGAGCAGCAGGCCGGGCTGCGGCGTGACGCCCTCGCCGTGCATCGTGTGGCAGCCCTCGCACGACGACGCGTGGCCGGCCTGCGCGGCGATGGCGGGGATCTCCTGCGGCGAGCGGACGATCCAGCGCGCGGGTTCGCGGCGCGCCAGAGCCACCGTCGCCGCGAATGTGCTCCATGCGAGCACGGCCACGGCCAGTGCGCCGGTGATGCGCGTGCGCATCCCAAGGCTCCGGGTCCGGTCCGTCACTCGCATCGTGTCCTCCGCATCGGATTCGGGGGCGGGCGCCCCGGGCGCGGGCCTCCGTGGCCCGCGCCGGGGATCCCGGGTACATCGAACGTCCGATCAGCCGCCCTGCGTGTGGCACTGGCGGCACAGGTCCTTGTACGCGCCGCCGTCACCGTCCTCGGTCACCGTCGCGCCCGTACCGGTCATGAAGATCAGACCGAACGCGTTGCGGTTGCCGTGGGCCTTGTGACAGCTCATGCACGACGGCGTCACCGTGTTGTCCGCGGTGGTGCCGTTCCACAGACCCTGCGAGTCCATGACCTTGACACGATTCGTGAGGCTGTTGAAACGGGTCAGGCTCGAGATGTACGTGGCGTTCGTCGTGCCGATGTTGACGTCCGCGGTGGGGTGCCGCTTCCACGGGTTGGTGTTCGAGCTCGTGACGCCGCCCGACTGGCCGCCCATGTTGGCCGCACCGCCCGAACCGTGGAAGTCCACGTGGCAGTTCTGGCACCACTGGCCGTACTTGCTCGAGTTCGTGACCGGCTCGTTGAAGTCCACGTCGGTCTCGGAATACGAGTGCGGGTTGCGCTCGAACACGTCCTTGGTGAGATCGTTCGTGGTCGTGGCGTAGGTCAGCGTGTCGCCCGCGAAGATGCCGCGGTTGAGCAGATTGCGGTACGTCGTCGCACCGTGCTGCGCGTGGCAGCTCGTGCACACCAGACCCTCGGCGGTGGGCACGTACGCGCTGCCGGTCCCGCCGGGCGGCATGTCCGTCGAGTGCAACGTGTGGCCGTCGATCTCCTCGTAGCCCACGTCGTTCGGGATCGTGCCCGTCTTGGCGTTCAGACCGCCCGCCAGACGGCGCGTGTTCGTCGCGCTCGCTCCGAACACGTCCGGCGCGAACGCCTGCCCGTCGTGACAGGCGAGACACATCTTCGTCTCTTCCTCACGGAGCAGGTTGGGGAACGGGCCACTCGCGCTCACCGGGGGGAACAGGGTGCCGCTGCCCGAGTACGTGTGCGCCTGGCTGGCGTGCGCCGCATGACAGTCGGTGCAGACCAGGCTCGCGCCGGAATGGAAATCACCAGCTTGTGCGGACGCCCCGACACCCATCGCGAGGACGACGGAGACGAGGATGAATAGGCGTCTCATGACAGACTCCTTTGAAGGATCGGGTCGGAACATCGGACGAATCTGCGTGCCCATGGGGGCCACCTCCTTCGCGCCTCTCGGCGCATTGCTGGTCATCGCAACCACAGGACCTGGAACCGGCTGCCCGATTTTTCAGCCAGGGCCAGGATTCCGTGGCCGTCACCTGCCAGCGCACTGGGTTCACGGAACTGGGCAAGCCCGATGCCGACGCCTCCGAACGTCCCCACGAACGTCCCGTCGGTCCCGAAGACCTGCACGATCTGACGGATCGCATCACTCACACACACCCGGTCGCCGCTCATGAACGCGAGACCGGAGGGCAGCGAGAAGTTGCCCGGGCCCAGTTCGTGGCGGCCGAAGCCGGTCACGAACGTGCCATCGAGCTGGAACACCTGGACGGCGTAGTGCGTGGCGGCGCAGGTCACGAACACGCGACCGTCGGCGGCCACGGCGAGCGCGGTGATGTCGCGCATCTGCGCCGAGTCGAGCCCCGTGGTGCCCCACGTGCCCACGAGGTTCAGGTCGGCATCGAACACGTGCACGCGGCCCGCGCCGCGGCTGGCGACGAGCACGTGACCGTCCGGCGCGACCGCGATCGCGCCCGGACCGGCCTGCGCACCGGCGGTGTCGTCGGGCGCCGGCAGGAGCAGCGTGCGCAGCGACCGACCGCGGTAATCGAGCACGTCCACGTAGGGCGCGCGGAAGTCCGACAGGAGCAGGCGGCCCTGCGTGTCGAGCGCGATCGCGAGCGGCTCGCCCACGAGCGGCCGACCGTCGGGGCCCGGGACCTCGTGCGTGAAGAAGCCCAGCGGCCAGGTGCGGTAATCGAAGTACTCGATCCGCCCCAGACCCGAGTTGGCGACGATGACCTCGCCGTGCGCCGTGTCGATGGCGATCGCGCGCGGGCGGACGAACATCTGGCCGCGGTGCGCCTGCCCCATGACGTGCGTCGAATCGATCGCGATCTGCGGCGCCCCGGCCTGGGCGGTGCGGGCCAGCCCCAACAGGGTGCCGACCAGCAGGCAGGTCCCGAGCGTGCGACGGGTCAGGCGGGCCAGCGCCTCACGGCGCTCGCTGCGGACCGTCTCGAGGAGCTCGCCACCGAGCGCACGCAGCCGGGCCACCTGCATCGCCACCTCCGCATCCCGGCCCGGCGTGGAGAGCGTGCGGGCGGGGTGCTGCGGTCGGGGGCTGCCGGAGACCTTCGTATGCCGCGCGGTGGAGCGCCGCGGGGTGGCGAGGCTGGTCATGGTCAGAACTCTTCTTGCTCGCTCGCGATCCTCGGCGGGATGCGTGCGAGCGACCGCAGGTCCCGGCGCCGTGGGGGGCGCATGGGACCTACAGGGCAATGCATGTGCCACTTTTCACAATCACTGCGTGGTACCACACACCCATGGGCCCAAGTGGGCGTGGACCAACCAGTTGGCGAGGTCCGCCCTTCCGTAGTTCTACGGAGTCGGTCGTGCGAATCAGCGGCTCGCACTGCCAATGTGTCAGTGACACCTGTCGGGATGGCCCTTGCGAGGCGGTCCAAGGGGGGAGAGCGTGGGACCACTCGGATCGTTCGGGACTGCTCGGCATCAAGGTTGCCGTAATGAGTACAACACTATGTCGTACAGCGGTTTGTCGCCTCGCGCCTTGCGCTGTTCGACCGAAGTCGAACACCGGCCGCGGGCATCGGGCACGGTTCTGGCTCAAGGCCGGGGGGAACGCGCCCACCATCCGGGCGCGACCTGTTCCGCCGCACCGCAGACCCCCGCTCCGGAGAACCGGCGATGTCCCTCGGTCCGATGCTCATGCTGATCGTCCTCCTGGCCGCACTCGCGGCGTCGGTGCTCCACGTGCCGACGTTCGTGAGCGGTGGGCGGACGCGCGTGACGGCTGCCGGGTTCGCGCTGCTCGCCGTGCTCGTGGCCGGCCTCACGTTCGTGCCGCTCGTGGCGGGCGTCGTGCGCTCCACCACCGGCATGGGACTCGTGGTCGACGACACGCTCGTGCTGCCGATCGCGCTCGCGGTGCTGCTCGTGATGACGATCGTGCCGGTGCTGCGCGCCGGCGCGGTGAGCGGCGTGAACGCGCTCCCGATGCTCGTCGTGCTGGGAGTCTCGAGTCTGTTCGCGATGGCCGCCGCGTACGTCGCGGGCCTGCGCGATCCGCTCTGGGTGGCGTTGCTCTCGGCCACCGGCGGCATGCTGGGCCTGAACCTGTGGGTCGCCTCGCGCGTGCTGCGTCGGGGCTGGGCGCGCATGGCCTACGTGGCGCAGCTGGGTCTCGTGGTCATGGTCGCGGGGTTGGTGGTCACGGCGTTGTTCTCGAAGACCGCGCGCCTCACGCTGGCGCAGGGCGAGACGCACGAGGCGCTGGGCCAGCACGTCACGTTCACGGCACGCACCGACGAGGGCGCGCGCGGCGCGACCGCCGATCTCACGCTGGAGTCCGGTGACGGTCGCACGGGCATGCGGCCGCGCATCGCGGCGCTGTCGCGCGGGGCGGGCATCCGCTACACGCCGGCCGTCGCGTGGACGCGCGAGGTCGTGGTCACGCCGGTGGACATGGTCGTCCGCCCGCCGGTCGCGAGCGAGGCGCAGTGGCTCCTCAAGGACGAGCCGCTCACCTACGCCGGCACCGAGTACGTGTTCCGTGGCTTCCGCATGCAGCGCAACGGGGATCGCTTCATGGCGCTCGCCGATCTCGACGTCACGCGTGAGGGTCGCCTCACGCGCGTGTCCCCAGGACTCAGCGCCAGCGCCGCGGGCTCCGTGCCCGTCGCCGCCGAGGTCCCGGGCCTGGGGACGGTCTCACTCGCTCGCCTCGACGCCGATCACGGTCGTGTCGCCATCGTGCCTCCGGGGGCCGTGGCGGCGACGCCCGTGGTCGTCGTCGACGTGAGCACGAGGCCCGGGATGAGCACGGTGTGGTCGGGCGCGCTGATCGCGCTGATCGGGACGGTGCTGTCCACGGTCTGGCGCGCACGCAGGGCGGCTCTCGAGGATTCCCGCCGGGTGGCATCCCGCGCGGGTGACGGATCGGCGGCGGCTGCACCGTCACCGATCTGACGCAGGACCTCTCGTCGGCACCCTTCCGTAGGACGCGGAGGGGAACGGCGCGAGGGCAGGGAACGACCCGCTCGGGGGAGACGGGTCGTGCAGGAGAGGGACCCGGACACGACGACCAGGCATGGGCGCGTCGTGTCCGGTGCAGGACGACGAAGAGAGAGAACGGGAGCAGGTGGCGCTCGGGGGAACGTTGCCTGTGCAGTGAGATGGCACCATCACCATCTCCTCCGGCCGGTGCGGATCTCGCACCGGCCGTTCTCGTTTTCGGCGCACGTCCACGGGTGCGGAATGTGCACAACCCTGTGGAGGAGCGTGGACAACGCGACGCCCCCGACGGGTGCGACCTCCGTCGGGGGCGTTCGTGTGCGGCCGCACGCGGGATGCGCTAGTGCGCGTAATGCGAGTCCTTCTCACCGGCCTCGATCGCGATCCGCAGCGTGTTCGCCTTGGACGGGATCGGGCAGTTGTAATACGGGCTCGTCGCGCACGCCGGGTTGTAGGCGTTGTTGAAGTCGATCGCCCAGCGGCCGTCGGGCAGACGCTCGGGGTCCACGTAGCGGCCCACGCCGTAGGTCGTGCGTCCCGTGGTCGCGTCGCGGAAGAACAGGCTCACGCTCTGCTCGTCCACGCCGGGCTCGAGCAGGCGGTGCGCCTCGAGCCGCACCGGCGTGCCGCGCACGACGAGGTCGAACCAGCCTGCGAGCACGGCGCGCCGTGCGTTGCCGCGCGTGCTCATGATGATCGTCGTGTCGGCCTTCGGATTCGGGGTGAGCGGCGCGACGAACCGGTACGCGAAGTCCACCGGGTACCAATCGAGACCGTGGTACGCCGCGTAGTGCGGGCTCTGCGGGTCGAACACGATCAGCGCGGGGAAGCGCTGATGCGACAGGCGCACGGTGAAGCGGCCCACGCGCACGAAGCTCGGCGGCACGGTCGCCTCGCGCACGGGCTCGCCGTTGCGCACACGGAACGTGGCCGTGTCGCCCAGCGCCTGCACGTGGAACGAGTCCCCGACCACGGTGACGCGCAGGTGCTGCGGCGCGATCGCGGGATCGTCCACACGCAGGTCCGCGTCCGC
>CAZZLY010000033.1:21814-24660 GCA_964655175.1 uncultured bacterium
AGGGGCGGATCCTGCTCGTGAACCGCGAGATCGAGCGGATGTTCGGCTGGACGCGCGAGGAGCTCGTCGGGCGTTCGATCGAGACGCTGCTGCCCATGCGGTTCCGCCACGCGCACGTCGGACATCGCGACGGATTCGCGGCCGAGCCGATGCAGCGGCCCATGGGCACGGGACGCGACCTGCGCGGCATCGATCGCCACGGTCGCGAGTTCCCGGTCGACGTCGGTCTGCGACCGGTGCAGACCTCGACCGGTCCGGTCACACTCGCCTCGGTGACGGATGCGACCTCGCGCCTCGAGCGAGAACGGTCGGAGCGACAGTCGCAGAAGCATCAGGCCATCGGCACGTTCGCCAACGGCATCGCGCACGACTTCAACAACCTGCTCTCGGGCATCCTCGGTCACGTCGAACTCGCCATGCGTCGCGTCGGCGACACCGAGAACCACGACCTGCGCGAGGTGCTGTCCGCGGTCGAGCGCGGCAGCCATCTCGTGCGACAGATCCTGCGTTTCGGACGGCCCGAGGAGGTCAAGCGCTCGCCGTGCGATCTGGGCAGCGTCGTGCGCGAGGTCTTGACGCTGCTGCGCGCCTCGCTGCCGAGCAGCATCGAGATCGTGCCGCCCGCGCTGTCCATGGACACGCCGCCCGTGACGGCCGACCCGATCGAGATCCACCAGATCGTCATGAATCTGGTGCAGAACGCCGCCTACGCCATGCCGCAGGGCGGCCGACTCGAGATCCGCGTGGACGCGTTCGACCCCGATGCCGCGTGGCGCGCGTCGCACAGCGGCTTCCCCGCGGGCCGGTTGGCGCGCGTCGTCGTGCGCGACAACGGTGCGGGCATGCCGCCCGAGGTCGTGGAGCGGGCGTTCGAGCCGTACTTCACGACCAAGCCGCTCAGTGAGGGCACCGGACTCGGGTTGTCGCTCGTGCACGGGATCGTGCGCGAGTTGGCGGGCTACATCGAGGTGCAGAGCGAGGTGGGCAAGGGGACGACGTTCACCATCGTGCTGCCGCCCAGCCCAGCGTCCACGGCGCCGTCGAAGACGCCGCCCGACCCGGCCATGGTCGGCGAGTACCGCCGCAACACGCACGCCGCACCGGAGCCCACGTCGTGGGTGCCGCGACCGGTCGGCGCGCGGTTGCTGTTCGTCGAGGACGATCCGCAGCTCGGGCCCATGCAGCGTCGGCATCTCCTGCAACTGGGCTACGAGGTCACGCTGCATCTGGACCCGGTCATGGCGCTCGACGACTTCCGCGATCGGCCCGACGCGTTCGATCTGCTCATCACGGACAACACCATGCCGCGCATGAACGGCCTGCAGCTCGTCGAGCACGTCCGCGACATCCGTGGCGACCTGCCGGTGCTCATGGTGTCCGGGCTCGCCGACGTCATCGAGGACGCCGAGCTGGAGCGCCTCGGCATCCAGGGCATGCTGTGCAAGCCCCACGGCATCGACCAGCTCGACGCCGCGATCCGCGAGGCCCTGCAGGTCGTCTGACCGCCGCGCGCGCGGGTTGCCCTCATCGGGGCATGGGACCATACTCCGCCGCGCCGTCGTACCCGTGATCATCCCCGCGCGTCCACCCGGAACGGGGTCGCGCCGATCGTCATCCCCCTTGCTGGGAGTCGTGCGAATGGACGTCGCCACCCCCAAGCCGCCGGCCGACACGGCCACCGAGAAGACCTCCATGGACGCATTGGTGATCGAGGGCGGGCGCCGACTCAGTGGTCGCGTCGCCATCAGTGGTGCCAAGAACGCCGCGCTGCCGGTCATGGCCGCGACGCTGCTCGCCCCGGGCGTGCACAAGCTGCGCAACGTCCCCGACCTGCTCGACACGCGCACGTTCGCGCGCGTGCTCGAGCAGCTCGGTGCGCGCATCACCTTCGACGGTGACCTGTGCACGGTGGATTCGACCGGTGTGGACAAGGTCGAG
Source organism: uncultured bacterium (assembly GCA_964655175.1). Classification (GTDB taxonomy): domain Bacteria; phylum Eisenbacteria; class RBG-16-71-46; order RBG-16-71-46; family RBG-16-71-46; genus JAIOPA01. Next base: position 23,753 of record CAZZLY010000033.1, read on the forward strand.
GCGCCTTACGAGCTGGTGAAGACCATGCGCGCCAGCATCTACGTGCTCGGGCCGCTGCTCGCGCGGCTGGGCGGCGCCAAGGTGTCGCTGCCGGGCGGCTGCGCCTGGGGCCCGCGTCCCGTGAACCTGCACCTGACCGGGCTCGCCGCCATGGGCGCGCAGCTCGACATCGAGCACGGCTACATCGTGGGGCGCGACGTGAAGCTGCGCGGCACGCAGTTCTCGTTCGACGTCGTCTCGGTGGGTGCCACCGCGCAGCTCATGATGGCCGCGGTGCTGGCCGAGGGCACCACGGTGCTCGACAACGTCGCGATCGAGCCCGACATCACCGTGCTCGGCGACGTGCTCAACGCCTGCGGCGCGAACATCGAGGGCCTGGGATCGCGCCGACTCGTCATCCACGGCGTGCGCGAGCTGCGGCCCATCGACACGACGATCATCCCCGACCGCATCGAGGCGGGCACGTTCGCGGCCGCCGCCGCCATGACGGGCGGCAGCGTCACGCTGGAGCGCGTCGTGCCGGATCACTTCGAGGCCGCGCTGCGCAAGCTCGAGGAGATGGGCGCCACGGTCGTGCGCGAGCACGACGAGGTCACGATCACCGGACGCGGACGGCCGCAGGCCGCCGACGTGACGACCGCGGTGTTCCCCGGGTTCCCCACCGACATGCAGGCGCAGATGATGGCCGTGGCCGCGATCGCGCAGGGCACCAGTGTGATCGAGGACACGATCTATCTGGACCGCTTCTCGCACGTGCCCGAGCTGGGGCGCATGGGTGCGAACCTCGAGCTCAAGGGCAACGTCGCGGTGGTCAAGGGTGTCGAGCGGTTGCAGGGCGCCCCGGTCATGGCCACCGACCTGCGCGCCAGCGCCGCGCTCGCGTTGGCGGCGCTCGTGGCCGAGGGCGA
>CAZZLY010000034.1:0-1560 GCA_964655175.1 uncultured bacterium
CCAGGCCCGCATCGAGCTCGGCCGGCTGTCGCCGCAGATCCTCAACTGACGCGACCCCTCGGTCGCGGAAGCCTCGAGCCCCGGTGTCCTCACGGACGCCGGGGCTTCGTGTTTTCTTTGAATCGGTAAGGCATTGTGAAATGGCGCGTTGAGGCTGTCGCTTCGGGTGCCGCGCGAGGTTCGCGGGTGGTCGCAGGCGTCCGCTGGAAACAGCGTGGCCGGGCCCGGGTGCGCGGCCTCAGGCCTGCGCCAGCGCGGGATCCTCGGCGAACGCCAGTCCCAACTGCTGCGCCAGCCGCGGGGGCTCGGGCTCGATCGGGCGCGGCGCGCTCGCGCGGCGCGGGTGCTGGTCGATCATCGCCAGCACGCGGTCGCGGTGTGCGTGCGCTTCGGCGGTGGGCCGATGCGCGCGCGCGGCGTACAGGCGCGCGAGCCGCTCGGCTTCGGCGGGCCAGACGTCGGCCAGCGTCTCCAGGAAATGCTCGCGCGTGCCCGGGCGCAGGTAGAGCAGTTCGGTCCACACGCGCACCGCACCGGCGTCGCGCGCGGCCTTGACCGCATCGCGAAGCAGGTCGGCGCGGTCCGAGAGCCCGGGGATGATGGGCGCCATCGCCACCGCGACGCGGATGCCGGCGTCGGCCAGTGTGCGCACCGCGCGCAGGCGCTGCCGCGGCGGCGCGGTGGCGGGCTCGGTCGCGCGCCAGATCGCATCGTCGAGTGTGGGTACCGACAGGCTCACGCCGACCTTGGCGCGGCGCGAGGCGTCCTGCAGCACGTCGACGTCGCGGATGACCATGGGGCCGCGCGTGATGATCGCGAACGGGTTGGCGCGCTCGGCCAGCGCCTCGAGGCAGCCGCGCGTGAGTCGGAAGCGCCCTTCGGCCGGCTGGTACGGGTCGGTGGCCGCGCCGATCACCACGGTCTCGCGGGCCCAGGTGCGGCGGGAGAGTTCGGTGCGCAGCACGCTCACGACGTTGGTCTTCACGCGCACGCTGCGGCCGTAGCGGTCGTCGGCGGGCCGATCGGCGCGGCGCTCGAACGCACGCACGTAGCAGAACGTGCAGCGGTGCGCGCAGCCCATGTACGGGTTGAGCGACCACGGGAACGACATCCCGGTCACGCGGTTGAGGGCGCTGCGGCAGGGTTCCAGGCGGAGCTCGGCGGCCATGGACGGGAGTCGTACCATCGTCGCGCGGTACTGCACAAGTGTGTAGTTATGGCGAGCCGTGAACCTCGTGGGTTGCCGGAATCGTTTGGCGCATCGCGAGGCGCTCCAGCGGTCTGCGCGTCCTGCGGGCCTCGGGCGGCATCGGAATCCGCCCAGACCTCGAGCAGCCCGCTCAGCCCGCTCAGGGCGGCTCGTGGACCCGGCGCCGGCCGCCGGGCGTGGCTGGCGGGCTCGGACCGGGTCGGGCCGACCACGCGCGGCCCAGGGCCGTCACGGGCCCGATGACCGAGGCCCGGGCGGTGACCCGTGACCGGGCGGGTCACAGAACTCACGTCCAGCCGTCGGACGACCCGGGCTCGAGACGAGATCACGAACGTGCGCGTGGGTGATGA
>CAZZLY010000034.1:1660-2819 GCA_964655175.1 uncultured bacterium
GCCGTCGGACGACCCGGGCTCGAGACGAGATCACGAACGTGCGCGTGGGTGATGAGCGAGCCGCGGCGATGCGGTGGCCGGTGCGCGGACGAGCGGGATGGTGACGCGCATGGGCGGGACCACGAGGCGGCGAAGACCGAAGGGATCGGGGCCGCAGGCCGAAGGGCGGTCGGGCGACGGCTCGGGGCCGTGATTCAACGAACCCAGCGCCCCACGGGCCGATATCGTCGTGTCGCATAATATGTATTATGTAAACCTGCAAGCGTGACGCCGGGGACGGGGCTCCCGCGCCCCCGGCCCGGCTCGTCCCGGCCGCCGTCCTCCCCGTCGGGTCCCGGCTCGCCCGTGGCCGATCGCCCCGCGCGTCAGGATGTCGTGGTCGGCGTCGACTCCGGCCAGCCGAGCGCCAGGATCAGACTCGCGTCGCCGAACAGGAATCCCGTGACGCACGCCGGGTCCACGGGCACGCCCAGCCCGGGCACGACCGCCCCTCTCAGCCGGGCCCCCATGAGCCGGCCCGCCAGACGCCAGCCCAGGTCCCAGACGGTCAGCTGCGCCCGCAGCCGGATGTGGCGGCCGCGGTCGCCCATGACCCGGGTGGCGGCCAGACCGAACGCCGACGCCGCCATGCCGATCCCGGCGACCACGGGCCCCGAGTCGACGTCCATGGGCGCCTCGTGGCCGCGCGGGTGCTCGCGGAACCCGGCCAGCAGGACGCGTTCGCTCCAGCACGTCCTCACGTAGGCCGCGTACAGGGTCCGTGCGAACTCCCGGTCGAGTCTCGCGAGCAGCGCGATCCGCAGCGACAGGTCGCAGCCGCGCGGGCCCGCGGTCACCGTGGTGCGGTCCCGCGCGAGCGCACTCACGGGCAGACCGGTCGCGGGATCGGCGCCCGGGCCGCGCAGCCACGCGAGGTGCCGCGCGATCGTCGCGGCCGAGCGCGACGTGCGTTCGATCGTGTCGTCGAGGTCCAAGGCGAGCACCGCGGGCAACGTGTCGAACGGCCAGCACGCGCCCGGGTACGAGAACAGCGCGCCGCCCGAGGGCGCCTCGTCGAGTTGGGTGCGCAACGCGTCGCACAGGTGACGGCGCGCGTCGTCGTGTTCCTGGGCGCCGGTGGCCTGATGCAACGCCGCGAACGTCAGTGCGAGCCAGCCCA
>CAZZLY010000034.1:2919-24550 GCA_964655175.1 uncultured bacterium
TCCTGGGCGCCGGTGGCCTGATGCAACGCCGCGAACGTCAGTGCGAGCCAGCCCACGTCCACCGCGTGCGGGGCGCGCGGGTCGAGGGCGGTGAGCGGCCCCAGCCTTGATTCGGCCTGTGCGCGTGCAAGGGTCGCGAAGGCGCGCGCGGCGTCGAGCGCCCGGGCGCGTGACACGCGACCGTCCCCCGCCCACGTGCTCAATGCGAGCGCGGGGAACACGTACGGGAACAGATCGCCCTCGGGGAACGCGCGACACTCGCGCGTCACGCGCGCGCGGTACGCGTCCGGATCGGCCGCGTGTGCGACGAACGCGCGCACGAGTCGGGCTCGCACGCGCGACATCGTCAGCCCGCGACGACCACGTTGAGCAGCTTGTCCTTCACGTGGATGACCTTCTTGATCGCGCCCGCCTCGAGGAACCGCTTCACGCGCTCGTCGGCGAACGCGGCCGCCTGCACGTCCTCCTGCGAGGCGCCACGCGGCAGGTCGAGCGTCGCGCGCAGCTTGCCGTTCACCTGGATGGCCATGGTGACCGTGTCCTCGACGAGCAGCGCCGGGTCGTGGTCGGGCCACGCCGCGTAGGCGATCGTGTCCTCGTGCCCCAGTCGCTGCCACAGCTCCTCGGCCAGATGCGGACCGAACGGCGCGAGCAGGCGCACGAACGGCTCGAGCAGCGTGCGATGACGCGACGGCTGCTTCATGACCTCGTTCACGAACACCATCATCTGCGAGATGGCGGTGTTGAACTTGAGCGCCTCCACGTCCACGCCGACCTTGGCGATGGTCTGGTGCAGCAGGCGCTGGGTGGCCGCGTCGGGCGCGACGTCGTTGAGCGCGAGCGAGCCGTCCTCGTTGACGACCAGACGCCAGACGCGATCGAGGAACCGCGAGATGCCCTCGACGCTCTTGGAGCTCCACGGCTTCATGGCCTCGAGCGGGCCCATGAACATCTCGTAGATGCGCGTCGCGTCGGCCCCGTACTGGTCGATCATGTCGTCGGGGCTCACGACGTTGCCCCACGACTTGCTCATCTTGCGGTTGTCCTCGCCCAGGATCATGCCCTGATGCACGAGCTTCATGAACGGCTCGGGCGTGCTCACGACGCCGATGTCGTACAGGACCTTGTGCCAGAACCGCGCGTACAGCAGATGCAGCACCGCGTGCTCGGCCCCGCCCACGTACAGGTCCACCGGCATCCAGTACTTCTCCTTGGCCGGGTCCACGAGGCGGTCGGGGTTCTTCGGGTCGAGGAAGCGCAGGTAGTACCAGCACGAGCCGGCCCACTGCGGCATGGTGTTCGTCTCGCGCCGCGCGGGCTTGCCCGTGGTGGGATCGGTGGTCTCGACCCAGTCCGTGATGTTCGCGAGCGGGCTCTCCCCCGTGCCCGACGGCTTGAACTCCTTGGCCTCGGGCAGCAGCACCGGCAGCATGTGCTCGGGCAGGGCCTGCGGCGCGCCGTCCACCCACACCAGCGGGAACGGCTCACCCCAGTAGCGCTGCCGCGAGAACAGCCAGTCGCGCAGCTTGTAGTTCACGGCCTTCTGGCCGGTGCCGCGTTCGGCGAGCCACGCGGTGATGCGCGGGATCGCGACCTCGGGCGTGAGCCCGTTCAGGGACAGCGCACCGTCGGCGGTGGCCGAGTTCACGAGCGTGCCCGAGTCGGTGTCGGTGTGCGCCGCTTGCTGCACGTCGCCGCCCGAGACGACCTCGCGGATCGGCAGGCCGTACTCCCGCGCGAACGCCCAGTCGCGCTCGTCGTGTCCCGGCACGGCCATGATCGCGCCCGTGCCGTAGCTCATGAGCACGTAGTCCGCGATCCACACCGGCAGCTTCTCGCCGTTGACGGGATTGATCGCGTAGCCGCCGGTGAACACGCCGGTCTTCTGCTTGTCCTCCTGGCGCATGAGGTCGCTCTTGCGCGCGGTCGCCTCGCGGTACGCGCGCACGGCGTCGGCCTGCGCGGGCGTGGTGAGCGCCTCGACCAGCGGATGCTCGGGTGCGAGCACCATGTACGTGGCCCCGAACAGCGTATCGGGCCGCGTCGTGAAGATGCGCAGCTTGCCGTTCACACCGTCGAGCGCGAAGTCCACCTCGGCGCCGATCGAGCGACCGATCCAGTTCTTCTGCATCTCCAGCGTGCTCGCCGGCCATTCGACGAGCGACAGGTCCTCGAGCAGGCGCTCGGCGTAGGCGGTGATGCGCAGCACCCACTGCCGCATGGGGCGGCGGATGACCTCGTAGCCGCCGACCTCGCTCTTGCCGTCAACGACCTCCTCGTTGGCGAGCACCGTGCCCAGTTCGGGGCACCAGTTCACCGGCACCTCGGCCACGTAGGCGAGCCCGCGCTGGTGGAGCTGCAGGAAGATCCACTGCGTCCACTGGTAGTAGCTCGGGTCGGTGGTGTCCACCTCGCGATCCCAGTCGTAGGACAGGCCCACGCGACGCATCTGCCGGCGGAAGTTGGCGATGTTGTCGCGCGTCGTGATCGCCGGGTGGATACCCGTCTTGACGGCGTACTGCTCGGCCGGCAGGCCGAACGCGTCCCAGCCCGTCACGTGCAGCACGCTGAAGCCCTTCATGCGCTTGTAGCGGCTGATGATGTCCGTCGCGGTGTAGCCCTCGAGGTGCCCGACGTGCAGGCCCGCGCCCGAGGGGTACGGGAACATGTCGAGGCAGTAGTACTTGGGACGCGCGGGATCCTCCACCGCACGGAACGTCTTGCGATCGACCCAGTACTGCTGCCAGCGCGGCTCGACATCGGCGAACGGATAGTACTTGCTCATCGGGGCCCCGGAGTGAGTGGTGAGTCCGGGAGGATAGCGGCACTCGGGCGCGGCGTCACGGCGGCCCGGGGTTCGTGCACGGGCTCGATCGGTGCCGCGCGCGGCTCAGTTCGCGACGAGATCCCGCGTGGCCTGCTCGAGGGCGCTGCGCACGTCGGCGCGGCCCCCCTTCCACGCCGCCTCGGCCCGGTACACGGCGTCCACCGCGCGCGCCAGCGACTGCGCGTTGCGGCGCCGCGCCATCGCCGCGGTCGCCTCCTTGTACATGGCCCACGAGTACGGCGCCGAGGTGCGCAGCAGCGACGAGGTCGCGAGATGTCCGAGCGACCACAGGATCGTGCCCTCGCTCTCGCCTGCCGCCAGGATGCGCTCGAGGCGCTGCCCCGCGCGCTTGGCGTCGCCCTGGGCCACCGCCAGGATGAAGTCCGGCAGTTCGGCGCCCAACTTGGGGGCGGTGAGCGTGCGCACGTGCGCCATCGTCACCGTGCCGCCGTCGCCCGCGAGCACGCTGAGCTTGCCCGCCTCGTTGAGGAACGCGAGCGGGTCGCGCTCGCAGGCATCGAGCAGCGCCTGCAGTGCTCCCGCCTCCGCGGTGTTGCCCGTGGCGAGCAGCCGGCGTCGGCCCCACTCGAGCAGGCCGCGCTCGTCGGGCGAGGTCACCTCGAGACGTGCGGTGGCCACCTCGCGCAGCGGGTCGAGCTTCTTGCGCGGCTTGTCGGCGGCGGCTTCGACGAGCACGAGACTCGAACCCGAGGACGGCGTCGCCAGACCGGCGGCGAGCGCCTGGATCTGCTTGTCGCTGCGCACCAGCTTCTCGACCGAGAACACGATCGTGAGCTCGCGCGACGTGAACATGGACACGGTCTGGTACGCGGCCAGGATCTCGTCGATGCCCTCGTCGGGCCGCAGGATGCGGGCGGTCGGGGACTCGGGGACCGCGAGCGCCCAGGCGCGCCGGTAGTCGGCGAGGAACGCGGTCTTGACCGCCTCGTCGGGACCCTCGAGGTACACGACGCCGGGGAACTCGCCCTGTTCGAGGCGCGCCAGCAGCGCGAGCGGTTCGATGGGCGCGACCGCGGCCGACTTGGTCGCGCGCGGCGAGGACTTGCCAGCGGTCTTCCTCACGGCCATGTCGTCACCAGCCCTCGACGCTGCGGCTCAGGATCTCGTCCGCGAGCTTGGTGATGGCCTCCTTGCGGCCGTCGAGCTCGGTCTTGGCGGTCTGTCCCGGCACGTCCTGCACGTAGTAGATCGTGCTCTTCACCAACTCGTCGCTCCACAGTTCGCGGTTCTTGACCAGGTCCTTGAACGTGACCTGGACCGCGAGCGTGACGCGGTACGCGTTGGCGTTGGAGGTGTTGGCCGAGAAGCCGTACACGGCGTTCTTGTACTGCGTGACCTTGCCGCGCAGGATCGCGTTGGCGCTCTTCTCGTCGACGATCTTGAGGTGGTTGTCGCGCACGAACCGCTGCACGACCTCGTCGGTCACCTGCTGCTCGAGCTGCGCCTCGGGCGTCCCGTTCTCGAACACCGGGATCGCGATGGTCTTGAGATGCGAGGGCAGCAGCGCCGGGCTGGCCGTGTAACCACAGCCGGCGAGGAACAAGCCGAGACCCGCGGCCGCGAGCGCGGACAGGAAGGCCGCGCGGCGACCGCGGGTCCGGTGGACGTCAGGCTGCGTCGCTATGGCTGGGATTCCCCTGCCCCGTGGCGTGGAGGTCGTAGAGCTTCATGCGGTAGCGCAGTTTGTCGCGCTTGAGGTTCAGCAGTTCCGCGGTGCGGCTCTGGTTCCACTTGGTAGCATACGAGGCACGCAGTATCAAGGCTCGCTCCAGCTCCTCGACGAGGGGCTCGAACGGGATGCCCGAGGCGGGGATCATGCCCGTCAGGGCGTCGTCCACGCGCTGGCCGAGCGTCGCCTCGTCGGCCGCGCGGACGCGGGCCGACAGCTTGAGGTGCTGCGCCTCGATCCACTCGCCGCTCTCCAGCAGCACCGTGCGCTCCATGAGGTTCTTGAGCTCACGGATGTTGCCCGGCCAGTTGTACGCGGTGAGCGCCTCCTCGGCCGACGGCGCGATGCCCCGGAACGTCTTCTTGAAGGCCTTCGAGAAGCGCTCGAGGAACAGACGCGCCAGCGGCAGCACGTCCTCGCGTCGCTCGCGCAGCGGCGGCACGTGCAGCGGCACGACCTTGAGGCGGTAGTACAGGTCCTCGCGGAACGTGCCCTCCTTGACCATCTTCTCGAGGTCCTGGTTGGTCGCCGAGATGATGCGCAGGTTGACGGCGATGTCCTTGGTGCCGCCGACGCGCCGGAACGTGCGACGCTCGAGCACGCGCAGGAGCTTGACCTGCAGCATGGGCGCCATCTCACCGATCTCGTCCAGGAACAGCGTGCCGCCGTTGGCCATCTCCATGAGACCCAGCTTCTGCGCACGCGCGTCCGTGAACGCGCCCTTCTCGTGACCGAACAGCTCGGACTCGAGCAGCTCGGCCGGGATGGCCGCGCAGTTGATCTCGACGAACGGCTGCGCGTGACGGGCGCTCATGCGATGCACGAGATTGGCGAAGTACTCCTTGCCCGTGCCGCTCTCGCCCTCGATGAGCACGCTGGTGGTGTCGCCGCGCGCGACCTGCTCGGCGATGGCGTACGCCTCCTGCATGACCGGGGCCGACGAATGCAGGAAGTCCTCGTCGCTGAACGCCTGATGCCGCAGGCGACGCAGCTCGAGGAACATCTTCTGCGACTCGAGCGCGCGCGAGGCGAGCGCGAGCAGCTCCTCCTGCTCGAACGGCTTCTTCATGAACCAGTAGGCGCCCGCGCTCATGGCCTCGACGGCCACCTCGAGCTCGCCGAACGCGGTCATGAGCACGACCGCGACCTCGGGCTGCATGCGCTTGATCTCGCGCAGCAGGTCGAGCCCACTGCCGTCGGGCAGCTTGAGGTCGAGGAACGCGAGGTCCGGCATGTCGCGTTCGATGGCCGCGCGGGCCTCACGGATCGAGTCGACGCCGCGGACGATGTGCCCATCGTCCTCGAGCGCACGGACCACGAAGTGGCGGATGGAATCCTGATCCTCGACCACGAGGATGTTGGCCTTGTTCATCGTGCACCTCCCTGGGTTCCCCTCGGCAGCTCCACGGTGAAGGTCGCGCCCTGTCCCGGCGCGCTCTGCACCGTGAGGCTTCCTCCGTGGCGTTTGACGATGTCGTGAGTGATGTAGAGACCGAGCCCGGTACCCTTGGGCTTGGTCGTGAAGAACGGTTCGAACAGGGTCTTCTGCGTCTCGGCGTCGATCCCCGAGCCCGTGTCGGTCACCGTGGTGACGACCGTGCCGTCGGGGCCGTCCGGCGCCGTGACGCGGACGGTGATGCGACCTCCCTCATGCGAGGCTTCGGCCGCGTTCTTGAGCAGGTTGATGAACACCTGCTGCATCTGGTCGGCATCGTGCGGCACGGGCGGCAGCGTCACCGGCGGCTCCCACGTCAGCGTCACGCCGCGCTCCTCGAGCACCCCGGCCACGGACTGCGTCGCGCGCCGCAGCGTCTCGGTGAGCGACTTGGGCTCGAGGTCGAGCCGGCGCGGATGGGTGACGTCGAACAGCTGCTGCACGATGCCGTCGAGCCGCCGGATCTCGCGCTGCACGAACTCCAGATTCTCGAGTTCGGCCGGTTGGTCCTTGAGCACGCGGGCGAGCCGCTTCACGCCCATGCCGATGCCGGTGAGCGGATTGCGGATCTCGTGCGCCACGCCGGTCGTGAACCGCCCCAGCGCCGCGAGCTGGTCGAGCTGTCGCGCCCGCTCCTCGGCCGCGCGCAGCGGCGTGAGGTCGAGGAACGTGGCGATCGCACCGTAGGCCCGACCCTGACCGTCGCACAGCTGCGAGCTCGTCAGGCGCACGGGCAGCGCACGGCCCGCCGGCGTCTGGAGCACCAGCTCGTGACGCAGCGTGGGGCGGCCGGTGGTCAACGTGTCGCGGATGATCCGCTCGCCGGTCGGGCCGAACAGCGTCTCGACGCGGCGACCGCGGGCGGTCTCCTCGTCGAGCCCCAGGAGTTCCTGCGCGTTGGCATTGAGGCTGAGCACCGCGCCGGCGTTGTCGAACGCCACGAGCGCGCTGGGCATGGAGTCGAGCACGTCGGCCAGGAAGCGCTCGTTGCGCGCCAGGTCGTGCACGAGCCGCGCGTTCTCGACCATGGGCGCGATCGTGAACGCCACGGCCTCGAGCCGCGTGCGCTCCCCCGCCGGCGGCGGCGGGGCGCCGGGCCCGCGCGCGGCGGCGAGCACGCCCAGCAGCGGCAGACGCGGACACGCCACACAGGTGCGCTGCGCCGCCTCGACCTCGGCGCGCCACGCGGCCACGTCGGCGCCCGGCGGCGGCACCAGCGCGCGCGCGTGGGCGGGACAGTCGGTGCAGGCCTCGGCGGGCGTCCCGCTCGCCGACCCCGCGCGCTCGAGCGGCACGCACACGGTCCACGATTGCTCGGCGAACACGCGCGCCAGAGGATGTCCCTCGGGCAGCACGAGCGCCGGGTGGTGCGCCGGATCGTGGTGCTCCACCGCGCGGTCCTGCCACAGCGCGCGCGGCAGCGTGCCGCCGGTGCCCACGAGCGGCACCTCGACGGGCACGAGCGAACCGCCGTGCGCCCACGTGCCCGTGAGCACGCCGCGCTCCCGATCGACGAGCAACAGGCCGACCTGGGCGAAGTCGAGCACCCCGCGCAGGTAGCGCGTGATGCGCCGCGTCGCCTCGGCCGCATCGCGCGTGCCGGCGAGCGAGCTGGCGACCTCGCGCAGGGACGACAACTGGACGTGCGACTCGATCAGACGACGGTGCGCCCGCTCGAGGTCGTCCACGAGCCGGCCCGTCATCTGCACGAGCGCATCGGTGTCGTCGGATGTGGCGAGGCCCGGCTGTCCCGTTCCGTGGGACAGACCGCGTACCTCTTCGGCCCGGCGCAGGAGATCGCGCAGGGATTCCCGGTTCGATTCGGCCATGGGACCGTATCGCGAGGCGTCGGAGGGGACCGACGACTCGGTCTGCTGGAGACCACCGGAACCGCATCGCCGTTCAGGGCGGGTGGGCGATGCGGTCCTGTTCCGTGTTCAGCGCCGTCCGGGTCGCCCCGGACGGGTGTCGCGTCGCGGTCGGGCCGTCGTGGCCCCGGTCCGCGGGTGCTGCCTCAGGCCTTGTCCACGAACTCCAGGACCGTCTGCGCCACGTGGCGGATCTGGTCCTCGGTGAGCTCGGGGTAGATCGGCAGCGCGATCGTCTCGTTCGCGGCTGCTTCCGAGTGCGGCATGTCACCGGCCTTGTAGCCGAGCGACGCGAAGCACTTCTGGAGGTGCAGCGGGACCGGGTAGTAGATCTCGCAGCCGATGTTCTTGTCGGTCAGGTGCTTCTTGAGCTCGTCGCGCTTGGGCACACGGACGACGTACTGGTTGTAGATGTGACGCGTGCGCGGGTCGTGGTACGGACGGCCGACCTTCGAGCCCTCGAACAGCGCGTTGTACAGCGCGGCGTTCTTGGCGCGGCCCTCGCTCCAACGGTCGAGGTGGCGCAGCTTCACGCGCAGGATCGCCGCCTGCAGCGCGTCGAGTCGCGAGTTCGTGCCGACGAGCGAGTGGAAGTACTTGGGCTTCGCGCCGTGGTTGCAGAGCAGGCGCGCCTTGTCGGCGAGCTCGGGGTTGTTCGTCGTGATCATGCCGCCGTCGCCGGCGCCGCCCAGGTTCTTGGACGGGAAGAACGAGAACGTCCCGAAGTCGCACATGGAACCCGAGCGCTTGCCCTCCCACTCCGAGCCGATCGACTGCGCCGCATCCTCGATCAGGTAGATCTGGTGCTTGTCGCAGATCGCCTTGATCGCCGGGACGTCGCAGCACTGGCCGAACAGCGACACGGCCACGACCGCCTTGGTGCGCGGCGTGATCGCGGCCTCGAGCCGGTGCGGGTCCAGGTTGTACGTGCGCGGGTCGATGTCCACGAACACCGGCGTGGCGCCGTTGTTGGCGATCGTGCCGGCGGTGGCGAAGAACGAGTAGGCCGGCGAGATCACCTCGTCGCCGGGGCCGATGCCGAGCGTCCACATGGCCATGAGCAGCGCGTCCGTGCCCGAGGCACAGGCGACGGCGTGCGGCACCTGCGAGTAGCGCGCGACCTCCTCCTCGAGGCCCGTGACCTCCGGGCCGCCGATGAAGTAGCAGCTCTCCATGACGCGGCGCACGGCGTCGTCGACCTCGGCGCGGATGGTGTCGTACTGCGCGCGCAGGTCGAGGAGCGGCACCTTGATCGTCGTGTTCGTGGACATCGTGAAGGTTCCCTCGTTCTCCGGGCGTCCCCGGGGTGTGGCCGGTGGCGCTTACGCGTCCACCCAGCCCTGGTTCTCGAGCAGCTGTTCGACGGGCACGTCCCGCCACGGCTTCGCGGGCTTGCCCACCACCACGGTGCGGGCCGGCACGTCGCGCGTCACGGTGGAGCCGGCGGCGACCAGACCATCCTCGTGGATGGTCACGCCGGGCAGCGTCACGCTGCCGGCGCCGATGCGCCCGCCCTTCCTCACCGTCACGCCCTTGAAGTGCTTGAACCGCTCCTGCGTGCGACCCACGAAATTGTCGTTCGACGTCACCACGCCGGGGGCCACGAACACGCGGTCCTCGAGCGTGGAGTAGGCGCACAGATAGCACTCGCTCTCGAGTTTGCAGTAGCGCCCCACACTGCAGAAGTTCTCGATCGTCACGCCCCGCCCGACGATCGTCCCCCGCCCCACGGTGACGTTCTCGCGCACCGTGGACAGGTCGGCCATGAGCACCTTGCCGTCGATCGCCGCGCCGCGGTAAAGCACCACGCCCGTGCCCACGATGCAGACGTCGCCCACCGTGAGCGGCGGCAGCACCTGATCGGTCGTGGTCGCGGAGTTGGCGGCCTTCATGGGCACTTTGCCGAGCGAGGCGTGGTCGTCGATGCGCACGTGCGCGCCGACCACGGTGTCGGCGTGGATGACGACGTGGTTCCCGAGCTTGCAGCCCTCGCCCAACGTGACGTTGGCGCCGATGACGCAGAACTCGCCCAGCGTGACGCCGGGGCCGAGCTGGGCGGACGGATGGATGACGCTGGTCATGCGATCTCCTGCGGCAGCGGCGCGATCGCCACGGGCTGGCCGCCGGACTTGAGCGACTTCTGCGCCGCGTCGAGCACCTTGACGACGCGCAGCCCGCCGACGCCGTCGGTGAGCGGGCGCTTGCGCTCGCGGATGCACTCGACGAAGTGCTGGCACTCGAGCTTGAGCGGCTCCTGCAGCGAGATCTTGGGGATCAGGATGTCGCCGCTGCGCACGGTGAGCGCGTCGCCGTACGACACGACCTGCCCGGCGCGATCGACGCCCTTGTCGTACACCTTGATCTTCTCGCTCGCCTCCATGTCGTCGAACACCATCATCTTCTGGGTGCCGACCACGGTGAACTTGCGCAGCTTGTGCGGGTCGAGCCACGACACGTGCACGTGCGCCATCTGGCCGCTCGCGAACCGCAGGTCCACGAACACCACGTCTTCGACGCCCGGCTGCAGGAACGCCCCACCACGCGCGGCGACGTCCACCGGCTCCTGATCCATGAGGTGCAGGATCACCGACAGGTCGTGCGGCGCGAAGCTCCACAGCGCGTTCTCGTCCTTGCGGACCTTGCCGAGGTTCACGCGCTGGCAATAGATGTAGAGCAGGTCGCCGAGCTCGCCGCTCGTGACGCTCTTCTTGAGGTACTGCACGCCCGGATGGTAGAGCAGCAGGTGCCCCACCATGAGGATGCGACCCTTCGCCTTGGCGAGACGGCACAGCTCCTCGGCGTGCGCGACCTCGAGCGTCAGCGGCTTCTCGACGTAGACGTCCTTGCCCGCCTCGAGCAGCACCTTGGCGAGCGGGTGATGGCTCACGGCCGAGGCCGAGACGACCACGCCCTGCACCTCGGGGTCGGCGGCGACGGCGGCGACGTCGGCGACCGCCTTCACGCCGGGATACTGCGCCGCGGTCTTGGCGAGCCGCTGCGCGTCGGCGTCGCAGACGCTGACGAGCCGGGCGCCGGCCAGGTTCGCGAAGTTGCGAACCAGGTTGGCGCCCCAGTCACCAGTGCCCACCACAGCGATGCCGATGCGATCCGACACGGGAATCCTCCGAGACTGCTGCGAACGACGTTGCGGGAAGCGGGACGGGACGTGCGAGCCTGTGAGGTTAGCCACCGCCCGCCGGGTGGTCAACGCGCGTCGGGACCGCTTCAGGCGGCCTCGCGCTGGCCTCCCTCCACCCGGTTCCGGCCCTTCCGTTTGGCCTCGTACAGCGTGCGGTCGGCCGTCTCGATGAGCGTGGTCACGTCGGCGCCGTCCTCGGGGAACTGCGCGATGCCGGTGCTGACCGTGATCTGCCCCTTCGTGGCGAGCGGGAACGTGTGCGCGGCCACCGTGGCGCGCAGACGCTCGGCCACGGCCATGGCGCCGGCGCGATCGGTCTGCGGCAGGATCACCGTGAACTCGTCGCCGCCGTACTTGGCCACCAGATCCCACGAGCGCACGTGGTTCGCGAACAACTGCGCCATCTCGCGCAGCAGCATGCTGCCACGCACGTGCCCGTTGCGATCGTTGTAGGCCTTGAGGTTGTCCACGTCGAGCATGAGGATCGCCATGGGCTGCTGGAACCGCGCGGCGCGCTTGATCTCGCGGCGCAGCGCCGACTTGAGGTAGCGGTAGTTGTAGACCTGCGTGAGGTCGTCGGTCACCGCGAGGCGCTCGAGGTTGCTCGCCAGGCGCAGATTGTCGAGCGCGCTCGTCAGCCACGCCGCGAACAGCGCCAGCGTGCGCGCCTCGCGACCGGTGAAGCGCGTGCCCTCGACGTCGCGGTGCACGGACAGGTAGCCGTGTTCGCGCGCCCCCATCTGCAGCGGCAGGTAGAGCGCCGGCCCGGGCGTCACGCCGGGGCAACCGCGCTCGCCGGGACAGGTCGTGTCGCCGGGCTCGTTGAACACGCGCGGCTGTCGCGAGCGCAGGATCGACCACTCGAACGGCGTCGGGGTCCACGGCAGCGTGAAGCGCTCGTTCGACTCGCCCTGGCTCAGCAGGGCGTGGCGCTCGAACTTGCGGTTCCCGCCCAGCACCAGCACGACGCCGGCGGCATCGGCCAACTCGAGCGCCAGCCCGAGCGCCGTGTGCAGGAGCTCGGGACGCGAGCGCGGGCCCGAGCGACCATGGAGTTCCAACAGGCGATTGAGGAGGCGTTCACGTCCCGACATGGCAGGGGCCCTCGGTGGATTGGGTGAAATCCCACTCCGATGAGGCAACCGCCGTGCCAGTGTCAGCGCGGGTCGGGTCCCCTGCCCCGGAGCGCGTCCCAGCGGAGCAGCTGCAGCACCGCACGGGCCCCGAAGACCACCAGTCCGCCCACCAGCAGGACGCCGGCCAGAACCTCCTGCACCGGGCTCAAGGGCAAGCGATCACGCACGTTGAGCCACACGGACAGGGCGTAGACGAGCGCCACGACGACCGCCGAGCTGATCCCGGCCCGCACGAGCGCCCACACCGACGACTCCAGTCCGAAGCCGCCCTGCGGTTCGTCCGGGTGCGCATTCTCGCCCGACGCGTCCCGTGCATCCTGCACGGTCGCCGCACGCTCGGTGGGAATCTGACCAACCGCCGGCTGCGTCTCGGCCACCCACAGGCGGGTCGCCCCGAACAGGAACGCGCGCGCCTCGAGACGCCGGAACCCCGCCGCCGCCAGGTCGGCCTCGAACTCCGGGCCCGAGCCGAACTCGAAGATGCTCTCGGACAGGTACCGGTAGGCGCTGGGGTCCGGCGACAGTCGGCCGAACAGCGGGATCATGTGGCGGATCCACAGGCGCGCGAACGGTGCGAGCGGACCCGGCGACGGGGCTGACGCCTCGAGCACCACCAAGCGGCCGCCCGGCACGAGCACGCGAGCGATCTCCGCCAGCGCCTCGCGGCGCGGGCGCAGGTTGCGCACGCCGAACGCCACCGTGACCGCGTCGAGCGCCCCGTCGCGCAGCGGCAGCTTGAAGCCGTCGGCGCAGGCGAGTCGCGGCGCCCAGCCCGCGCTCGAGTGTTCCGCGTGCGCCACCTGCAGCATCGCCAGACTCACGTCCATGCCCAGGACGGTGCGGCCGGGGCGGCGCAGGCCCGGCAGCGACACACCGCTGCCCGTGCACAGGTCGAGCACGCGCCGGGCCGAGCGGGGCACGCGCCGCCACATGGCTTCGCGCCACGCCGAATCCTGCCCCATCGTCATGACCTGGTTGAGCAGGTCGTAACGGCCCGAGACGTCGTCGAACATGGACGCCATCTCGCGCGAGGCGTTCGGCTTGAAACGCTCGTTGGAAGTGTCTTGGGAGGTCGTCACGTGAGGTGGGTGGTGCGCCCGACAGGGGTCGAACCTGTAACCTTCAGCTCCGGAGGCTGACGCTCTATCCAGTTGAGCTACGGGCGCACGAAGTGGCGGCGTTTTATAGCACAGGCGGGCCCCGAGGTCACCTTCTTCCCCGGCGGGCCCTTCCCGCCCCGGTCCGGACCGGGACGGGACCGCGATCCCTAGAGTTCGCCGCGGCCGGTCACGCGCAGCACCTCGGCCACGTCCTTGTCGCCGCGGCCCGACAGGTTGACGAGCACGACCGTGTCGCGGCCCAGACGCGGGCCCTCGCGCAGCACCCACGCGAGCGCGTGCGACGACTCGAGCGCCGGCAGGATGCCCTCGAGCCGCGCGGTGAGTTCGAACGCCTCGAGCGCCTCGACGTCGGTGACGCTGTCGTACGCGGCCAGGCCCTGATCGTTGAGCCACGCGTGCTCGGGCCCGAGCGCCGGGTAGTCGAGGCCGGCCGAGACCGAGTGCGTCTCGCGGATCATGCCGTTGGCGTCCTGCAGGATGAGCGTGCGCGTGCCGTGCAGCACGCCGACGCTGTGCTCGGGTACGCGGGCCGCATGACGACCCGTGCCCACGCCCTCACCACCCGCCTCGACGCCGATCTTGCGCACCTGCGCATCGCCCAGGAACGCGTGGAACAGTCCGATCGCGTTGCTGCCGCCGCCCACGCACGCCACGAGCACGTCGGGCAGTCGTCCGATGAGCTCCTGCACCTGCGTGCGGGCCTCGACGCCGATGACGCGATGGAAGTCGCGCACGATGCGCGGGAACGGGTGCGGCCCGAGCACCGAGCCGAGGATGTAGTGCGTGTCGCGCACGCGCGTGACCCAGTCGCGCATCGCCTCGTTGACCGCGTCCTTGAGCGTGCGGCTGCCCGAGTCCACGGGGCACACGGTGGCCCCGAGCAGCTTCATGCGCTCGACGTTGAGCTTCTGACGGCGCACGTCCTCGCTGCCCATGTACACGGTGCACTCGAGGCCCAGACGCGCGGCGGCGGCGGCGGTGGCGACACCGTGCTGGCCCGCACCGGTCTCGGCGATCACGCGCGGCTTGCCCATGCGCTTGGCGAGCAGGCCCTGCCCGATCGTGTTGTTGATCTTGTGCGCGCCCGTGTGCAGCAGGTCCTCGCGCTTGAACAGCACGCGGCAGCCGGCGCGCTCCGAGAAGCGGTGCGCCTCGATGAGCGCGGTGGGCCGCCCGGCGAAGTCGCGCAGCGTCTCGGCCAGTTCGGCGCGGAACGCCGGGTCGGCCTGCGCGCGCGTGTACTCCTGTTCGAGTTCCTCGAGCGCCAGCACCAGCGTCTCGGGCACGAAACGTCCGCCGTAGGGACCGAAGTGACCGGTCGCATCGGGCATGTTCGTCATGGGGTTCATCTCGACTCCTCGGGGGCGGCGTCGAAGGCACGCACCGCTTCGACGAAGCGGCGCACGCGATCGGGATCCTTGCGACCGGGCGCGACCTCGAGCGAGGACGACGCATCCACGCCGAACGGGTGCAGCGTCCGCAGGGCCTCGGTCACGTTGTCACCCGACAACCCACCGGCCAACAGGAC
Source organism: uncultured bacterium (assembly GCA_964655175.1). Taxonomy (GTDB): domain Bacteria; phylum Eisenbacteria; class RBG-16-71-46; order RBG-16-71-46; family RBG-16-71-46; genus JAIOPA01. Next base: position 17,664 of record CAZZLY010000034.1, read on the forward strand.
GGGCCGACGCGCCACGAGGTCGCGGGCGACCGCCCACGGCCAGGTGCGCCCCGTGCCCCCGGCCTGACGTCCGGACGAGGTGTCGAGCAGCAGCAGGTGGTTCGATGCGGGTTCGGTGCCGACGATTCCGCCCTCGGGCGTGACGCCCAGGGCGAACGTGCAGGGCAGCGGGAAATCGGTGGGCCAGGCTCGGGGATCGACGCGGTGCAACTGCACGCGGGCCGCGCCGGCTCGCTGCGCCAGCGCCAGCGCCTCGTCGGGCGTGGGCGAGACCATGACGGCCACGCCCACCCCGCCCACCGCGGACAGGATCGCGCCCGCCTCGTCGGGGTCGCAGCCCCGGGGGCTCTCGCCCTTCACGATGAAACCCAGCCAGTCGGCGCCGCACGCGAGCGCGTGCCGCGCGTCGTCGGCGCGCGTGAGCCCGCACACCTTGACGATCGTGTGGCGCGTCATGAGCGGGCCTCTCCCCGCCTCAGCCGTCGCCGCGCGCGGCCGCACCCAGTGCGGCGAGCGTGGCCGCCGGGTCGGCGGCGCGGGCGAACACCTCGCCCATGAGGACGGCATCGCAGCGCGTGGCGCGCAGGCGGCGGATCTCGTCGGGTTCGCTGATGCCGCTCTCGGCGATGGCGACGTGCGAGGCCGGGATGAGCGGCAGCAGGCGTTCGGAGAGCGACATGTCGAGCTCGAACGTGTGCAGGTTGCGGTGGTTGATGCCCACGATCGTCGCACCGGCGTCGAGCGCGGCGCGCATCTCGTCCTCGGTGTGCACCTCGACGAGCGCGTCGAGGCCGAGCGTGCGGGCCTCGCCGATGAGTCGTTCCATCGTCGAGCGCGACAGCAGTGCGGCCAACAGCAGTGCGGCATCGGCCCCGCGCACGGCCGCATCGAGCAGCTGGTACGAGTCGATGACGAAGTCCTTGAGCAGCAGCGGCAGCGACACCGCCGGCCGCACCGTGTCCATCCACGCGAGGTCGCCCTTGAAGTGGTCGGGCTCGGTCACGAGCGAGACCGCGGCCGCCCCGCCCGCCTGATACAACGAGGCGAGCTGCACCGGATCGACATGCTCGTTGAGCATGCCCTTCGAGGGCGAGGCGCGCTTGACCTCGCACAGCATCCGGATGGCCCCCGCCGCACCGTCGCGGCGAAGCGCGCGCGCGAGTCGCCCGGCGGGACGCGGCTCACCGAGGCGCGCACGCAGCGTGCCCTCGGCGACAGCCCCCTTGAGCTCGGCCACGCGGCGGCGGCGATCGTCGGTGATGCGGGCGAGGAACTCCGCGCCGCGACTCACGAGGCGGCCAGCGTGTCGGCGGTCGGACGCGGCGCTTCGGCCACGCGCACGACCACGGTGCCCGCGATGAGGTCGTGCAGCGTCTGGCGACGGCGCGTGAACACCTGCATCACGTAGCCGATGCCGAGCGAGAGCACGGTGAACACCATGGCGAGGAAGCGGCCCAGCGCGCGGGCGAACGAGACCGGGCGCCCGTCGACGGTGACCATGCGCAGCCCCAGGACCTGCATGCCGAGGGTCGCCCCGGCGCGCGAGGACAGCAGGACTGCAGCATAGAGCGCGTCCACCGCCACCTCGAGCGAGCCCGCGAGCATCGCGTTGGGGGATTCGAGGTCGTCGAAGCCCGTGCTCGAGAGTCCCAGCAGCACGCGGATGATGGCGCCGGGGAACAACAACACGAGACCGTCGAGCAGCATGGCGGCGAAGCGGCGCCAGAACCCGGCGTAGGTGATCTGCGTGGCGGAGGCGCGGCGAGCCGCGGCCCCGGCCACGTACTCGTGACCGCACAGACCGCACAGCGCGACGTCATCGCCGGCACGCGTGCCGCACGTCGGACAGAAGCGGCTCATCCGCGGAACCCGGTGAGCTCGTCGAGCTTGCGCGCCGCGTCGCCCGAATCGAGCGCCTGTCGCGCGCGCGCCACACCCGCCGCCATGTCGTCGGCGACGCCGGCCACGACGAGAGCGGCGGCCGCGTTGAGCAGCACGATGTCGCGCGCCGGGCCGGTCTCGCCCTGCAGCACGCTGCGGATGCGCGCCGCGTTCTCCTGGGCGCTGCCTCCGGCGACCGCGGCGCGATCGGTGTGCGCCAGCCCCAGCGAGGCCGGGTCCAGCGTGGTCTCGCGGATGGCCCCGTCGCGCAGTTCGGCGACGTGATTGACCGAGAACACCGAGAGCTCGTCCATGCCGTCGGCGCCGTGCACGACCATCGCGCGCTCGCTGCCCAACTGGCGCAGCACCTCGGCCAGGATCATGACGTAGTGGTCGGAGTACACGCCCAGCAACTGGCGGCTCGCGCCGGCCGGGTTGGTGAGCGGCCCGAGCAGGTTGAACACCGTGCGCACGCCCATCTCCTTGCGGGCGACGGCGGCGTTGCGCATGGCGCTGTGGTAGTTGGGCGCGAACAGGAACGTCAGGCCGAGCTGGTCGAGCGAGCGACCGGCGCTCACCGGCGTCAGGTCGAGTCGCACGCCCAGCGCCTCGAGCACGTCGGCGCTGCCGGTGCGGCTCGTGACGGCGCGGTTGCCGTGCTTGGCCACCGCCACGCCGCACGACGCGGTCACGATGGCGACCGTCGTCGAGATGTTGAACTTGGAGCCCGCGTCGCCGCCACCGGTGCCGCACGTGTCGAGCAGCGGGGCGCGGCGCGTGTGCAACGGCGGCACGCGAAGGCGCATGGCCTCGGCCATGCCGGTGATCTCCTCGGCGGTCTCGCCCTTCATGCGGAGCGCGATGGCGAGCGCGGCGATCTGCGCGCCGGACGCCTCGCCGGCGAGGATCTGTTCCATGCTGGCGCGCGCGAGGTCGCGCGGCAGGTCTTCACGGGCGACGGCGCGGGCGATGGCGGAGACGATCACGAGTGGGCACTCCCCTGATGACGGCAGAGGGTCAGGAAGTTCTCGATGAGCTTGAGCCCCGAGGTGGTCAGGATGGACTCGGGATGGAACTGCACGCCCCAGGTCTCATGGTCCTTGTGCTTGATGCCCATGAGTTCGTTCTCGGGCGTCCACGCCATGACCTCGAAGCAGTCGGGCAGCGTGTCGCGGTCCACGATGAGCGAGTGGTAGCGCGTCGCCTCGAACGGGTTGTCGAGGCCGGCGAAGATCCCGCGCCCCTTGTGCAGGATGGGGCTGGTCTTGCCGTGCATGAGCCGCTGCGCGCGCACGACCTTGCCGCCGTACACCTCGCCGAGCGCCTGATGCCCCAGACACACGCCCAGGATCGGCACCCGTCCCGCGAGGGCGCGGATGGCGTCCTCGGTCACGCCCGCGTCGCGCGGCTCGCCGGGCCCCGGCGAGACGAGCAGTCCGGTGAGCGGCAGCGCCTGCAGTTCGGCCACGGTGATGGCGTCGTTGCGGCGCACGTGCACCTCGGCGCCCAACGTGCCCAGGTACTGCACGAGGTTGTAGGTGAACGAATCGTAGTTGTCGATCACCGCGATCATCGTGCACCCCGCTCGGCGCGCTGCACGGCCATCCAGAGCGCGCGGCCCTTGTTCATGGTCTCCTCCCACTCGGACTGCGGGTCGCTGTCGGCGACGATGCCGGCGCCCACGCCCCAGTAGGCGCGACCGTTCGCGTACACGAGCGTGCGGATGGTGATCGCGAGGTCGAGGTTGCCGTGGTAGTCGAAGTGCCCGACCGCGCCGGCGTACAGACCGCGGCGCACGGGTTCGAGCTCGTCGATGATCTGCATGGCGCGCACCTTGGGCGCCCCCGAGACGGTGCCGGCCGGGAACGTGGCGCGCACCGCGTCGAGCGGCGCCAGCTCGCCCTTCACGCGACCGCGCACGTTGGACACCAGGTGCATGACCTGCGAATAGCGCTCGACGGTCATGTACTCGTTGGTCTCGACCGTGCCGTACTCGGCCACGCGACCGACGTCGTTGCGGCCCAAATCCACGAGCATGAGGTGCTCGGCGCGTTCCTTCTCGTCCGCGCGCAGCTCCTCCTCGAGCGCGCGATCCTCGTCCACGGTGCGACCGCGACGACGCGTGCCGGCGATGGGACGCACCTCGATCTGACCCTCGCTGCGGCGCACGAGCACCTCGGGCGAGCTGCCGACGATCGAGAAGTCGCCCAGACGCAGGAAGTACATGTACGGCGACGGGTTCGTCACGCGCAGCGCGCGGTAGCCCTCGAACGGCGGCTGCGACACGTCGGCGCTCATGCGGTGCGCGAGCACGACCTGGAAGATGTCGCCGGCGCGGATGTGCTCCTTGGCCGTCTCGACCGCCGCCATGTACTGCTCGCGCGTCACCGACGACTTGGGTTCGCTCGCCTCGCCCCACGACGGCGGCTCGATCCACGCGAACGGCTTGCGCAGCCGCTCGACCTCGGCGTTGAGGCGCGCGACCGCGTCGTCGTAGGCCTTGTCGGGGTCGCTGCCCGCGCGCGCGTGCGTGACCACCTTCATGGTGTGCGTCAGGTTGTCGAACACGCTCACGACGTCGCCGAACAGGTACACCGCGTCCGGCATGTGCAACTCATCCTTGGCGTGCTCGGGCAGCGTCTCGAACCAGCGCACCGCGTCGTACGAGAAGTAGCCCACCGCGCCGCCGCAGAACCGCGGCAGGCCCGGCAGCTGCACCGCCTGATGTTCGCGCAGCAGACGCGCGAGCTCGTCGATGGGATGACCCGCGAGCTTGGTGACCTCGCCGCCGCGGTGGATCTCGCACTGCGTGCCGCGCGCGATGAACACGAACTGCGGCCGACTGCCGAGGATCGAGTAGCGGCCCCACTTCTCGCCGCCCTCGACGCTCTCGAGCAGGAACCCGTACGGGCCGTCGTCGATCTTGCGGAACGCCGACACCGGGGTGTCGTGGTCCGCGAAGACCTCACGGTAGATCGGCACCAGCTTGCCGGTCTTGGCGAGGGCGTGGAACTCGGAGCGGGTCGGGACGAGCATGGTCGGGCCACGCCTCCGGCGTGGGGCAGCAGCGGTTGGACCTGAGGACCGCAGGATGCGGTGATTACCCCGCAGCCTAAGGCTTCTGGACCGGCGCGGCGAGCAACTCGCGCGCCTGCCGGCGGGTCGTCTCCGTGACCCGCTCGCCCGCGAGCATCCGAGCCAGTTCCTCGACCCGCTGGGGTCGTGCGAGGACGCTGACCCGCGCGGTGGTCCGGCCGGCGGCGACGTGCTTGGACACCGCCAGGTGCTGACCGGCCATCGCCGCGATCATGGGCAGGTGGGTCACGCAGATGACCTGACGGTGCTCCGACAGGCTGTGGAGACGCTCCCCGACCGCCTGTGCGACCGCACCGCCGATGCCCGAATCTACTTCGTCGAAGACCAGAAGGTCAACGCGGTCACGGGTTTGCAGCGCACACTTGAGCGCGAGCATGACGCGCGAGAGCTCCCCTCCCGAGGCGATCCGGCCGAGGGGGCGGGCCGGCTCGCCGGGGTTGGCGGTGAACGCCAGCACCACCTCGTCGAGTCCCGTGGCCGTGGGCCGCCCGTCGGCCGACGGGCCGACCTCGAACGCGATCCGCGCGTGCGGGAACCCGAGCGGCTTGAGCTCGCGCGTGAGCGAGGCCGACCACTCCTTGGCGGCCGCCGTGCGCTTCTTGGTGAGCGCGCGCCCCGCGGTCAGGCAGGCGGCCTCGGCGGTGGCGCAGCGCCGCTCGGCCTCGGCCATCGCCCCGTCGGCGTCGGCCCCCTGCGTGAGCTCGGTCGCGACCTCGTCGCGCCAGGCGAGCAGGTCGGGCAAACTGCGCCGGTACTTGCGCGTGAGTCGCGCGTACAGCTCGCGCCGACCCTCGACCGTCTCGAGCCGCTCGGGGTCGGCCTCCAGATGATCGAGGTACGCCGCGAGCGTGCGTGCGGCCTCCTGCGCGGCGATGGACGCCTCGGTCAGCTGCTGCAGCGCCTCGGTGAGCGACGGATCGAGCGCGGCCGCCTGTTCGATCGCGTGCCGCGCCGAGCCCAGCGCATCGACCGCCGCGTCGTCGCCCTCGGAGAGTCGCTCCCCTGCCGCCGCCGCCCATTCCCGCAACCGATCGGCGTGCGCCAGCCGTGCGGCTTCGGCGGCGAGCTCGTCCTCCTCGCCCTCGCGCAGCGCCGCCTCGTCGAGCTCGGCGGCCGCGCTCACCAGGTAGTCGCGCCGCTCGGCGAACGTGGCCAGCGACTCGCGCAGACGCGCGCGATCGCCTTCCGCTTCACGCAGCGCCGCGAGCGTGTCCGCGAAGCGCGCGCGCTCGGGTTCGAGGCCCGCGAGCCGATCGAGCGTGAGCAGCGCCGCGCCCTCGCGCAGCAGGCTCTGGTGCTCGTGCTGGCCGTGCAGGTCGACGAGCAGTTCGCCGAGTCGCTTGAGGTTGGCGAGCGTCAGGCTCGCCTGGTTCACCGTGGCGCGGCTGCGCCCCTCGCGCGTGACCTCGCGGCGCACGATCAGCCCGTCGCCCTCGAGTTCGAGGTCCCACTGCGCGAACAGTTCGGCGACGCGGGCGGTGGTGCCGGGCGACAGCCGGAACTCGGCCTCGACCACGGCGCGCGCCGCGCCCTCGCGCACGATGTCGGCGTCGGCGCGGCCCCCGACGACCAGGGCGAGCGCGTCCACGGTGAGCGACTTGCCGGAGCCGGTCTCACCGGTGACGGCGTGCAGGCCGTCGCCGAAGGCGATCTCGGCGTGTTCGACGAGGGCGAGGTCACGGATGACGAGGCGTTCGAGCATGGGGTTCCTTCCCGGTGCCGGAGGCGCGTCGGAGGGCCGGACCCGCGGGCCCGGCCGTGTTGCACGGATGTGCAGTACGGTAGCGCAGGCCCGGGGAGGCTGTCCAGAGGGGATCCGGCGGCCCGGTGCGGCCGGCTGACCGAGCGCGGCTAGAGGCTGCGCTTCTCGCTCCCCTGCCAGCCGAGCTTGGCCTGCAGGGCGCGCAGGA
>CAZZLY010000035.1:0-1702 GCA_964655175.1 uncultured bacterium
ATCGTACCGACGTTCACGTGCGGCTTGTTACGCTCGAACTTAGCCTTCGCCATCGCAGCGACTCCCTTTGTGTTCTGTTGCCGGTGGATCGCCTCACGTGTCCTGCAGGAGGACACGCGAGGCAGGTGGAGCCCACGACCGGAATCGAACCGGTGACCTTCTCCTTACCATGGAGATGCTCTACCGACTGAGCTACGTGGGCGCACACGACCGCCGAACATCCCAGCGGACAGCACACTCGGATGTTCAGCGAGCGATGCGTTCGTACTGATCCGTTGCGGGAGGCTCTGAAGAGCCTGGATGCGTGCGGAAAGGACACAACAACCCGAGGGCGACCTCCGACCATGCGGAAGTCGTCTGGGGGTGGTGTGCGAACCGTGGAATCTAGGGGCAGTCGCTCCGGGCGTCAACTCGGAAAAGGTGAAAAAATCGTCACTTGCGACGACGACGCCCGGCTCCGAGGGGGGCATGGACCACCCCGATGGCGCCCGTCGGACCCGGGTGCGGGCCCCCGGTGCCGGCCGGTCGACCGGTTCGGCGGGGCGCCCCGGGGTCCCCGCCGTCCCGCCCCCCGACGTGATCGCGGCGGACCGGGCAGCCGTGGGCTGCGGGTACGCAAACGACAGAAGGGGAACGAGTTAGCGGATTGACCGAGACGTCGACGGCACCCGTCGCGCCCCCGGACTCGGCACGGGGGTCGGGCCGCGGGCGGGGTCGCGCGCGGCGGGAAGATGGAGCGGGAAACGGGATTCGAACCCGCGACCCTCGGCTTGGAAGGCCGATGCTCTAGCCGCTGAGCTATTCCCGCTCAAGGGGTTACCGGATCGGATGAATGGTGGATGGGGAAGGATTCGAACCTTCGTAGGCGTGAGCCGGCAGATTTACAGTCTGCTCCCTTTGGCCGCTCGGGCACCCATCCACACCATGTTCGCGCGCCAGGCGCGCCGCTGATCCGGCCGCGTCGGTCGTCGTCGGGGCGGTCGGCCGCCGACGCCCGCCCTTAGGCTCGGGCGGGACTGCTGAGCTGGCGAAGGGACTCGAACCCCCAACCACCTCATTACAAATGAGATGCTCTACCAATTGAGCTACGCCAGCAGACGACCCTGAAATGGCCCGGGAAAGATAGACACCGCCCCCGCCCCCGTCAAGACGCACCGCGCATCCGGGGCGTCCGGGGTGCTCAGGGCTGGGTGCCGAGCGAGCGGACGTGGGCCAGGACCGCCGCGATCTCGGCCTCGGACAGGATGCCCGCCCACTTCGGCATCGCGCCCTTGCCCTGATGGATGACCTCGAGCAGCTGCGCGTCGGTGCGGGTGCTCATGTAGGCCCGGTCGTGGAAGTTGCGCGGCTTGGGGTTGAGACCCTTGGAGGCGACGCCGTCGCCGTGGCCGTCGGCCCCGTGGCAGAGCGCGCACCTCGTGGCGAACACCTTGGCGCCCGGGTCCACGGGCGCGGCGGGCGTCGCGGGAGCGGGTGCGGCCGCATCGGTCCCGGGCGGGTTGGCGGCGGCGGGAGCCGGGGGCTCGCTCGCCGCGCCCGTGGCGCCACCGCCTCCCCCGCCGCAACCGGCGAGGACGGCGAGACCGAGGGACGCGACGATCAGGAATAGGGCGAGCGCACGGAGCGCGCGCGGACGGGTGACACGGTGGTCGTTCATGCGCGGGACGCTACACCGCGCTACGGGAGCGGGCAATGGCCCGTG
>CAZZLY010000035.1:1802-13156 GCA_964655175.1 uncultured bacterium
GTGTGCAATTGAGAAGGCAGCCGGTGGTCGAGTTGCCTCGACTCCGACTGCCTTCTCCCGGAAGTCCTTGGAGTGACCGGGAAGAACCCCTTGGACCCCCGGCTTCGTTGACCGGGCGTATTCAGTTTTTTTGTGCGTGCTTCGAACCACTTCGATGGACTGCGCTACAGCACCGACATCGGATGATGCGGTCGGTCGTTCCCCCCAGGGTGGGTGGTGCTTCCCCCGGGACCGGACCGCCACGTGTGCGGTCCGGACTCGAGGCATGAACGGTCGGGGTACGAGCCCCTGGCGCTTGCGCGCCCTGCGCGACGTTGAAGCGTGCGTCCCTGCGGTGAACCGGTGAACCGAGGGGTTCTTCGATCCGGTGGACCGCACCGCGATGGAGGTGTCGAATCGCGATGCGGGCCGACCGGGATCCGGAGCCCCATCCCCTCACAAGGCCCCTCTCGATGCGTCACGCGCCGGAGGCCGACTCGCGTGGTGCATCCGCGCACGAGGTATTGCAGAGGGCGTGCCACTTCGGTCGCTCGCGTCGCGTGGGCGACACCGAATGCGGCAATCCGTTGTCGCACACACGATTCACGGCATCGTGCCGCGGCATGTGAAGCATGCGTGAGGAATCTGGGCACGCACGCTGTCACCCGCTCGAGGTGACACGCGGGACCGCACGAACGCGCGTGCGTCCTTGCGCCGCAACACGATGACGACTGTCACCCCGAGGGTGACACGTCACCGCGTGGTGACACCGCGGGCGACGATGCGCGAAGGCCCGGGACACGCATGCACGGTGCGCTCGCGCACGGACCCGGGATCACGCCGTGAAGTCACGTGCTCGTGCGCCACCGATCCGCAGCACCGCACCGCGTGGACCGCACGTCCGGGCGAACCCACCGGAGCGCGCACGAGGCGCGGGCGACCCTAGAGCTTGAGGTCGAGCCTCTTGAGGCGGGCGTACAGCGTCTTGCGGCTCACGCCCAACAGGTCGGCCAGGCGGCTCTTGTTGCCGTGCGCCTGCCGCCACGCGGCGAGGATGGCATCGCGCTCGCTCGTGCGCCGATCGGCCTGTTCGGCACGCGGTGCGATGGGCTCGGCCAGGAGCGGCAGGATCGCGCTCGCGCCGATCGCACCCTCACCCTCGTGCAGCGCCGCGAGGCGCTTCATGAGGTTCTCGAGCTCGCGCACGTTGCCCGGCCACGCGTAGGCGATCAGCACGTCCTCGGCCTCGCTCGACAACCGCGGACCGTCGGTCCCGCCGTAGAACGCCAGGAAGTGCTTGGCGAGCGGCACGACGTCCTCGAGCCGTTCGCGCAACGCGGGCAGCCGGATCTCGACCTCGTTGAGGCGATAGAGCAGGTCGCGCCGGAAGCGCTCCTCGGCGGCCTCGCCGCGCAGCGTGCGGTTCGTGGCCGCGAGGATGCGCACGTCGGCGCGACGCACCTGCGTCTCGCCCAGGCGCAGGTACTCGCCCGTCTCGAGGAAGCGCAGCAGCGTCACCTGCACGTCGAGCGGCAGTTCGCCAGCCTCGTCCAGGAACAGCGTGCCGCCGTTGGCGGCCTCGACCAGACCCACGCCCTCGGCGTGGGCACCGGTGAACGCGCCCTTGCGGTGCCCGAACAGCTGCGACAGCGCCAGATCGGCGCGCAGTGCGCCGCAGTTGACCGCCAGGAACGGCTTGTGCGCGCGCGGCGAACCCTCGTGGATCGTGCGCGCGACGAGTTCCTTGCCCGTGCCGGTCTCGCCGGTGACGAGCACGCTGAGTTCGGTGGCCGCCGCACGGCGCGCGAGCCGCTCGACCGTGGCCATGCGCGGCGAGCACGCCACCAGGCCCGGTGCGCGATGCCGCCGACCCGGCAGCGCCTCCGTGCGCGCGGGGCTCGCCCCCGGCGCACCCATGAGGCGCGCGAGTTCGGCTTCGGCGGTCTCGAGCAGATGCGTCGCACCCACTTCGGCGAATCCGGCGCAGGCGCGCAGGGCGTGCGTGCGCGCCGTGCGCGCGTCGTCGCCCAGTCGCGCCAGCCGCAGGTGCACGCGCGCCAACTCGTAACGGTCGCGGCACGCGGTCAGGCGCTGCACCGCCTGCTCCCAGTGCTCGCGCGCATCGAAACGCTGTCCGCGCGCCAGTGCCAGATCCCCCGCGACGCGCTGCGCGACCGCGTGCTCGAGGCGGTCGTCGGTGAAACGCGCGAGCCGCGTGGCGCGATCGAGGGCGCGGGCCGCCTCGTCGGGACGCCCGATCGCCAGCAGCGCTTCGGCGCGCCGGCGCTCGATCTCGACGACGAGGTCGCCCTCGGGCGCGGTGCGCGCCGCGAGCGCGAGCGCCTCGTGGTAGCGCGCGACGGCGGCTTCGGGGCGGCCGCGATCGAAGTCGAGCTCACCCAGGAACTCGAGCGCGAGCACCTCCTCACGCTGGCCGCCGTGACGGCGGGCGCGCTCGAGCGCGGCGAGCAGATGCGATTCGGCCTCGGGGAACCGGCGCTGCAACCGCGCCACGTTGCCGAGCCCGATGTTGACCATGGCCAGATGGAAGTCGTCGCCGACCGCGATCCACGCCTGCTCCGCCTCGCGGTAGCACAGCGCCGCGCGATCCCACGCGCCCATCTTCTGGTGGACGATGCCCAGGTTCATGAGCGGCGGCGCCGTCTCGGGCCCGCGCGCGGTCTCGCGATAATGGTGCAGCGCGGCCTCGAGGTTGGCGATCGCCGGCTCCCACTCGCAGAACTGCTTGTACACGAGCCCGAGCGAGTTGCGCACGCGCGCCACGCTCAGCGCGTCGCCGAGCCGGCGGAACAGCGCGACCGCCTCCTCACCCGTCTCGCGCGCGAGCGCCAGGTCGCCCTCGCGGTAGGCCGCGAGCATGACGGCGCTCAACGCGTGCGCGCACAGCGACAGGTCACCGTGCGTCTCGGCGAGCTTGAGTGCGCGCTGCGCGTGATCCTTGGACTCGGCGATGCGGCCCAACTGGAACAGCCCGTTGGCCAACGCGAGCGTGACGCGCACCTGCGACTCGACGAGTTCGCCCGGCAGATCGCGCAGCACCTGCCGCGCCTGCGCGACCGCTGCCGCGGGCTCACCCTTGGCGAGGCGGCAGCGGATGGCCTTGAGGTCGAGGGCGGCGCGCCGCGCGCTCGAGAGTCGGCGCGCGGCCGGCAGCGCGAGCAGACGATCGAGCGTCTCGAGGGCCGGCAGATAGCCGTCCACCTGGACGTACAGGTCCGCCAGACGCGCGAGGTCCTCGAGCAGACGATCCGGCGTGGCCGGCTCCTGCTCGATCCGTCGCTCGAGTGACGCGATCCTGTCCCGTTCGTCCTTCAGCACTCGTGTTCTCCGGTCGACGACAGCGATGCTGCGGGGGGTGACGACCTGCGCCGCGGCCGGGCCGCGGCGCAGGGACGTGTACGACTAGAACGGCAGGTGGATCCGGAACCAGACGGCAGCGGCGGTGCGCATCATGAGGACGTACCCCGCGACGGGATCGTGCGGCGAAGGCATCACGTGGCCATGGCCCCACTGCGGCCGTGCGACCGGCTGCGGGCGCGCGCCGCCCTGCGGCGTGGAGCGTCCGCTGCCCGTGGGCACGTCGGGGTCGCCCTCGTCGGGCTGCGGCGGCGTGTCGGGACCCGGCTCGCCGGGCATGGGGACACCGCCGGCGTGTGCGCTGCGCACCGGGACGAGGCTCACGGCGACCATCAGCGACAGGGCCAGCCAGAGCGCGACGATGGGCTGCTCGAGTCTGCGACGCATGTGACCTTTCATGGATCCCCGGTCGGTGGAATCCGCGGGTAGGCGAAACCCGGACGCGACGGCCGCGGTGCCGCGACGAGCAGGACTCCTGCTTCGCCACGGAACGGTGGCCCGCGAACGCCCGGGGTTCACGAAGGCTAGACCCGTCCGCGAAGCGCGCACAAGGGTTTTGTGCGGCGGACCGACGAACGCGGCGATGCGTGTGCCCGACACGCATCGAGTGGACCCGCCCGACACCTCGTCGCGCCGCGCGAGGACCGGGGCCGGTTGGACGGCGCACACGGCGCGCTCCCCCATGGGGAATCACCGGCAAGACGGGACCCCGGCGAGCTCGGGGCTCACCGGGGTCCGGGACCGTCCTCGGATCGCGTGGCGTCAGCGCGCGGACTTGAGCTTCTGCCCCTGCGCCGAGTCCTCCACGATCACCCCGAGCGCCGCCAACTGGTCGCGCAACTCGTCCGACTTCTTCCAGTCCTTGGCCTTGCGCGCGGCGACCCGCGCCTCCGCGAGCGCCAGCACCTCGGGCGACCACGCGGCCTCGCCCGGCGCGCGCCAGAACAGGCCCAGGATGCCGCCCAGTCGGTACAGCGCGCGCGCGCCCTGCACCGCGTCGGCCGTGCCGCCCTCGTCGAACGCGCGGTTCACCGCGGTCACGAGGTCGAACAGGTGGCCCAGCGCGCCGGCGGTGTTGAAGTCGTCCTCCATCTCGGCGGTGAAGCGCGCCTCGGCCTGCGCGATCGCCTCACCGAGCGCGCCCCCCGGCGCGGGACCGGCCGCCGCGTTCCACACGTCGGCCCGCTCGAGCGGGCCGCGCAGTCGCGCGTACGCCTTGGACGCTTCCGCGAGCCGCTCGGTGCTGAACTCGATCGGGCTGCGGTAATGCGTGCTCATGAGGTAGTAGCGCACGACCTCGGGATCCCAGTCCTTGGCGATGTCCTCGATGAAGAAGAAGTTGCCCACGCTCTTCGACATCTTGGCGCCGCCCAGGTTCACCAGACCGTTCTCGCACCAGTAGTTCGCGAACGGCTTGCCGCAGTACGCCTCGCTCTGCGCGATCTCGTTCTCGTGGTGCGGGAAGATCAGGTCCTGCCCACCGCCGTGGATGTCGAACGTCTCGCCCAGGTACTTCATGGCCATGGCCGAGCACTCGATGTGCCAACCGGGACGGCCCGGGCCCCACGGGCTCTCCCACGCGGGCTCGCCCTCCTTGGCGCCCTTCCACAGCGCGAAGTCGAGCGCGTCGCGCTTGGACTCGCCCGGCTCGATGCGATAGCCCTCGCGCAGCTCGTCCACGCGGCGCCCCGAGAGCTTGCCGTAGTCGGGCTTCTTGCGGACGTCGTAGTACACGTCGCCGTCGGCCGCGTAGGCGAAGCCCTTGGTGATGAGCGTGTCGATCATGTGGTGCATCTCGGCGATGTGCTGCGTCGCACGCGGGTACACGGTCGCGCGCTTGATGTTGTGCAGATCGGCGAAACGCAGGTACGCCTCGATGTTGCGCTCGCTCACACTGGCGTAGTCGATGCCCTCGCTGTTCGCGCGCTCGATGATCTTGTCGTCCACGTCGGTGAAGTTGTAGACGTACGTGACCTCGTAGCCGAGGTGCTCGAACCAGCGGCGCATGACCTCGGCCGACAGCGAGGCGCGGATGTGCCCGACGTGCGGCTTGTTCTGCACGGTCATGCCGCACACGTACATGCCCACCTTGCCGGGCGTGACGGGGACGAACGCGCGCTTCTGGCCGGTCAGGGTGTCGTAGATGCGCATGGGCACGGCGGGGCTCTCCTGGGGCGTGGGGGTCAGGCTTCGGGGATGAACGGCGGCGGCGCGGGTTCGGGGCCGCGGCGCGACAGGGCGGGCGATTCGGCCATGGTCTGCACGCCGGCGTCCTTCCAGCGCTGCAGCAGGCGCAGACGGGCCTCGCGCGCCAACCGCGCGGCGTCACCACCGGGCTTGGCGCGACCGACGACGCGCAGCACCGCACCGTCGACGCCGAGACGCTCGAGACCCATGACCACGAACGGATCCACGAGCAGATCGCGCCACGCGACGTCGTCGTTGAGCTCGGCGACCACGGCCTCGGTGACGCGCATCGCGTGCGCGAGGTCCTGCCCCGGCGCGATCGGCAGGTCCACGATGGCGCGCTGCCAGCCGCGGCTGTGATTGATGACGATCTTCATCTCGCCGTTGGGCACGTGCAGCTCGCGGCCCTGGAAGTCGCGCAGCCGCGTGCTGCGCAGCGTCACCGCCTCGACCGTGGCGGCGATGCCGTTGACCTCGATGGTGTCGCCCACGACGAACTGGTCCTCGGTGAAGATGAACGTGCCGGCGATCACGTCGCGCACCAGGAACTGCGCGCCGAAGCCCAGCGCCGCGCCCAGGATCGAGGCGCCCACGAGCAGCGGCTTCACGTCCCAACCGAAGATCGCGAGCATGTGCACGAACGCGTAGGCCGTGACCACGGCCGTCACGGCGTGCCGCAGCAACTGGCCCACCGTGCGCGCGCGCTGGATGCCGTGGTTGGAATCGTGCGACGCACGCACCAGCCAATGCTCGATGCGCCGCACGAGCAGGAACAGCAACCGCTGCGCGATCCACGCGGTGATCAGCGTGAGCAGCACGCGCACCAGCAACACGCCGATCTGCTCCGGCTCGGGCGTGAGCCACGGCGGGAGCTTCCACAGGCGCTTGGAGGGTGCGGCCAGCAACAGGGCGATCATGCGGTCCTCATGGGCGCGCGGGGGACACGTCCGCGCGCCCCAGGGCGGATCAGACCAGCGACTCGACCGTCTTGCGGTCGAGGCGCTTCACCACCGCGACGAGCAGCTTCACGGTGGCCTCGTAGTCACGGCGATCGATGATGCTCACGTGGCTGTGGATGTAGCGCGCGGCCACACCCATGGACAGCGTGGGCACACCCTCGCCCGAGAGATGGATGCGACCGGCGTCGGTGCCACCGCGCTCGACCGCCTCGAACTGCAGCGGGATGCGCAGCTTGTCCGCGGTCTCGATGACGAGGTCGCGCAGACGGCGGTTGGGGATGCTGGTCGCGTCGTAGATCACCAACAGCGGGCCGCCGCCCAGCTTCTCGTCGCCCTCGGTGCCGGGCGTGTCGTGCGCGATGCCGACGTCGAGGGCGATGCCGACGTCGGGACGCACCTTGCTCGACACCGTCTTGGCACCGCGCAGGCCGACCTCCTCCTGCACCGTGGCGACCGCGAACAGCGTGTTGGGGTGCTTCTGGCCCACGAGGCGCTTGGCGACCTCGGCGGCCATGGCGCAACCGATGCGGTTGTCCCACGCCTTGGCGAGCAGCAGGTTGGGATTCGCCATCACGGTGAACGACGAGTCGGGCACGATCGGATCGCCGGGGCGGATGTCGAGGTGCTGCTTGAGCGCCCAATCGCTCGTGACGCCGACGTCGATGTACATGTCCTTGATCTCGAGGACCTTCTTGCGATCCTCGTCGCGCAGCTCGTGCGGCGGCTTGCTGCCCACCACGCCCAGCACGTCGCCCTTGCGCGTCTTGATGATCAGCCGCTGCCCCAGCACCACGTGGCCCCACCAGCCCCCGAGCGGCAGGAACTTGATGTAGCCCTCCTTGGTGATGCTGCGCACCATGAAGCCGACCTCGTCGAGATGCCCCGCGAGCATGACGCGCGGCCCCTTGGCATCGCCCACCTTCTCGCACACGAAGCTGCCGAGCCGGTCCTTGCTGAACGGGCCCACGCCCTTGAGGTACCGCCGCATCACGAGCGCGACGTCGTCCTCGTGACCGGGCACACCGTGCGTATCGACGAGTTCCTTGAGGAAGGCGAGCGAGCGATCCATGGTGGTCTCCGACGATGGGGCGCGACGCCCCGCTGGGGATCGGGACCCCGCGAGCGGGGCCCCGTGCTTCACGCGACCGCGCGCGGCGGCCGGGACGATGCGATGCGGACGACTAGTGCGACTTGGCGAGCTTGGCGTCGGCGACGGCCATGTCGACGATGCGGCCGACGAGCTGGTCGTAGCTCACGCCCTTGGCCTTGGCGGCCATGGGCACGAGGCTCGTGGGCGTCATGCCGGGGACCGTGTTGACCTCGAGCACCCACGGCTCGCCCTCCTCGTCGATGCGGAAGTCCACGCGGACGACGCCACGGCAGCCCAGCGCACCGGCGCACTCGACGGCGAGCTCGCGCAGCAGGCGCGCCTCGTCCTTCTCGAGCTCGGCCGGGCAGGTGTACGTGGTCATGCCCTTCGTGTACTTGGCCTCGTAATCGTAGAACCCGCTCTTGGGCTCGATCTCGACGACCGGATAGGCCTCCTCGCCCACCACCGCGACGGTCATCTCACGCCCCTCGATGTACTGCTCGATGAGGATCTGCGAATCGTGGCGGCCGGCCTTCTCGAGTGCGGCGTTGAGTTCGGACGGGTGCTTCACGATCGTGAGGCCCACGGTGGAACCCTCGGCGTTCGGCTTGACCACGAGCGGGTAGCCGCCGAGCAGGCTGGTGTCCACGTTGCTGCCGGGCACGCCGGACTCGAGCACGACCCAGTGCGGCGTCGGGATCGCCTCGCGCTCGAACACGCGCTTGCTCATCGCCTTGTCCATCGCGATCGCGCTCGCGAGCACGCCCGAGCCCGTGTAGGTCTTGCCGGCGAGTTCGAGCGCGGCCTGGATCGTGCCGTCCTCACCGTACGTGCCGTGCAGCGCGATGAACACCACGTCGGCGTCCTTGACCGCGCTCGACTGCACCGCCGCGAGCATGCCGCTCACCGGCAGCGCGAGCACCGCCTCGCGCGCGCGCGCACCGGACTCCTCCTGCCCCGCCGTGAGCACCGCACCATCGGCGGCGTCCACCGAGGTGACGTCGTGCCCGAGATTGCGCAGCGCCTGCGCGACACCCTGCCCCGTGCGCAGCGAGATCTCGCGCTCGCTCGAGCGCCCTCCCATGAGGACCGCGACCTTCATCGTGGACTCCTTGTCGGTGATGGACTGCCGTGGACGTCGTGAACGGTGACGCGCGGGGCGTCACCGGCGATCAGGATGTTCGGGGTCGCGCGCTCGCGCGTTCGAGTCGTGTGACGCAGCGCTCGCGGCCCAGGAGCTCGGCGACGAGCGGCAGCTCCGGCCCGTGCGTGCGGCCGGTGAGGGCGGCACGGATGGGTTGGAACAGCTCGCGTCCCTTCACGCCGAGCGCGGGTCCCACCCCGCGAACGGCCGATTGAACACCGTCCGCGGACCAGTCCGCAAGCGCGCCCAACGCGGCCGCGGTCGCTGCACACACCTCGGCCGCGCGCGGCGCGGCCAGGGCCTCGGTCGCACCGGGCTCGGGCGTGGGCTCCTCGTCGAGGAACGGCGCGAGTTCGCGGGGCAGGTCGGCGAGCGTGGCGAGGTTCCCGCGCACCGCCTCGAGCAGGCGCGCGCGGGCCTGAGGGGTCCAGCGGCCCGCCTGCGGCGGCATGAACTCGGGCGCATCGGCCCCGGCGCGCGCCACCCAGGCCTCGAGCTCGGCGGGACTCGCATGGTGCAGCACGTGCGCGTTGGTCCACGCGAGCTTCGCGGCATCGAACACCGAACCGCTGCGGCCCACGCGATCGAGCGTGAACGCCTCGAGCATCTCGGATCGCGACAGCAGGTCGCGATCGTCCCCGGGATGGAACCCGAGCAGTCCCAGATACGCGAGGAGCGCATCGGCCACGACGCCCGCGCGGCGCCAGTCCCCCACCGCGACGGCCGCCTCGCCCGAGCGCTTGCTCATCTTGGTGCGATCGGGGTTCAGGATGAGCGCGACGTGCGCGAACACCGGCGGGGTCCAGCCGAACGCGTCGTACAGCATGAGCTGCCGCGGCGTGTTCGCCAGATGCTCCTCGGCGCGCAGGACGTGCGAGATGTGCATGAGCGCGTCGTCCACGACGCACGCGAAGTTGTACGTGGGCAGCCCCGACGAACGCAGCACGACGAAGTCCCCCACCATACCGGCGGGGAACGTGACCGTGCCGCGCACCGCGTCCTCGAGCACCCAGTCGCGATCGCGCACCACGAACCGCACGCTGTACGGCTCACCGGCGCCAGCGCGCGCGTCGGAGTCGGCGGTGCTCAGGCGACGGCAGCGCCCGTCGTAGTGTGGCGGGCGGCCCGCGGCGGTGAGCGCGGCGCGCCGCGTCTCGAGTTCGGCATCGCTGCAGAAGCAGCGGTACGCGTCGCCCTGTTCGAGCAGTCGCCCCGCGTGCGCGCGGTACAGGTCGAGCCGCTCGCTCTGGCGGTAGGGTCCGTGGGGGCCGCCCACCCCGGGGCCCTCGTCCCACGCGAGATCCAGCCAGCGCAGGTCGTCGAGCACGCCGGCCTCGCTCGCGGCGGTCGAGCGCTCGACGTCGGTGTCCTCGATCCGCAGCACGAACGTGCCCCCGTGGCGACGCGCGAACAGCCAGTTGAAGTAGGCCGTGCGCGCGCCGCCCACGTGCAGCCAGCCCGTGGGGCTGGGCGCGAACCGGACCCGCACCGGGCGGTCGGGGGCGGTCATCGCGGCCCCTCCTTATATAAGGAGAGGGCCGCGGGCGCCGGGACGGGGACGGGACGACTCAACCGCGGTCCACCATGGCCACCGCCATCGCGGCCAGCCCCTCGTGGCGACCGATCGCCCCCAGCGTCTCGTTGGTGGTGGCCTTGACGCTCACGCGATCGGCGGTGATGCCGAGCGACCGGGCGACGTTGGCGCAGATCTCGGTGCGGTGCGGCGACAGCTTGGGCGCTTCCGCGATCATCATGACGTCCACGTTGACCACGCTCACCTTGGCCTCGCGCAGCATCGCGGCGATGTGCTCGAGCAGCTTGAGGCTCGAGACGTCCTTCCACTTGGCGTCGCCCGGCGGGAAGTGCATGCCCAGGTCGCCCAGCCCGGCCGCGCCGAGCAGCGCGTCACCGACCGCGTGCGACAGCACGTCGGCGTCGCTGTGACCCTCGAGCCCCCACTCGCTCTTGAAGCGCACGCCGCCCAGCACGAGCGGCCGGCCCGCCTTCACACGATGCACGTCGTAACCCATCCCGATCCGCAGATTCATGCGCCCTCCCTGGAATGATCGGCTGCCGTTCGCTGCACGAGCCACGCTTCGGCCAGTGCCCGATCGGCGGCGGTGGTGATCTTGAAGTTGAGCGGGTCGCCCAGCGACACGTGCACCGGGTGCCCCAGCCACTCGACGAGCGCCGCGTCGTCCGTGGCGAGTTCGGTCGCCTCGCGATGCGCGCGCTCGAGCCAATCGCGCCGGAACACCTGCGGCGTCTGCGCGGCCCACAGCCCGGCGCGCGGCACCGTGCCGGTGACGAGCCCGAGCGTGGCCTGCTTGAGCGTGTCGGCCTGCGGCACCGCCGCGAGCGCGGCGCCGTGCTCCTGCGCTGCCGCGACCGCGCGCGCGACGACCTCGGGCGTCACGAGCGCACGCGCCGAATCGTGCACCGCGACGTGCGTCGTGTCGTCGGGCAGCACGTGCAGGCCGCGCCCCACGGAGTGCTGGCGTTCGTCGCCGCCCTCCGTGAACGCGACGATCTTGCTGAACGCGTGCCCGCTCGCGGCGAGCAGTTCGCGCAGCGTGCGCACGGGGCCCACGAGCACGATGCCGTCGATCGCCTCGCA
>CAZZLY010000035.1:13256-23709 GCA_964655175.1 uncultured bacterium
CGCGCCTCGACGATGGTGGGCAGACGCTGCGCGTGGCCCAGCGGCGGGATGCCGCCGATCGCGAAGCCGGTCACCTCGCGCACGTGCTTGGGGGCGGCCATCGCCACCTCCTCGCCGAGCACCGCGGCCAGACGCGTCGTGTCCACGCGATCCCCGCCGCTCGCCACCACCAGCACGGTGGCACCGCTCGTGGTGCCGCGGAAGACGAGCGACTTCACGATCTGCGCACTCGTGCAGCCCACCGCTTCGGCCGCGGCCGCCGCGGTCTTCACGGGCACGTCGAGCTCGAGCACGGTGTTGGCGAACCCGAGCGCACGCAACGCGTCCTGCACGCGTTGCGCCGCCTCGGACAACGGTCGCGCCTGGGCGTCGCTCACGCGTCGTCCTCCGGCACGTCCTCGCCTGCATCTTCACGCGCGGGCATCGCGTGCGCACGCTCACGTCGCTTGGCCGCGACCTCGGCCGCGAAGCGCTCCGAAGGGCGCACGTCGTGCCGCGGCGCGGCCGGTTCGGGCCGCGGCGTCTCGACCTTGGCGCCCAGCAACTGCTCGCAGCCCTCCTTGAGCGTGGCGAGCGGCGAGAGCTCGAGCCCCGAGCCTTCCGCATCGGCGAGCTGCGCGCGCGGGAACCCGGCGCGCACGAACCCCATCTGCGCCGCCTCGCGCAGGCGCGCGTCGAGTCGCGGCACGCGCCGCAGTTCGCCCGACAGACTCACTTCGCCCAACGCCAGCGTGCGCGGCAGCACGGGGCGGCTGCGGAAACTCGACGCGATCGCCAGCGCCACACCCAGATCGGCGCCCGGGTCGTCCAGCTTGAACCCGCCGGTCACGGTCACGAACACGTCGTGCTTGCCCATGCGCAGTCCCACGCGGCGTTCGAGCACCGCGAGCAGCACCGCGAGTCGGCGCGGGTCGTAGCCGCTGGTGACGCGCTGCGGCGTGCCGTAGAAGGACGTGCTCACGAGCGCCTGCACCTCGACGAGCAGTGGTCGCGCGCCCTCGAGGCTCGCGACCACCGCGACGCCGGGCACCTCGCGCGAACCGTCACTGAGGAACGCCTCGCTCGGGTTGGCGACCTCGCGCAGGCCCGACTCGAGCATCTCGAACACGCCCAGCTCGTGCGTGCTGCCGAAGCGGTTCTTGGCGGCGCGCAGCACGCGATAGTGCTGATAGCGCTCGCCCTCCAGATACAGAACCGCGTCCACCATGTGCTCGAGCACGCGCGGACCGGCGACCGCGCCGTCCTTGGTGACGTGTCCGACCAGGAACACCGGCGTCTGCGAGGCCTTGGCGTAGTGCAGCAGCGCGAGGCCGCACTCGCGCACCTGCGTCACGGTGCCCGGGCCGCCCTCGAGGTCGGCGCGCGACAACGTCTGGATGGAGTCCGCGATCAGGCAATCGGGCTGCAGCTGCGACGCGGTCTCGAGCACGGTCTCGAGGTCGGTCTCGCAGAACAGCAGCAGGTTCTCGGGCACGTCGCCCAGACGCGCGGCGCGCAGCCGGATCTGCTGCTCGCTCTCCTCGCCCGACACGTACAGCACCTTGCGACCGCTCGCGGCGAACGCGCGCGCCAGCTGCAGCAGCAGCGTGCTCTTGCCGATGCCCGGATCGCCGCCCACCAACAGCAGCGACCCCGGCACGATGCCGCCGCCCAGCACGCGATCGAGTTCGCGCATGCCGGTGCCGGTGCGTTCGGTGGATTCGAGCGTGACCTCGTTGAGCGGCACGGGGCCCTGCGGTCGCGCGCCGCCCTGCGGCACCCAGCGGCGGCCGCCGGCCGTGCGTCCCGCCTGCGCGGCGTTCCCCGCGGGCGGGGCCTCGGCAGCGGTGTTCCACGCCTGACACGACGGGCAATGCCCGAACCAGCGCGGCTGTTCGTTGCCGCACGCGCTGCAGAAGAACGTGGTCTTGGCGGCCTTGGCGGACTTGTTGGGTTTGGCGGTCTTGCCGAGCGTCATGCGTGGTCCGATGCGGGGCGGTGGCGAGGGGCGGGCTTCAGAAGATGCTCAGATGGATGTACTTGCGCGGGTTCTTCTTGATGTCGGCGATGAGCGCCTTGAGCTCGGCCACCGACGCCTTGGCGTCGTCGTAGAGCACGGGGTCGTTCACGAGCCGCCCCAGCGAGCCGTCGCCGCGCTCGACGCGGCCGGTGATCGTCTGGACCGAGGCGCGCAGCGAATCGAGGCGGGCGGTGAGTCGCTCGATGTCGGCCACCGAGCGCTCGAACGAATCGATCGTGCGGCCGATCTGCGCCTCGCGATCGGTGGTCAGCGACTTGGCGGTGCGCGAGACGGCATCGAGGTTGGCCAACGTCTCGCGCATCGCGCGGCGGTTCTCGGTGACCGCGAGTCGCAGCTCCTGGCTGGTCGCGCGGACGTTGTCCATGGTCACGTCGAGGTTGTCGTTGCGCTCGAGCGCCGACGCCACGCGCAGCATCTGGTCGCTGAGCGCGTTGAGGCGATCGATCGTGCCGCCGACCTCGGCCATGACCTCGGGGATGCCCTTCTCGTAGACGCCCACGATCGTGTCGCGGTCGGTGTACGCGGGACCGCGCATGACCAGATCCACCGCCACGACCTTCTCGCCCATGAGCCCGACGTTGCGCACCGCGACCGTGGACGCGCGCGTGATCACGATGTCGGACGACAGGTCGAGGTCCACGATGACGTGGTCCCCGGCCAGATGCAGTTCGGCCACGTTACCCTTGCGCAGGCCGTTCACCTGCACCTCGTCGCTGGTGGCGAGGCCGCCCGTCTGCGGGAACGTGACGTGCCACTGCCGCACCTTGCGCGACAGCGACATCTCCTTGAGCCAGGTCACGCCCCACAGGGTGATCCCCAGTGCGACGAGCACGGTGACGCCGACCTGGATCTCGGCTCTGCGACTCATACGGGTCTCCCTTCCCGAATCGGTCCGCCCCTGCGGGCGACGGACCCGGAACGCGGTCGCGCGTGGCGGTTCATGCGACCCCGTTCGTGAGCGGCCCGACACTCGAGCCCTCGATGAACTGCCGCACGCGCGCGTCGGTCGTGGTGCGCGTCTCGTCGGCGGTGCCCGAGAACACGACGCGGCCGGCGTGCAGCATGGCCATGCGATCGCCCACCGCGAACGCGCTGTGCAGATCGTGCGTGACCACGATCGAGGTCACGCCGATGCGCGCCTGCAGCGAACGGATGAGGCGGTTGATGGTGTCCGACATGATGGGATCGAGCCCGGTGGTGGGCTCGTCGTACAGGATGTAGGCCGGGTCCATGGCGATCGCGCGCGCGAGTCCGACGCGCTTGCGCATGCCGCCCGACAGCGACGCGGGCTTCATGTCCTCGATGCCCGGCAGGCCCACCCACTCGAGTCGCTCGGCCACGCGCGCGCGGATGGCGGCGTCGTCGAGGTCGGTGTGCTCGCGCAGCGGCAGCGCGATGTTCTCGCCCACCGACAGCGAATCGAACAGCGCCGAACCCTGGAACAGCATGCCGAAGCGCTTGCGCACCTCGTCGAGCGCGTGCTCGCCCATGCCCGTGACGACGGTGCCGTCCACCTCGATGGTGCCCGCGTCGGGCTGCATGAGCCCGATGATGTGCTTGAGCAGGACGCTCTTGCCCGTACCGCTCTGCCCGAGCACGACCAGCGTGCAGCCCGTCGGGATCTCGAGGTCGAGACCGTCGAGCACCTGTTTGCGGCCGAGCCGCTTGGCGAGCCCCTGGATGCGGATCATGACGCGAAGATGAACCGGAAGAGCACGTGCGCGAGCACGTAGTCGTTGATGAGCACGAGCACGCACGACGAGACGACCGCGTAGGTCGTGGCCTTGCCCACGCCCTCGGCGCCGCCCTCGGTGCGGAACCCGTGGTAGCAGCCCATCCAGCTGATGATGCCGCCGAACACGAACGCCTTGATGAGCCCCGAGAGCAGGTCCTTCATGTAGAAGTAGTTCTGCAGACCGGTCACGTAGGTGTGCGTCGTCACGCCGATGCTGGTGACCGACACGACGTAGCCGCCGAAGATGGCGACCGCGTTGGCGAGCATGGTGAGCACCGGCAGCATGATCACCGCGGCCACGACGCGCGGCACGACGAGGTAGCGCACCGGGTTGATCGCCATGGCCTCGAGCGCATCGACCTGCTCGGTGACGCGCATGGTGCCGAGCTCGGCGGCGATCGCGGCACCCACGCGGCCGCCCACGATGAGCGCGGTGAGCACCGGCCCCAGCTCGATGATCACCGAGCGCAGGATGACCGAACCGATGAACTTGAGCGGCACGACGTTCGAGAACTGGTAGGCCGCCTGCACCGCGGCGACCGCGCCCGTGAACAGACTCACGATGAACACGAGCGGCAGCGACTGCACGCCGATCATCTGCATCTGGTCCACGATCAGCCGCGGCGCCTTGAGCCCACGCGCGAGCCAGCGGAACGTGTCCAGCATGAGCAGCGCGATGCGGCCGATCTCCGCGACCATGTCGGCGACGACGTCCCCGAGGGCGTCGATGCCGCGGACCGGGAGACTCTCGTGGCGCATGGGGTCAGTATCCCGGTTCGGTCTCGCCCGACATGACCGCGCTGTAGGGCACGAACTTGGTGCACCCGCGCAGGAACGTGAGATCGACGTCGTCGGTGGGGCCGTTACGCTGCTTGGCGATGATGATCTGCGCCTTGCCCGGCTCCGGCGTGTCCGGCTTGTACACGACCTCGCGGTACACGAACAGCACGATGTCGGCGTCCTGCTCGATCGAGCCCGACTCGCGCAGGTCCGAGAGCTGCGGACGGCCACCGCCGCCGCGCTGCTCGACGGCGCGCGACAACTGCGAGAGCGCGATGATCGGCACGCTGAGCTCCTTGGCGAGCGCCTTGAGGCCTCGCGAGATCTGCGAGATCTCCTGGACACGGTTCTCGG
Source organism: uncultured bacterium (assembly GCA_964655175.1). Lineage (GTDB taxonomy): Bacteria > Eisenbacteria > RBG-16-71-46 > RBG-16-71-46 > RBG-16-71-46 > JAIOPA01. The sequence goes on from CAZZLY010000035.1 coordinate 18,146, forward strand.
CCGGGCCACTGGCGCGCATGAGCTGCAGATAGTCGATGACGATCATGTCGAGCCGGCCCTCGGCCTTGAGCCGACGGCATTTCGCACGGATCTCGAGCACGGACTGCGCCGGCGAGTCGTCGATGAAGATCGACGCCTCCTTCAGTAGCCCGGCTCCGGTGGTCAACCGCGGCCAGTCCTCGTGGCCCAGACGGCCCGTGCGCACCTTGTGCATGTCCACCTCGGAGGCCGAGCACAGCATGCGCAGGATGAGCTGCTCCTTGCTCATTTCGAGCGAGAACACGGCGACGTTCTTCTTGTAATGGATCGCGGCGTTCTCGGCCATGTTCATGGCCGCCGAGGTCTTGCCCATGGCGGGACGTCCGGCCAGGATCACGAGGTCGCCCGGCTGCCAACCGCTGGTGAGCTTGTCGAGGTCCTCCCAGCCCGTGGGCACGCCGGTGACCTGCTCCTTGCGATCGAACAGCGCCTGGATCTGCGTGAACGCCGGCTTGAGCAGATCCTTGATCTCGGTGAACCCGGCGCGGATGCGCGAGTCGGTGATCCCGAAGATGCGCGCCTCGGACTGATCGAGGATCTCGGCGGTCTCCTCGGCGCCCGCGTAGCACTGCTGCTGGATCTCGGTCGTGGCCTTGATGAGCGCACGCAGGATCGCCTTGCTGTGCACGATCCGGATGTGCTGCTCGATGTTGGCCGACGTGGTGGCGTACTCGAGGATCTGCGCGAGGAACGCGGGCCCACCCACCGACTCGAGCTCGCCGCGCTTCTTGAGCTCCTCGGACACGGTGATGAGGTCGGCGCGCGTGTTGCTGGAGTAGAGCGCGATGAGCGCATCGAACAGCTTGCCGTGCGCGCTGCGGTAGAACGCGGCGGCGGACAGCGTCTCGATGGCGCGGCCGATGGCGGCCTCGTCGAGCATCATGGCCGCGAGCACGGAGCGCTCGGCGTCGAGCGCCTGCGGCGGCACGAGACCCGGCGAACCGGAGGCGGTGCGTTCGATCATGTCGGACATCGGTGTTCCTTCCCGGCGCTCGCGGCGCCCGGGGTGGGGTTCAGTCGGCGAGGTATTCCTGCGCGAGCCGCTGCAGGTCCTCCCACACCGGCCGCTTCGCGCTGGGACTGCGCAGGCAGTAGGCCGGGTGGTACGTCACGATGAGCTTGGCGCCGCGCCAGCGATACGTCTTACCGCGCATGCCGGCGATGGTCGTGTTCTTGAGCTGCAGCAGCAGATCGGCGGCGAACTTGCCCAGGCAGCAGATGACGCGCGGCTGCAGCGCCTCGAGCTGCCGCAGCAGGTAGGGCGAGCACGCCTCGATCTCGGGCGGCAGCGGATTGCGGTTGTCCGGCGGACGGCACTTGAGCACGTTGACGATGAACACGTGCTCGCGGTCCAGCTTCACGCCGGGGATGAGCTGCTTCTCGTCCATGGCGGCGATCATCTTGGTGAGCAGTTCGCCGGCGCGGCCCACGAACGGCTCGCCGCGCTCGTCCTCGTCGGCGCCGGGCGCCTCGCCCACGAACACGATGCCACTGCGCGCCGAACCGATGCCGGGCACCGCCTTGGTGCGCGTGGTGCACAGGTTGCACTTCTGGCACGCGCTCGCTTCTGAAGCGACGGCGTCGAGCACCGGCAACGCGCGCTCGTGCAGGCCGTCGCGACCGTTCTTGAGCGCCGAGGGGAACAACGGCTGCGTGAACGGCGGCAGCACGATGTCGTCCGCGGGCGATGCGACCGCGGGCTTGTCCGCACCGGGCTTGCGCTCGGGCGCGTTGCGCAGGAACTCGGGCAGTTCCGGCGCGGCGGCAGCGACGCGCGTCTCGTCGATGCGCACCGGGCGCGGCGGCGCGGGCCGCGCGGGCGCACTCGGCACGGTGGCCGCGGTGCGGGTGGGCGCGGGGCTCGGCGCGGGCGTCATCGCGCGCGCGGGTGCGGGCGCGACCGGCGCGGTGAAGCCCGCGACGTGCTCGGTGTGCGTGCCGCGCGCCTTGCGCACGCGCGCCACACCGTCGGCCAGCAGGTCGCCCGTGCCGAGCGACCGCTCGCGCTCGACGCGACGCCGCAGCGCACGTGCGATGTCGGCGGCCTCGCGACGCAGGTCGTCGCTCATCGCGGGCCTCCCTTGCGCGGCCCGCGGGCCACGACCTTGGCGCGCGCCTTGCGAGCACGCGTCGAACCGGTGATCGGCAGCACGACGCCGGGCGTCGCACGCACACGCGCGGCCGCACGCTTGGGCGACGGGCGCGAGGCCGGACGCTTGCGCGTGGCACCGCCCGCGATCGCCAGCTTGGGCGCGGTCGTGCCGCGCCGTTCGAGCACGCGATCCAGGATGCGCTCGGCCACCTCGCGCTTGCCCGCCTCGGGCAGTTCGACCACGCCACCGGATTCGACCAGCGTGACGCGATTGGTCGTGGTGCCGATGCCGCTCTCGGGGCTGTTGAGCACGATGAGGTCGGCGCGCTTGGCGACGAGCTTCTTGCGCGCGTTCTCGACCCCGTCGTGCGTCTCGAGCGCGAAGCCGACGATCTGCTGGCCCTTGCGTCGCGCCGCACCGAGTCCCGCCAGGATGTCGGGGTTGGGCGTGAACGTGACGGTGAGCGGCGTGCCGTCGCGCTTGAGTTTGGCGTTCGAGACTCGCGCGGGGCGGTAGTCGGCGACCGCGGCGGCCATGATCACGACGTCGGCGCGCACCGCTGCGTCGGTCATGGCGCGCTCCATCTGCAGCGCGGTCGTGACCGGCACGATCGTGACGCCGTGCGGCGGCTCGACGCTCGTGGGTCCGGCGACGACCGTGACGTCGGCGCCGCGATCGCGCGCGGCTTCCGCGAGCGCGAACCCCATGCGACCGCTCGAACGATTGGTGAGCACGCGCACCGGATCGAGCGGTTCCTCGGTGCGGCCGGAACCGATCAGCACGCGCACCCCCTTCATGCTCGTGCGCAGGCGCAGCATCTCGTCGGTCGCGTCGACGATCGCGTTGACGTCGGCGAGTCGTCCCGGCCCCGCGAGCCCCGAGGCGAGCGGCCCGGAGTCGGGCCCGACGAAACGCAGCCCGCGCGAGACGAGCGTGCGCACGTTGTCCTGCGTGGCCGCGTTGCGCCACATCTGCAGGTCCATCGCCGGCGCGACGAGCACCGGGGCTGGCGTGGCGAGCACGAGCGCGGTGAGCGCATCGGGCGCCTCGCCGTGCACCAGGCGCGCCATGAGATCGGCGGTCGCGGGTGCGAGCACCACGGCATCGGCCGCTTCGGCGATGTCCACGTGCTCGACGTGGCCGCGCACGCGCGCGGCCGCGGGCTGCGGCAACTGGAACCGCGGGGCCTGATCGCCCCACAGGTTCGAGACGACGGGGTTACCGCTCAGCGCCTGGAACGTGAGCGGCGTGACGAACTCGCACGCCGCCTTGCTCATGACCACCACCACAGCCGCGCCGCGGTCGCGGAGCCGCCGGACGAGTTCGCACGCCTTGTAGGCTGCGATCCCGCCCGAGACCCCGACCACCACGACGCGGTCGCGCAGCATGGATCACTCGTCCGTCGGCTCGGGCGTCGGATCGGGCAGCGACTCCGGCGCGGGCGGCGGCATGATCGGCATGCCCAGGCTGTCGCCCATCTGCATGCTCTCGGCCAGCGCGGCGTTCTGCGCCAGGATCGCCATCGGGTCCTCGTAGTAGTACGGCACGTCGTCGCTGATGACGCGGCCCAGCGCCACGGCCGTCACCTTGCCCGGCAGCGTCTCGCCACTGCGGCGGACCCAGTCGTTGAGGCGACGCGCCTCGCGCGCGGCGACGATCGACAGCTCGTACTTGCTCTTGCCCGGAGGCGGAACCAGTGCGGACAGCTTCATTCGGTCTCCTGCTGCGGCGGGTTCATGTGAAGCCACGCGGCGCACCCGTGACGCCGCGCGCGTGTGGTGTTGCGAAAGTTCAGCCGGCCGTGCGCTGCCGCGCGCGCGCGAGCGCCGCGTCGTGCAGGTCGAGCAGCTGCTGCTGCGCGACGTCGAGCCGGTCGTTCATGATCACGTACTGGTAGTGCACCCACTGCGCGATCTCGCCGGGCGCGTTGGCGAGCCGGCGCTCGATCACCTCGGGCGCGTCGGTCGCGCGCGACCGCAGGCGCGCGCGCAGCGCATCGAGCGACGGCGGGTACACGAAGATGCTCAGCGCCTCGGGCAGCACGCGCCGCAGGCTCGCACCGCCCTGCACGTCCACGTCGAGCACCACGACCTTGCCGGCGGCCACGCGCGCGTCCACTTCGGAGCGCAGCGTGCCGTACAGGTTGCCGTGGACCTCGGCCCATTCCAGGAACTCGCCCGCGTCGCGGCGGCGCTCGAACGTGGCGCGGTCGAGGAAGTGGTACTCGCGCCCGTCCACCTCGCCCTTGCGGATGGGGCGCGTGGTGGCCGAGACCGAGAACACGCAGTCGGGGCGCTGCGCGAACAGATGCGCGAGCAGCGTGCCCTTGCCCGCGCCCGACGGCCCGGACAGCACGAGCACGAACCCGGGCGTGACCGCGCCCGCGCGGGGTTCGCGCGACGTGGTCGTGGGCGTGGTCGTGGGCAGGGCGAGCGTGGTCATTCGGCGTTCTGGACCTGTTCGCGGATGCGCTCGATCTCTTCCTTCATCACGATCACCGCGCGGCCGATGGTCACGTCGTTGGCCTTGGAGCCGATCGTGTTGGCCTCGCGGTTCATCTCCTGCAGCAGGAAGTTGAGCTTGCGACCGGCCATCTCGGCGTTGTCGATGAGGTGCTGGAACTGCTCGAGGTGCGCGGACAGACGCACGCACTCCTCGGTGCAATCGAGGCGGTCGGCCAGCATGGCGACCTCCTGCGCGATGCGCACCGGGTCCATCTCGACGTCGTCGAGCAGCGGCTTGATGCGGCCCAGCATGCGCTCCTTGGCCTCGAGCGGGCGCAGCGGCGCGCGCTCCACGACCGTGTCGAGCTCGCGGCGGATGACGCCCAGACGCAGCTCGAAATCGCGCGCCAGCGCCTTGCCCTCGCGATCCTTCATGAGCGTCATGCTGTCGCAGGCCTGGTTCACGACCGCCTCGAGGACCTCCCAGCTCTCCTCGTCGGACATGGAGCTGTGCTCCCACGTGAACAGGTCCGGCAGCCCGGCGACGGTGGCCAGGTCGATCTCGCCCGAGAGCCCGTAGCGGGTCTTGAGGTCCGACATGAGGTCCACGTAGCGGCGCGCGACGTCGTCGTTGAGCTTGAGCACCTCGCCGCGCTCACCCGCACCGCTCCAGCTGATGGTGAGGTTGAACTTGCCGCGCGAGTAACGGTCCTGCACCACCCGGCGGATCTGCTCCTCGAACAGGAGCGCCACCTTGGGGCCGCGGATCGAGACCTCGCAGAAGCGGTGGTTGACCGACCGGATCTCGGCGGACACGCGTTGCCCGGAACGCTCGACTTCGGCCGAGCCGTAGCCCGTCATGCTGCGGATCATTCGGGTCCTCCGGGAGGGTGGGGTGCGGACACGGGAAAGTAGGCGAGCGGGGGGCTTGCCGTCAACATATTCGACCGAATGACAAGGGTTTGCGAGATTTCCGCCCCCCTCGATC
>CAZZLY010000036.1:0-23626 GCA_964655175.1 uncultured bacterium
GCGCGCGTCGGGCGTGGCGCGGCGCGCCCGCGGCGTGCGCGCACGGCCCTGCCAGGTGTGGCCGGCGAGCGCGACCATGAGCGCCTTCTGCAGATGCAGACGGTTCTCGGCCTGCTCGATCACCAGACTCTGCGGCCCGTCGATCACCTCGTTGGTGACCTCCTCACCGCGATGCGCGGGCAGGCAGTGCATGAACACGGCGTCCGGGGCGGCGGCGGCCATCATGCGCTCGTCCACGGTGTAGCCGCTGAACGCGATGCGACGCCACTCGGACTCGCGCTCCTGACCCATGCTCGTCCACGTGTCGGTGTAGATCATGTCGGCCCCGCGCACGGCCTCGTACGGATCGCGCACGCGACGCACGCCACCCTTGGCGCGCACCTCGGCGTCGAGGTACAGGCCCGCGTCGGGCTCGAAGCCATCGGGCACCGCGACGCGCAGCTGGAAGCCGAACAGCGTGCTCGCCTCGAGCCACGAGTGCAGCACGTTGTTGCCGTCGCCGACCCACGCCACCGTCATGCGATCCAGATCGCGACCCCGACGCCACAGCGTGTACAGGTCGGCGAGGATCTGGCACGGGTGCGAATGATCGGTGAGCGCGTTGATCACGGGGATCGTGGCGTGCTGCGCCAGACGCTGCACCAGCCGGTGCGAGAACGTGCGCACGACGACGAGGTCCACCATGCCCGAGAGCACGTGGGCCACGTCCTCGACGGTCTCGCGGCCGGTCTCGCTCACCTCGACGACGCCCAGGTCCACCGCGTCGCCGCCCAGCTCGTGCATGCCCACGGTGAACGACACGCGCGTGCGCAGCGACGGTTTGTGGAACACGAGCGCGGCGGTCTTGCCCGCCAGCGGGCGCGGCGCGTCCGGCGTGCCGCGCACCGCGCGCAGCCGGTCGGCTTCGGCGAACAGGTCCAGCGCGAACTCCCGGGTGATCCCCGAGAGGTCCACCAGATGCTCGGGCGTGCCCGTCATCGTGTTCCCTCCGTCGTTCACGAGATCACCGGCAGCACGTCGGCATCGGGGTCGATCGCCGTCGGCATGGGCAGGACGTACGAACGACCGGCGCGCGCCGCCTCCTCGGAGGCCCCCGGCACCAGATCGAACGCGACCGCGACCTCGTCGCACGCGTGCCGCTTGGGGCAGCGCACGCAGTCGGTCCACACCTTGCGCGGGATGCTCTCGCGCTGCTGCGTCGTGAAGCCGCAGCGCTCGAAGAACGCCACCTCGCGCGTGAGCGCGATCACGCGCGGCAGTCCCAGCGTGCGCGCGTCGCCGACGACGGCGTCCACGAGCGCGGCACCCAGACCCTGTCCGTGCGCATCGGGGCGCACGGCGAGCGAGCGCACCTCGCCCATGTCGCTCCACAGCAGTCGCAGCGCGGCGCACGCGACGATCGCGGCGCCGTCGGCGTTGCTGCGCTCGACGACCCAGAACTCGCGCACGCACTGGTACAGTTCGGACACCGGTCGCGGCAGCAGCACGCCCTCGACGACGTACGGCGCCATGACACCGGCGATGCCGGGGACGTCGGCCACGGTCGCGCGACGAAGGACCAGGCCCTCGCCCAGCCGGCGCTCGCTGCCGTCGGCGACGCGGGCGGTGGTCGGCAGCGGCACGCGCGTCGCACTCACGCGCGACGGGTCGCCCGCGATGACGTCGGCGGGTGACGGCACGTCGGCGTCGTCGCCGAAGCCGAGCCCCAGACGCGCCTCGTGGATCGCCAGCTGGTGCGGCGTCGAACCCGCACCCGGCGTGTGCGTGCGGCGACCGATCGCCGCCTCCATGGTGAGGCCCGTGAAGCGGTCGTCGGTGAAGTGCTCCGAGAGCGCCAGACGATCGGCGAGCGGCAGGTCGGCCGGCTCGCACTGCGCGCGCTCGGCGGCGGCCCACAGCGCACCGACGGCCTTGTGCGCGTCGCGGAACGGCACGCCCACCGCGACGAGCGCGTCGGCGAGTTCCACCGCGAGCAGGTCGCTCGTGAGCGACGACTCGATGCGCGCGCGGTTGGGCACGAGCGCGTCGATCGAGGCCGGCAGCACGCCCAGCATGGCGTCGAGCGTGTCGGCGGTGTCGAACACCGCCTCCTTGTCCTCCTGCAGATCCTTCTGATACGAGCTCGGCAGGCCCTTGAGCAGCGTCGCCATGCGCTGCGCGTTGGCGAGCAGCCGCGCGCTCTTGCCGCGCGCGAGTTCGAACAGGTCGGGGTTGCGCTTCTGCGGCAGCAGGCTCGAACCCGTCGAGAACCCGTCCGGTGCGGCGAACCAGCCGAACGCGGGCGAGCAGAACAGCACCAGGTCCTCGGCCATGCGCGACAGGTGCAGGCCGAGCATCGCGGCGGCGTTGAGGTACTGCACCGCGAAGTCGCGGTCGCCCACGGCATCGAGCGAGTTGAGCGCGACGCGCGAGAACCCCAGCCGCGTGGCGAGCGAGGCACGGTCGTACTTGAGCGGCGTGCCGGCGACGGCGCCCGAGCCGAGCGGCATGCGATCGGCGGCCTCGCGGGCCTCCATGAGCCGCTCCTCGTCGCGCGCGAACGCCTCGACGTGCGCGAGCCACCAGTGCGCCAGTCGGATGGGCTGCGCCGGCTGCAGGTGCGTGTACGAGGCGCACACGATGTCGCCCGAGTCGCGCGCCTGCGTCACGAGCGCGCGCTCGAGTTCGCGCACGCCCTCGATGGCGGTGTCGCACAGCCGCATGACGTGCATGCGGAACAGCGTCGCGACCTGGTCGTTGCGCGAGCGTCCGGTGTGCAGACGACGCGCCGGATCGCCGCAGCGCTCCCCGAGCGCCGCCTCGACCGCGGAGTGCACGTCCTCACCCGCGAGCTTGACCGTGCCCGCCGTGAGCCCGCGCTCGAGGTCGTCGCACGCCGCGATGAGCGCATCGCGCTCGGCCGCGGTCATGACGCCGCACTCGGCGAGCGTGGTGGCGTAGGCGCGCGACAGGGCGAGCTCCTCGTTCACCAGCCGCCCGTCCACGGGCAGCGAGTCGTTGAGCTTCTGCGCACGCGGATCGAGACCGGCCGCGAGCCGGCCCTGCCACACCGCTTCCTTCTTCTGCTCACTCACGAATGGGGGCCTCCGCGACCCGCCGCGACGCGCGCGGCGGGTCGAGTGGGGGTCAGACGTTCGAGGGGACGGTCTCGGTCTTCGCCGCCTGATCGCGCTGAGCGGCGGTGGCGAGCGGCAGACCGAACAGACGGATGAAGCCCTCGGCGTCCTGCGGGCGGTAGCCCTTCATGCTGAACGACGCGAGCTGCGGCAGGTACAGCGTCTGCGGGCTCTTGCGGCCCACGGCGACGGCGCGACCCTTGAACAACTCGACCTTGACCTCGCCCGTGGCGACCTCGAGGGCGTTGTCCATGAACGCCTGCAGCGCGTGACGCAGCGGCGAGAACCACAGCCCGTTGTACACGAGGTCGGCGTAACGCGGCGCCAGTTCGAGGCGCGTGCGCAGCAGGTCGTGCGGCAGCACCAGACGGCACAGGTCGTCCAACGCCTCGTGCAGCACCGTGCCGCCCGGCGTCTCGTACACGCCGCGCGACTTCATGCCCACGAGCCGGCTCTCGAGCACGTCGGCGCGACCGACGCCGTGCTTACCCGCGATCGTGTTGAGCGTCTCGAGCAGCGCCACGGGGCCGAGGCGCTTGCCGTTCACGCTCACCGGCGTGCCGCGCTCGAAGCCGACGACGATCGTCTCGGGCGTGTCCGGCCACGCGGGCTGCGTCGAGGTGAGCTTGTGCATGGCCTCGGGCGGAGCGTTGAACGGATCCTCGAGTGCGCCGCCCTCGTGGCTGATGTGCCACAGGTTGGCGTCGCGCGAGTAGAGGTCGTCCTTCTTCTGTGCCAGCGGCACGTGGTGCTTGGCGGCGTACTCGAGCGCGTCCTCGCGCGAGACGATGTCCCACTCGCGCCACGGCGCGATCACCGGCAGCTGCGGCGCGAGCGACATGTAGGTGAGCTCGAAGCGCACCTGGTCGTTGCCCTTGCCCGTGCAGCCGTGCGCGAGCGCGTCGCAGCCCGTCTGCTCGGCGGCCCACACCTGACGCGCGGCGATGAGCGGCCGGGCGAGCGAGGTGCCGAGCAGGTAGCGGCCCTCGTACACGGCGCCGGCGCGCAGCGCGGGGAAGCAGTAGTCGCGCACGAACGTCTCGCGCAGGTCCTCGACGATGACCTCGGCCGCGCCGATCTTGCGCGCCTTGGCCTCGAGGCCCGTGAGCTCCTCGCCGCCCTGACCGACGTCGCTGCAGTAGCACACGACCTCGCAGCCGTAGTGCTCGCGCAACCACGGCACGATGATGCTGGTGTCGAGTCCACCGGAGTACGCCAACGCCGCACGCTTCACCTGGGGCTTGCTCACTTCTGCTCACCTCCCTTGCTCGCGCACGCGCGGAGTGCCGTGTCGAGCCTGTCGAGTCCCTCGTGGATCTCCGCATCCGTGACCGTGAGCGGCGGCAGCACGCGCAACGCGCGATCGCCTCCGCGGACCAGCAGCAGGCCGGCGTCGCGCGCGGCCGTGACCAGGGCGGCGGGTTCGATCCCGCCCGGCTTGAGATCGATCGCGCGCAGCAGGCCCATGCCGCGGGCCTCGCGCACGACGTTCGCATGCGTCTCGGCGAGCGCGGCGAGCCCGTCGCCCAGCACCCGCCCCGCGCGCGTGACGCGCTCCAGGAAGGCGGGGCGGCGCACCTGCGCCAGCGACCAACGCGCCGCGGCGGCGCACACGGCGTTGCCGCCGAACGTGCAGCCGTGCATGCCCGGTGCGAGGTGCTGCGCCACGTCGGCCGTCATGAGCACGGCGCCGATCGGCAGCCCGGCCCCGAGCGCCTTGCTCATCACGGTCAGGTCGCCCCGCAGCTCGAAGTGCTGCTGCGCGAGCACACGACCGGTGCGGCCCATGCCCGTCTGGACCTCGTCGATGACGAGCAGCGCGCCGACCGCGGTGGCGCGCGCCCGCACGGCCTGCAGGAACTCGGCCGTGCCCGGGACCGCGCCCGCCTCGCCCTGCACGCATTCGACGATCACCGCGCAGACGGTGTCGTCGATCAGCGCATCGAGCCCGGCGACGTCGTTGTACTCGCCGAACCGCACGCCCGGGATGAGCGGCTCGAACGGCTCACGGTAGGGAGGGTTCTGCGTGGCCGACAGCGCGAAGCCGGTGCGGCCGTGGAAGCCGCCCTTGAACGCGACGATCCCGCGCCCGGGCTTGCCCAGCTTGTGGGCGCGGGCGCGCGCGAACTTGAGCGCGGCCTCGTTGCCCTCGGTGCCCGAGTTGCAGAAGAACACGCGCTCGTAGCCGGTGGCCTCGGTGAGTTCGCGCGCCAACGCCAGTGCGGGCTCGTTCGCGAACAGGTTCGAGGTGTGGCCCAGACGCGTGAGCTGCGCCGCCAGGGTCTCGGCGAGGCCGCGCGGCGCGTGGCCGAACGCGTTCACCGCGATGCCGCAGGTGAAGTCGAGGTAGCGCTTGCCGCCCGCGTCGCGCACCCAGGCGCCCTCGCCCTCGACGAGTTCGAGGCGCGGCAGCGGGTAGAGCGGCGCGAACAGGCCCACTTCGTCGTGCGCCAGCGCCGGCGCGGCGGGGGCCGGGACGTTCGTCGTGGGCACGGGGCTCATGCGGGTGGTCTCAGGCATGGCTCTCCTCATTGAGCGAGGCGGCGTGCAACGTGGTGGCGCGACCGGTGCCGGCGAGCAGGGCGGCCAACGTCTCGGGGCCCTGCCAGGCCGCGATGTGCACACGTCGCACACCGGCCGCGAGTGAGGTGGCGGCGGCGCGCAGCTTGGGCCGCATGCCGCCGAGGACTTCGGGGTGCTCGAGCAACGCGGGCAGCTCGTGGGCGCGCACGTCGCGCACGACCTCGCCCCCCAGCTTGAGCCCGGGCGTGTCGGACAGGAGCACCAGTTCGCTCTGCGGCAGCGCGGCCGCGATCGCGGCGGCGACGTCGTCGGCGTTCAGATTGAGTAGCCCGCCCGCACCGTCGTCGCCGAGCGAGGCGAGCACGGGCAGCCGACCGGTCGCGAGCAACGTCGCGAGCAGCGACGGATCGACCGACGCGACCTCGCCGACCTCGCCGAGCACTTCGGTGCGCGCGTGACGCTGCGCACGAACGATCCCGCCGTCGAGCACGGACAGCCCGACCGCGTCCACGCCGCGGGCACGCAGCGCGGCGACGAGGCGCTTGTTGGCGAGCCCCGCCAGCACCGCGGCCGCGATCTCGAGCGTGGGCTCGTCGGTCACGCGCAGGCCGTCGGCGAAGCGCGCCTCGATGCCGGCGCGCTGACACCATGCGGTGACCTCGGCGCCGCCGCCGTGCAGCACGAGCGTCGGGCGACCCGTCGCCGCGATCGCGCGCAGGGACGAGGCGCACTCCTCGAGCGCACCGGGTGCCTCGAGGGCGCGACCGCCCAGCTTCACGATCAGTGCGCCCGTCGCGGTGGGGTTCGTCGTCGTCGCGTGGTGCCCCGCGTGGGGATGCCCGTCCAACCCGCTCACCAGGGGTTGCCGTGCACCGGCAGGCCCCAGCTCTCCGGCCAGCCCAGCACGAGATTCAGGTTCTGGACGGCCTGTCCCGCCGCGCCCTTCACCAGGTTGTCGATGGCCGCGGTCGCGAGCAGCGTGCGGCCGCCGTGCACCGTGGTGACCGCGAGGTCGCAACGGTTCGACGCCTTCACGAGCCGCGTCTCGGGCCACGTGCCGGGCGCGAACAGGCGCACGAACGTCTCGTCCGCGTAGCGCGTGGTATAGGCCTCGTGCGCCTGCTCCGGCGTGACCGGCTTGGCGAGCGGGGCGATCGCGGTGAGCAGGATGCCGCGCGACATGGGCGCGAGCTGCGGCGCGAACGCCACCGGCACCTCGCCACCGCACAGGCGGCCGAAGTTGCGCGCCATCTCGGGCACGTGCTGGTGCACCTCGCCGACCTTGTAGAAGCCGGCGCCGCCGTCGAGTTCGGTGAACGACGTGCGCAGGCTCGGCGCGCGACCGGCGCCGGAGACGCCGGACAGCGCGGTCACCGTGACCGGACCGCCCAGCCAACCGGCCTCGAGCGCGGGCAGCAGCGACAGCGTCGCGGCGGTCGGGTAGCAGCCCGGGTTGGCGATGCGCGTCGCGCCGTGGATCGAGTCGCGGAACGCCTCGGGCAGGCCGTACACGAAACCGTTCGAGCCGTCGCGGAAGTCGCTCGACAGATCGACGATGAACGCGGCGTCGGCGAGCGTCGGGTGCTCGGCGAGCAGCTTCTTGAAGGTGCCGTGCGGCAGGCACGAGACGAGCGTGTCGAACACGCCCTCGGCGAGCAACGTCGGCAGCGCGTCGGGCGCGACCGGGCTCGGCAGCTCGACGGCGCGCGCGTCGGAACCCGGCAGCAGTTCGCTCGCGGGGCGACCGGCGAACTCGCGCGAGACGAGCGCGGTGATGTTCAGACCCGGGTGCGCCAGCGCGAGGCGGATGAACTCCTGGCCCGAGTAGCCCGAGGCGCCGAGCACGGCGATGCGGGCCGTGCGGCCGGTCGTGGTGCCACGCGTGGCGGCGACGGGCGCCGCGGCGGGCGCGCTCACTGGGCCACCGCCAGTCCGTTCTTCACGTTCTCGAGATCCCTGCGGAAGCGCTTCGCCGCCATGGCGTCCTCCATGATGCACAACACCGTGTCGTCGCCGGCGACCGTGCCCACGAGGGCATGGAAACCGGTGAGGTCGATGGCCCGGGCCACGGCACTCGCGTGTCCCGGAGGGGTCTTCACCACAGCGAGGTTCTGCGCGATGCGCACCTCGTTGACGAAGATCTTGAGGTCGAGCATCTGCCGGCCGCGATCGAGCGCTTCCGTGGCCGGGGTGGGGAGTTCGTACCAATTGCTGCCATCGGGACCCGACCGCTTGGCCACCCCCAGACTGCGCAGGTCACGGGACAACGTCGCCTGCGTGGCCTCGACGCCGGCACGCGCGAGCGCCGCCGCCAACTCCTCCTGATTGGAGAAGCGACGGCCGGACAGCAGGCGTGCGATGAGCGTGAGTCGGTCGGTGCGCGACACGTGGACCCCTGGGTGCGGCGTGGATCGGGCCTCTCGCGGACCATGGCCGACCGCGTCCCGCGCGGTCGCTCCCCACTCGCCGCGCCCGAGGGCGGCGGCTGCATAAGTATGCGGGGGCGTGAATAAATACACCCTGTGCGCCGGGGTGCAAGGGGAATTGTGGCCGCGCCGGAAAAAAATCCGGGCCCGGCGTCGGCGGCCGGGCCCGGATGTGAACGGGTTGTGAAGCGCGGGGGTGCGAGAGCGGTTTCTCGGCGCTTCAGCGCAGCACGGCCACCTTGAGGCTGCGCACCTCGCCGGCGAGCGTGAGACGCACGAGGTACACGCCCGGCGTGACGGTGCGACGCTCGAGCAGCGTCACGCGATGCGTGCCGGCACCCAGGCCCGCGAGCGAGGCGGCGGCGACGCGACGACCGGCGAGATCCACCAGCTCGAGCGCACCGCGCGCGTCCGACTGCGGCAGCGTGAACGACACCGCGAGGTCCTGTCGCGCCGGGTTGGGCCACGCCCCCAGCAGCGCCAGACGCGGCGCACCGTCGCCCACGCCGAGCAGCGCCGCGTCGAACACGGTCAGGTCGGCGTCGCTCGCATCGGCCGTCTGCGCCGCGTGGCTGTCCACGACGCGGAAGCGCACGCGGTTCGTGTACGGCGGCGCCGCGGTGTAGGCGTAGCTCGTGCCACTCAGGCCGCGGGCGAGCGTGATCCAGTGCGCGCCCCCGTCGTTCGAGCGCTGCAGGTCCACGTTCACCACGCCGGTGCCCTTGGTCCAGGTGATCGTGTGCTCGGTCGAGTCCGCCCACAGCTCGGCGCCGTTCGGCGACGTCAGCGTGAGCGCCGTGGACAGCACGCCCGGACAGTTCGCGAGCTGCCGCGAGACGGACTGCGAGCTGCGGTTGCAGGCGAACAGATCGGGGGCACCGTCCTCGTTGAAGTCGTTCACCGCGATCGCCGCCGGATTGCTGCCGCCGGTCGCGAACGTCTGCGCGGACTCGAACTGGCCGTTGCCCAGGCCCAGCAGGATGCTGGTCACGTTGCTCGTGCTGTTGTTCGCGACCGCCAGATCGGGGATGCCGTTCTGATCCCAGTCGTCCACCTGCACGGTGTTGGGGCCGGTGCCCGCGGTCACCGTGATCGGCGTGCCGAACGTGCCGTTGGGCACACCGCCCGTGCCGTTACCCAACAGCACGGTGATCGTGGTCGTGCCGGTGTTGCACACCGCGAGGTCGGTGATCCCGTCCAGATTGAAGTCGCCGGTCGCCATGTGGTTCGGCGTCGCGCCGGTCGCGTAGCTCGTGCCGCCCAGGGTGAACGTGCCGTCCCCGCGCCCGCCGGTGCCGTTGCCGAACAGCAGGCGCAGGGTGCTGCCGGTGACCGCGAGGTCGGTGATGCCGTCGCCGTTCCAGTCGCCCGCGATCACACCGCGCGAGGTCGAGATCGTGTTCGTGTTGACCGGCGCGGCGAAGGTGCCGTCGGGCACGCCCGCGGTGCCCTGCGCGCGCAGGGTCGTGACGTAGTTGGGTCCACCCGCCACGATCAGATCGACGAGGCCGTCCTCGTCGAGGTCCGCGAGCGCCAGCCCCGTGGGTGCGAAGCCCAGGAAAGCGAGCGGTGTGGCGATGCCGAACACGTTGCCGAGGCCGTCGGGACGCCCGAGCCCCAGATGCAGCTGCAGCGAGTTGTCCGTCTGCGCACCGACGATCGCGTCCAGGGCACCGTCGCCGTTCACGTCGTGCAGCGCGAGGCACGAGGGCGCGCCGCCGGTCGCGAGGCTCGCCGGCGTGCCGAACGATCCGTTGCCCACGCCGCCGGTGCCCTGACCGAGGAAGGCGACCAGGTTGTTGCTGCTGCTGGTGACGAGCGCCACGTCCAGGATGCCGTCACCGTTCAAGTCCTCGCTCGTGGCGGCGGTGGGCAGCGCACCCACGGTGACCTGCGCCCCGGACGTGAACCCGCACGCGGTCGCCTTGAGCTCGCCGCTCGTGGCCGACGAGTCCGTCGTGCGCACCGCGCGCACGCGGTAGTAATAGGTGCCGAGTCCCGGCGAGTCGTACGACAGACCGGTCGAGCTGCCGACGTAACGCGCGTTGAGGTCGAGCGGCAGGCGACTGCGATACACGGTGTAGCGTTGGATGCCCGAGCCGCCGCCCGAGATCCACGACAGGCGCACGCCCGTGGGGATGTTCGTGGCCGCCGGGTTGCGCGGCGGCGCCACGGTGCCCCCCAGTCCCTGGATCGCGCCACAGCTC
This sequence comes from uncultured bacterium, assembly GCA_964655175.1. GTDB lineage: Bacteria > Eisenbacteria > RBG-16-71-46 > RBG-16-71-46 > RBG-16-71-46 > JAIOPA01. The sequence continues at coordinate 10,273 of CAZZLY010000036.1, forward strand.
GACATGACGCCGCGCATGCGATTGACGCACGTGGGATGGAACTCGAGCCGCATGCCGCCGGCGGTGCCGCCCACCAGATGGCAGTAGCTCATGATGGTGCCCTTGTCGGGCGGCAGGTGGGTCGTGTACGTGGCGCAGCCGCCCTCGGCGGTGACGCACGAGTCGATCGTGCCCGTCCAACGACCTTCGGCCTGCCACGTGCAGCTGTGCGTGTGCGGCGAGCCCATGTTGTGGCCGATCTCGTGCGACACGACCATGGCGTCCCACGTCGTCGTCGTGGTCGGGTACGAGTACACGCCGTCGATCTGGCTCACGCCGTAGCCGTTGCTGCAGACCGCATCCAGATAGGCGATGCCGCCGCCGAGCGAGCGGCCCGACAGCAGGTGCTTGAGCTGCACGTTGATCGCGCCGTTGTTCGCGACCCAGTAGGCCCGGAACTCGGTCAGCTCCGCGCTGGTGGACGTGGCGTTGTACGGGTCGGCCACGGTCCACAGGTTGACGTAGTTCCACAGGATCGTGGCCTCGAGGTCGCGCTCGTAGACCAGGTTCACCGTGCCGAGCAGCGTCATCACGTAGGCGGTGGCGGCCGTGAGGTTGCCGCCGAACTTGGTGGCGTACACCTCGAGGTCGCAATCCACGCCGGCGGTGAAGTTCATGCGGGTCGCGTTGAGCTGCGCCGCATCCGGCGTCGCCGTGCGGCGCGGGGCCTCGAGCCCCAGCGGCAGGTCGCGCAGGCCGTACGCGCGTTCGTTGCTCGCGTTGATGCCGCACTCCCAGCGCGACGCGGCGGCGGCGATCGACGCCTCGTTCTCGGGTGCCAGCGCGTGCACGCCCACGCTCGCGCTGCCCTCGGGCGCGAAGCCCTGCGCCGGGGTGAGCACGAGCCGCTGGCCGTCCTGCTCGATCGTGCCCAGCACCCCCGCACCGCTCATGGACAGCACCACCCAGCTCGTCGTGTCGCCCGCGACGTGGCCGCGGAACAGCGTCACGTCGGGCACGAACGGATGGCGGCCGGTCGCGTCGGTGTACGTGACGTTCGTGTTCGGGCCCATCACGTCGTAGCGCTCGAGTTCCAGATCGAGCACGCCGCCCGTGGCGGTGGGCAGCGACAACGTGCCGCCACCGGCGGCGCGGAACGCGCTCATCGCGTCGGTGTCCACCGACATGAGCACGGCCCCGTCGTCGGTGGGCAGCGTCACGCCGGCGGCGGCACGCGCGGCCGCGAACGTGCGTTGTCCCGCGGCACCGAGCCGCGAGAACACCGGCGCGGCCTGCACGGTCGAGGTGAGCAGCGAGACGAGCAGCAGGACGAGCGACGGTCGGATGCGGGGCATGCCGTGGGCCTCGAGGTGCGGATGGGTGGCGGGATCCTGCGGGCGGACGCCGGGGCGGGCCCGGACGTGCACGCGTTGGGATGCCATGAGTCTAGGACAGGTTCGGGTTCCGCGTCTGCGGTCTCATGGGGCCGCGCGGTCCACGACGACGCCCCCGAACGGCCCTGTCAGGGGGCGTCCGGGGGCGTCGGGGTGCGACGTCAGCGGGCGATGTGGATCCGGCGACTCACGCTGCGGCCGTCCTGCCGGGCCTGCAACACGTAGAGCCCCTGTCGGATGTGCGAGCCGAGCGTGAACGTGACCTGCTGCGGGCCCAGGCCCGGACGCTCGGTGCGATGCAGCACCTCACGACCGGCGAGGTCGTACAGACTCAGTTCGACCGGGGAGTCGCTGCCGAGCGACAGGTCGGCGGTGAACGTGTCGCCCTGCACGAGCGGGTTGGGCCACACGCGGCTCAACGCGAGCGGGAAGGTCGTCGGCACCGCCACGGTGACCTGACCATAGAAGAGCTCGATCCCGTTCTGGAACCGGCCGAGGCGGTAGCTGTAGGTGTGGCCGAGCGACACCGTCGTGTCGGTCACCGTGAGCGCGCCCGTGGCCGAGAACCGCTCGACCGAGCGGTAGGCGAACGCGCCGCCGTCCACCGAGCGGTAGAGCCGCATGGTGAGCGTGTCGGCGGGCGTGGCGGTCCAGTCGATCGTCACGCGGTTCGGGGCGACGCGAGCGTTCACGAACGCCACCTGCGCGCCGCTCGCGATGAGCGGTACGGCCGCCACGAACACGTCCGGGTTGCCGCGACGCGCGTCCGACCAGCACGGCCACACGCGGTTGCCGTTCGCGAACAGCGACAGGTAGTCGCCCTGGTTGGGTTCGATGTTGCTCACCGACGCCGACCAATTGGAGAGCGTGTCGCTGGCTGCCCCGAGCGTGGTCCAGCTCGTGCCGCCGTCGCCCGAGTGCGACAGATAGACGGCCGCCTGACCGCCGTTCGTCGCGGCGGGCGAATCGCGGTAGTCGAACCACGCGGCGTACACGCCACCGTCCGCGGCGACCGCGACCTCGGGCAGGAACGCGTCGAAGCCCACCGCGTCGTCGGACAGCGCCGACGGCGTGCTCCACGTGACCCCGTCGTCGGAGCTCGCCACGAACACGTCGCGCTGATCGCGTCCGCGCTCGCCGACGCGATCCGCGAAGCCGGTCACGAGGTGGTACGAGCCGTTGCCGGTGCGCGCGCCGACGCGCACGTAGTACGTGCCCGCGGCGGGCGCCGTGAACAACCAGCCGCTCGGGGCGCCGTTCGCCGACGGGTTGATGGTCGGGTCGAACGTGGTGAACGTGAGCCGCGTCACGCCGTCACCCGCGAGCAGTCGCAGCGACAGTTCGCCGCTGGCGCCGGTGGAGTCGGCCGCGACCAGCAGGTGCTGGCCCGCGAGCAACGGCACCGCGAACAGATCGACGTCCGACAGGCTCGCGAGCGTGGCGTTGACCTGCTGCCCCACCGTGACGGGGTTCGCGGTCGCGGCGTTGTCGTTGGGTTCGCGCTCGGCCACGCGCGTGCCCGTGCCCATGTTGACCAGATCGTCGAGCCAGTCGATGGACTCGGCCCACGACAGGTACAGGCGACCGCGGTTGGGGCCGTGGCTGCGATCCACCGCGAGCCCGGCGAACTGGATGCCGACCGCGCGATTGAACGCCGGGCAACCGGTGCCGAAGTTGGCGTAGAACGAGATCGCCGTGGCGGGCGCCGTGAACGTGGCGCCGCCGTCGGTCGAGCGGCAGACGCGGTAGTAGTCGAGCTCCTGCTGCCCGATCAGGTAGTACATCACGAACAGACGGCCATCGCCGTCCACGATCGGCCGCGAGCCCTGCACCCAGCCGTTCTCGGTGACGGTGTCGAGCGACAGCGGCTTGGGGAGCGAGAACAACGTGAGCGCGCTGTCGGCGGAGGTGTACTCGATGCGCGACAGGCCGCTCGGGAAGCGCGAGTACGTGAGGTGCACGCGACCCGAGACCGAGTCCGCGACGATCCACTGCTTGTCCACGAAGTCGAGCGAGGCGTCCACGCTGCGCGCGATCACCGGCACGCCCCACGCGAACGCGTTGCCGTTCCAACGCCCCTTGATGACCGCGACACCGCTCTTGGCGCCCTGCGCGTCGCTGTAGTCGCACAGCCCCGCGTAGTACACCGCACCCGTCTTCTCGTTCACGGTGAGCACGGGGTCGCTCGTCCACTGGAAGCCGTTGACGCCCGCCGGCTTCGGCGGCGCGCCCTGATCGACCCACGTGAGCCCGCCGTCGATCGAGGTGCCCCAACCCTGCGTGTCGCTGAACGTCTGGAAGCCCTGCCCGTCGTTCCAGGCGGCGACCATGCGAGTGCCGAACGCGACGATCGCCGTCTCGCTCTGGCCGGCGTCGGACACGTCACCGGCGCGGTTGTTCACGATGCGGTTCGCGGGCGGCGTGAACGCGGTGGCACCGAACGGTGCGGCGCGGCGCACGGGCACGACCGGCTCGGCGACGAGACCCCGCAGCGACTCGATCCGCGCGGGCCGAGCGCGATCACCGGCGGGCCGCAGCCCCTGACGTCGCGCCAGTTCGAGTCGGCGCAACGCCTCGGCGCGCTCCTCGCGCGCCTCGCGCTGCTCCATGGGCTCCTGCGCCATGCGCCGCGCGAGGGCGGCCTTCCACGGATGCGTGTCGGGTCCGGTCACCACCGCCTGCGCGACGCGCGCGGGCGAGGCGAGGGCGATCGTGCCCAGCACCAGCAACAGGGGGGTCCAGCGGCGGGTCGCGATCATCGGGAACGTTCTCCAGGGCGTGGGGCCGGGGATGGGCCCTGCGACTTCGGATGCGGCCGACGCGGTTCGCGGTGCGGCCGGCGTGGAACGAGGGGTCAGGGCTGCATCGCCCACGGCGACACCATGACGCCGAGCAGCAGGAAGAAGCCCAACAGCAGCAGACCGTTGGCGGCGCGCCAGCGCGCCAGTTCACGGCTCCAGCCGGCGGGTTCCGTGTTCGCACCCGAGTCGGCGGCGGCGTGTGCGAGCGCACCCAGCGCACCGGCGGTGGGCATCTCGAGCACGAGCGTGAGCAGCAGCACGACGGTCCACAGGCCGTTCGCGACCATGAACGGGATCGACGTCTTCATGCTGTAGCCCATCTGCATGGCGAACACGTTGCCCACCAGACCCAGACCGATGAGCGACGGCAGCGCGATCATCGTGGACAGGCCGCGATTGAGGGCGAACAGCGCGGCGCGCGTGCTCCACGAGTTCGAGCGCCGGGCCTGCAGGCCGTTCCAGTGAGCGGCGAACACGGCGGCGAACCAGACGAACGCGAGCAGCACGTGCAGGAATCGATAGGCGACGAGCATGGCGGTCTCCGAGGTCGGCGTCACACGAGCGGCTGAGTGTGCACGAGTGTAAGCCCAACCTCGTACGAGGGCACGCGGGCCCGTTCGGAGTGCGGACGACTCAAGCGGTGCGGCGCGCCTGCGGGTCGATGCCGAGCAACAGGAGCTTCTCGAGCAGGCCGTCGGCGTCGAACGGCTTGATCAGGTACTCGCTCGCCCCCGCGTCGAGCGCGTTCTCGAGGAACGGCATCTCGTGCGGTGTCGCCAACATGATCACCGGCGTCGTGGCGGTGCGGTACTGCGCGCGCAGGCGTCGCAGCACCTCGAGGCCGTCCATGCCGGGCATGTCCCAATCCAGCAACACGACGTCGGGCGGCGACTGTCCGGCGCGGCTCACGGCCTGGAAGCCGTCGGCGGCGACGTCCACGTCGAAACCCGTTTGCGCCAGATGCGTCGCGAGGATCCCGCGGACCGCATCCGAATCATCCACGACCAGCGCCTTCATGTGCGACTCCTGCCATGGCGGTCGGGGCCCCCACCGGTCACGACCGGGACGACCCCTTCAGGGGAGGGCCGAACCCGGCCGTCGCCGGTGGCCTCCCCCGAGTCATCGGCCGTTCAGGCCGCGCGCCTGAGGCCGGAATCCCGCCCTGTTCGGGCCGCGCCCCGGGCCGAACCGGCGCCCTCGGCGCGGTCGCTGAACCGGAACGCCCCCACCTGACCCTGCAGTTCGGCGGCCTGCGCGGCCAGTAGTTCGGCCGCCCGGCGGGTCTCCTGGGCGCTCGCCGCCCCGCGCTCGGCCACCGCCGCGACCGCGGTGATGTTCTGGGCGATCTCGGCGGTGCCGATGGACGCCTCGCTCATGCCGCGCGAGATCTCGGCGATGCCGCCCGACTGCTCCTTCATGTTGTCGGCGATCTGGTTCTGCGTCGCCTCGATGCGCTCGATGATGCGGGTGATCTCGCCGATCGCCTGCACCGCGGCGCGACTGTCCGAACGGATCGCACTCACCCGCTTGGCGATGTCCTCGGTCGCGCGCGCGGTCTCCTTGGCGAGGTCCTTGACCTCGTTGGCGACGACCGAGAAGCCGCGACCCGCCTCACCGGCACGGGCCGCCTCGATCTCGGCGTTGAGTGCCAGGATGTTCGTCTGCTCGGCGATCGACGAGATGACGCGCACGACGTTGTCGATCTGCTCGCTGCTCTCGCCCAACTGGCGGATCGTCTGGTTGGCCTCGCCGGCCACGCGCATCGCGGTCGCGCCCACGGTCACCGCCTCGTGCGTGCCCTGGCTGACCTCGCGGATGCTCGTGCTCATCTGCTGCGACGAGTTGGCCACCAGGCGCACGCTGGCGTCCACCTCCTCGGCGGCGGCCGACGCCTGCTGCGACCGCGTCGAGGTCTCGTCGGCGCTGCGGTTGAGATCCTCGCTCACGCGTTCGAGCGACGAGGCCGATCCCGCGACAGCCTCGGCGTTGCGCGCGATGCCCGACAGGGCGTGCGCCATGCTCTCGACGGCGCGATCGATGGCGCGCCCGAGGTGTCCCAACTCGTCGTCCGTCGTGGCCCGCGTGCGCGTCTCCAGGTCGCCATCGGCGACCTCGTCCATGACGCGACCCATCGCGGACAACGGCTGCACGATCGACGTCGTGACGCGGCCGGCCACGACGAGCAGGACCAACGCGGCGAGCAGGCTCATGACCACCATGACGATCTGGCCCGTGGTCGTCGTGCGCGCGAGCGCGGCCTGATCGGTCTCGTTCTCGTGTTCGATCGCCTCGCTCAGCTTCTCGGCCATGGGTTCGATGCGCTCGAACTGGGCCATGAACTCCGGATACAGCGCCTGTGCGCCGGCGCGATTCCCCTGCACGAGGCGGTCCAGCACCTGCGTGCCCAGGTGCGTGTACCGCTCGAACTCCGGCCGCAGTTCACGGATGCCCTGCGCGAGCGCGGGCTCGAGCACGAGCGCCTCGTTGCGACCCTCGAACTTATGGAGCCACTCGATGTGGTCCGTCAGGTTCTGGCGCTGCTCGCGCACGCTCGCGGCATCCGTCGCGGTGATCGCCGCGAGCACGTCCGAGTGGATGGCGTCGTGCATCATGTCCATCTCGAGATGGTTGCGTGCCGCCTGGGCGTGCACCGCGATGACCTCGTTCGCGGTGATGGCGGTGCGCAGCGTCCACCAACCGGTGGCGCCGACGGCGAGCAGCAGGGCGATGCCGAGCGAGCCCAGCGCGATGAGCCGGGTGCGGATGGTCCACTTCATGACGACGACTCCTGGGTGATGGTGAGGGACCCCGGGGGTGGGTCCGGTGGGGGTCAGCGAAGGACGTGGCTTCGGAACGCGTGGTCGAACAGGGCGTCGAGGTCGAGCACCAGCAGCATGTCGTCGCCATGGGGGCGCACGCCGGTCACGAGGGCGGTGTGCGGTTCACCGATCGCCTCGGACAGCGGCTCGAGCACGCCGTCCGGGGCGCGATGCACGCCCACGATGCGGTCCACGAGCAGACTCACGTGGTCGTCGCCGTCGCGGACGATGACGTGGAACGTCGCGGCCTCGGGGTCGCGTGCGGGGCGTGCGAACAGCGTGCGCAGGTCGATCACCGGCACGAGACGACCGCGCAGGTTCATGAGCCCGGCGATCGCGGTCGGCGCGGTCGGGGTGCGGGCGATCGCCGCTTCGCGCACGATCTCCTGCACGCGATCGACGGCGACACCGAACGTGGCGTCGGCGGCGTGGAAGGCACACCAGGCGTGCGCGCCGTTCATGCCGCCTCCCGCGCGAAGCGAGCCGCCAGCGTCGCGAGCGACCGGCGCTCGTGCACGACGCCGCGCACGAGCAGCGCGCTCTCGTGTCCGTCGCGTGGCACGCGCACGATGTCCTCGACCGCCTCGACCAGATAACCGATGCGCTGGCCCTCGTGCACGTGCACGAGCACCGGGAGCGCACGCTCCGGTGTCTCGGGCCGCCAGTCGTCGCGCGGTGCGGTCGCGCCCGCCAACGTGAACACGGGCAGCACGCCCTGCGCATCGCGCGCGAGCTCCAGATCACCGCGACGTTCGAGCGAGCGCGGGGTGAAGCGCGCGATGTGCGCGACCTCGTCCACGGGGATGGCCGCACAGCGACCGGGGCGCAGGCGCACGAGCATCATGCGGACCTGCGGCCCCGAGTCCTCCGGGCGCGTCGTCGCGGACTCGGTCGCCGCGTCGCGCGGTGCGACGCGTTCCGCGAGCGAGGACGGATCGAGCACGACGGCGATGCGACCGTCGTCACAGACCGCCGCCCCGATCGCGAACGGCATCCCCTTCAATCGCCGCGGCAGCGGCGCGACGCGCAGGTTCTCGGTGTCGAGCAGGGCATCCACCGCGAGGGCGAACCGACCGGCGGCCGTGCGCAGCACGATGAGGCGTTGCGGATATTCGTCCGTCGCGAGCGCGCCCGCGTCCGGGGTGATCCCACGCAGCCGTGTGCCGAGCCGCGTGATCGGCAGCGTCGCACCACGCAGTCGGAACAGCGCGCGGCCCTCGAGGATCTCGACGCGTTCACGCAGCGGCTGCAGCGTGGGGCGCACGATCTCCTCGAGGTGCGCCTGCGGCACGGCGAAGCGATCGCCGCCGTCCTCGAGGGTGAGCGCGGACAGCGTGACGTCGGTCTCGAGTGCGGACGTGGGTGCGAAGGTTCCGGCGAGGACGGGGGGATGCGTCCGACGCCGCTGCATCGCGTGGGTCTCGTGCGAGTGCGACACCGGTGTTCTCCGGGATGGCGCCCCGGGTCACGAACCGCGCGAGCGCATCCGCGTCGCGGTCGTCGTGCCCATGGAGCGAGTAGCCATCGGTAGTACTCGGTCGCCGGAAATCATCCTTGAGGGCACTCGCATCGATTCTGGAGAGGGATTGAAGAGCATCCCCAGCGAATGAGCGATCGTCATGGCGCGCGCGGGACCAGGTGAATGGATTCATGCCCTCGCATGCGCCATCGCGTCAGGTGCGGCGTGCAGGATGAGAATCCCGCTCGGCGACGCGTGGCGTGCTCGAGGCGGACGATGCACGCCTCGGAGGACATCGCACGGGCGGCGCGAGGGCCGCCCGGCGACTCAGCGGATGCGGTCGAGCTGCAGGCGCAGGTCGGGCGAACCCTGCGCGAAGCGGACCGCCTGACGCACCTGCGTGAAGCCCGGTGCCTCGATGAGCAGATGCTGCGGCCCCGCGGGCGCGGCGATGCAGAAGCGGCCCTGGGCATCGGCGCGCAGCGTGAGCGCGATCTCGGTCACGGTGATGCGCGCGCCGGCGATCGGGGCGCCCTTGCCGTCCACCACGACACCGCACGACTGCAGCCAGTGGCTGTCGTCGGTGGCGGTCACGGTCGGCTTCGCACTCGCGTTCGAGCTCGGGGTGCTGGACGTGACCCGGACCGGCACGAGCGTCGTTGCGGCCGCGGGGCTCGCCGACGTCGACGAGGTCGGAGCGGGTTCGACCGATTCGGTCGGCGTCGTGTTCGTCGAGGGCGTGCTGGGTGCGAGCTCGTGGACGGTCGTCGCCGCGGAGCCCGTGGTGGGCGTGCTCGTCGTTGACGGGGCGCTCGCGGGGACCGGCGTGAGCGTGGTCACCACACTCGCCGTGCGGCGCTGCACCAGCTCGCGCACGCGCTCACCGAGCTTCACACGCACCGGCTCCGGGGTCAGCATGAGCGACAACACCACGAGCGCCAGGCTGGCGACCAGCATGATGCCGATCGTGAGTCCGATACGGAACAGCGGGCTCGTGCCGCGCGTGAGCTGGCGATGCTGCTCGAAGCTCAGATAGCGATCGGTGCCGGTGCCCGGTCGCGTCGGCAGCGTCTGCGGCGCGATGGGATCGGGCGCGGGCGGCTGCGGGATCGCCGGGGCACTCGCCCACGGCGAGGCGGGCGTCGCGGCGGCCGAAGGGATCGAGGCCGCGGGCGCGGTGACCTGCGGCGCCGGGCTCGGCTGCATCGCCGGCGGCGCGTAGGCCGCGTGTTCCTGCGGCACGGCCATCACCGGCGCGGGTGCGGGCGTGGGCACGAACCACGGGCGCGGCGCCTCGACCTGCGGCTGCGGCAACGGCCACGCGGGGGCGGAGGCCTCACGCGGGAACGGTGCGGTCGGCGGTGCGGACGCCTGCGCCAGACCGGGGCCCTGCGGCAACTGCGACTCGGCGGCGCGGCGCGCCTGCTCCTGCAGCCACGTCGGCAGGTCGCTGGGATTCGCGGTGGGCGGCAGCATCGGATCCGTGGGCGCGGCGGGCGTGGTCGAGGCGTGCTCGGCACGTTCCATCGCCTCGATCAAGCGGCGCGCCTCGTCCGGATCGGACGCCGGAGGCTGCGGGCTCGCGCTCGGCTTCATGCCGATCACGCCCCAGCCCGCCTGATGCACGACGGACGGCGACGGTGCGGGCGCGGGAGCAGGCATCGGCGGCGGCGGCGTGTAGGCCGACGCGGTCGGCGCGGCGGGCACGTGCGTCGCGTTCGAGCGCGGGCCGGGCTCGGGCAGACCCTGCGCGATCGCCGCGATCCACGACTCGGCACGCAAGGACAGATCGTCGAGGAACGCATCGGTCGTCTGCTGCGCGAGCAGCCGACGCAGCGCGTCGTCGGTGCGCACGAGGCGCGCCTGACGATCACGGCATTCCGGGCACATGGCGAGATGCCGGACCACGAGATCGAGCGAGGGTCCGGTGAGCGCGCCGTCGAGCGACGCAGAGAGCTGCTGAATGGTCAGGTGGATCATGCCGCCAGACCCTCGAGGCCGGTCATGTGGTCCAGGTACTCCCGGGCGAGCGCGATGCGGCTCATCACGCGCGGCACCGGCAGTCCCGTGATCTGGGAGATATCGGCGTACGAAAGACGCTCGACGATGCGCAGCGTCAGCAGCCACTGATCGTCGGAGTGCAGCAGGGCGAACGCGTGCAACGCCTTCTTCTCGTCCTGGATGTAGGCCGCGCCCTGCGCGCCCTCGATCCACGGCTCACCGTTGGGACGCGTCGCACCCAGCGTGGGACGCATGCCGCGCGTGCGCTGCCGGTTCGCATCGAGCTCGCGCGCCAGACGCACGAACCACGGCAACACCGCGCGCCCCGAGGGCGCCGTCTGCACCTGACGCGTCGCGCTGGCGAGCGTCTCCTGGAACAGCGCCTCGGCATCGGCGCGATCGCGCGTGATGGCGAGGCACGCACGCCACAGCGGCAGACGGTGCACGCGCACCAGCTGCAGCCACGAGGCGAGATCGCCTCGCTGCGCAGCGGCGAGCAGCGGGGCATCCGTGCCGAGTTCGGTCCAGGGCTTGGGCGAATCCATGCCATTCCCTCTCACCGATGAGCGGTGATGGTTCGGGGGTGAAGAGTGGGGTCACCGGGTTCTTCGGCTCGTGGCGTGCCGGACTTGAGTCCAGAATCTCGCGCTTTGCGACGGCAATCCCATGCGGGGCAATTCCTTGGGGGGATGCGTGCGGGGTTCTTGGGCTTTCCCGCAGGCGGACGTCTTGTGGCGTGTAGCCGGCCCCGGGGCGGTGGGGGTCGTCGGCTGCAGGGGGGCCCGCTTCGCAGCCCCCTTCGCCGACACCCCCACGCGCCCCGGGGCCTGCGGTGTTGCCGCGGGCGGGCGTGCGGGTCGGCTTTGGGCCGACCCTCGCCCTTGGCCGCGAAGGATCGGGCGGAACATCCCCCCTTTGCCCCGAGGTGCGAGGGGGGCGGGCGTGTTCTGCGGCGCGCCAGGGGGACGAACCCGATGCTCCCGAGGGAAGAGGGAGCGGTGATGGGGCGGTCCGCTTCGGCGGTGGCGGAGGTCGGGGGGGCGCGTGGGGCGTCGGCAAGGGGGCTGCGAAGCGGGCCCCCCGCCGCCGGCGATCCCCACCGCCTCCCCGACCGGCTCCACGCAAGGCTGTGGTCGGGCACGCCGCGGAGGGGGACCGATGGCTACCGGGGGGCGGGTCGACAGGCGCGCGGCGTCGGGCCTATCGTCGGCTCCATGAAACCCATCACCGAGGTCGCGCGCGCGCTGGGCATCGAGCCGGCGCATCTGGAGCCGTACGGTCACTGGAAGGCGAAGTTGTCCCACGCGGCGTTCAAGGGCCGGCCCGCCAAGGGCAAGCTGGTGCTCGTGTCCGCCATCACCCCCACGCCCGCCGGCGAGGGCAAGACCACGACCAGCGTCGGGTTGGCGCAGGGCCTGGCCAGGATCGGCGTGAACGCGGCGGTCGCGCTGCGCGAGCCCAGCCTGGGGCCCACGTTCGGCGTGAAGGGCGGCGGTGCGGGTGGTGGTGCGTCCGAGGTGTTGCCGGTGGACGACATCAACCTGCACTTCAACGGTGACTTCCACGCGGTCACGAGCGCGCACAACCTGCTCGCGGCGCTCGTGGACAACGCGTTGCACTTCGGCCATCCGTCGGGCCTCGATGCGCGTCGCACCACGTGGAAGCGCGTGATCGACATGAACGATCGCACCCTGCGCGACATCGTCGTGGGTCTGGGTGGGCGCACGGAGGGCGTGCCGCGCGAGACGGGCTTCGACATCACGGCCGCCAGCGAGGTCATGGCGGTGCTGTGTCTGGCCGCCGACATCCCCGACCTCAAGGCGCGTCTGGCGCGCATCGTGGTGGGCTCGCGCGCCGACGGCACGCCGGTGACCGCGGGCGACCTCGGCGCGGTCGGCGCCATGGCGGCGCTGCTGCGCGATGCGACCAAGCCCAATCTGGTGCAGACCACCGAGGGCGTGCCCGCGTTCCTGCACGGCGGTCCGTTCGCGAACATCGCGCACGGCACCAACAGCATCGTCGCGACCAAGGCGGCGCTCGCCTACGCCGACGTCGTCGTGACCGAGGCCGGGTTCGCGTTCGAACTGGGTGCCGAGAAGTTCTTCGACATCAACTGTCGCTACGGTGGCCTGGCGCCGGCCTGCACGGTGCTCGTCGTCACCATCCGCGCGCTCAAGATGCACGGCGGCGTGAAGGTGGCCGACGTGAACAAGACCGACGTCGAGGCCATGAAGCGCGGCTTCGGCAACATGGAGAAGCACCTCGAGAACATCGCCAAGTTCGGCCAGCCGGCGATCGTGGCGATCAACCACTTCCCCACCGATTCGGCCGAGGAACTGGCGGCGCTCAAGGCGCACTGCGCCTCGCTCGGCGTGACGGCGGTGCAGCACAAGGGCTTCGGTGAGGGCGGCGCGGGCTGCACCGAGCTGGCGACGGTGGTGCGCGATCTCGTGGCGAAGAGCGAACCGCGCTTCACGCCGCTCTACGACTGGAACACGAGCCTCGAGGACAAGATCCGCACGATCGCGGTCGAGATGTACGGCGCCAAGGGCGTGGAGTACACGGCCAAGGGCAAGCGCGATCGCGAACTGCTCGAGAAGCAGGGCTTCGGCGGACTGCCGATCTGCATGGCCAAGACGCAGTCGTCGTTGTCGGACGATCCGGCCAAGTTCGGTCGGCCGCGCGATTTCATCGTCACGGTGCGCGAGATCCAGTTGGCGGCCGGCGCCGGGTTCGTGGTGCCGATCACGGGCGAGATCATGCGCATGCCCGGTCTGCCCAAGGAGCCGCAGGCGTCGCGCTTCGATCTGTCCGACGACGGCGAGATCCTGAAGAGCTGACGCGCCACACGCTGCAATGGAACGAGCCGCCGGTCGGATGCGACCGGCGGCTCGTTCGTTC
>CAZZLY010000037.1:0-23431 GCA_964655175.1 uncultured bacterium
TGGCCGCGGCGGCCGCTGCACAGGCCTGGCCCGTCGGCGCAGGGCCACGATGGGGGCGAGGGCCTGCGCGCAGAACGGGGCGGCCGACGCACGGTGCGAACCGCCCGCCCGGCGGCGCGAACGCGGCGTCTGCGTGGCCGTGGCGCAGGGAGCGTGGCGCGCACGCCACACCCGTCGCCCGGATGCACCGAGGGCGCGCCCCTTGCGGAGCGCGCCCTCGAGGATGCGAGCGGATCGATGGGCCTTACTTGGCCTTCGCCTTGAACGTCTTGATGAAGGCGATCAGGTCCTCGATCTGCGCCGGGGTCAGCTGCTTGGTCTTGCCCCACGCGACCATGCCCGACTTGAGCTTGCCGTTGGTGATGCAGTCGCGCAGGTAGTCGTCCGTGCGGGTCGCATCCCACGTCTTCTTGAGCAGCCAGTTCGGCGAGGGGTTGCCGCCGAGCTTGAAACCACCATGGCCGTCCGCCATGTGGCAGGCGACGCACTTGGCCTTGTAGATGGGGGCGCCGGCAGCGGCCTTGCCCGTCGTGGGGCCGGCGGTGGCCGAGACGGCGAACAGCGCGGTCGAGACCGTGATCGTGGCGAGCGCGACGATGCCCGCGCGCAGGATCGGACGAAGCGACATCGGAGGATGCTCCTTTCGGGTGTGCAGGACGCCGGTGGGGAAGGCCCCGGCGAGGACGGACGCTACGACCTTAGGGGGACGGGCGCGGCTCGGTCAATCGCCAACCCCTTCTCAAATCGGCTCGGATGCAGGGCTTTACGCGTGCGGGACAAGTCGTGGGCACTCCCCTGACGGACCATGGCTTCCACCCCCGTCCCATGCACCGTTCGTGCCGTTCGGGATACCCCTCATGCACCCCTTGTCCCGGCCCCTTCGCAGGTCGAATCTGCTCTCAGTTCCACTTCGCCGGGCCGCTTTCCCGGAACACGACCCGACGCAGGCACCACTCACCGAAGTTCCAACACGGGAGGTGCAGCGTGAAGGAGTTCGCAACAGGCCACATCCGCAACGTCGCCCTGGTCGCTCACCATGGCGTCGGGAAAACCTCGCTCGCTGAAGCCATGTTGTACCTGGGGTCCGCGACGACACGCATCGGTCGGGTCGTGGACGGCACGACGATGCTCGACCAGAGCCCCGAGGAGATCGCGCGGCAGATCACGATCGACCTGGGGCTCGCGCAATTCGAGTACCAGGGCCACAAGATCAATCTGCTCGACACGCCGGGTTCGCCCGACTTCGTGGGCGACGTGTACAGCGCGCTGCGCGTGGCCGACGCCGCGTTGCTCGTGCTGCGCGCCACCACCGGCGTCGAGGTGGGCACCGAGGTCGTGTGGGAGGTGCTCCAGCAGGAACGCACGCCGCTGCTCGTCGTGGTCAACATGATGGACAAGGAGCACGCCGACTTCGAGGCCGCCGTGCGGTCGTGCCACGATCGGCTCGGGCTCAACGCCGTCGCGGTGCAGTTGCCCATCGGCACGGCCGAGCGCTTCCACGGCGTGGTGGACCTGATCGAGAACAAGGCGTTCACGTTCACGGGTAAGGGCATCGACGAGCGCAGCAGCGAGATCCCGATCCCCGCGGACCTGGCGGCCCGCGCCGCACAGGCGCGCGCCACCCTGCTCGAGGAGGCGGCGACGGGCGACGAGGAGCTGATGGAGAAGTTCCTCGCCACCGGTACGCTGACCGTGGCCGAGATCCGCAAGGGGCTGTGCGAGCGCGTCGTCATGGGCGATCTCGCACCGGCGTTCTGTTGCTCGGCGTCGCTCAACCTGGGCGTCAGGGAGGTCCTCGACGAGATCGTGGACGTGCTGCCCGGACCGTTCGACGTCCCGCCGCAGCGCGCCGAGGCCGTGAACGGCGGCGAGCGCATCACGATCGCGCCCGAGAGCACCGGGCCGGTCGCGGCCACCGTGTTCAAGACGCTCGCCGAGGCGCATCTGGGCGAGCTGTCGCTGCTGCGCCTGTGGTCCGGGCATCTCGAACCGGGGCAGGAGCTCGTCAACACGACGCGCGGTCGCGGCGAGCGCATCGGTACGCTCTACCACCTGTGCGGCCGCGAGCGGTCGGACTGCCGTGGTGCGGCGGCCGGTGACATCGTGGCCGCGGTGAAGCTGCGCGAGACGCACACCGGCGACACGCTCGCCGACAAGGCGCGTCCGGTGCGGCTCGCGCCGCCGGACTTCCCGTCCCCGGTCGCGGCGGAGTGCATCCGCGCGCGCAACAAGGGCGACGAGGAGAAGATGGCGGTGGGCCTCATGCGCCTGCACGAGGAGGACCCGACGCTGTCCAAGCAGTTCGAGGACAGCACCAAGGAGACGCTCGTGTACGGCATGGGCGACCTGCACCTCGAGGTGCTGGTCGAACGCATGCGCAAGCGGTTCGGCGTCGAGGTCCTGCTCAGCCGTCCGCACGTGCCGTATCGCGAGACGATCCGCGCGCGGGCCGAAGGGGACTACCGTCACAAGAAGCAGAGCGGCGGTCGTGGCCAGTTCGGCGAGGTGCATCTGCGCGTCGCGCCGCTGCCGCGCGGCGAGGGCCGACGCTTCGTGGACGAGGTCAAGGGCGGGGTGATCCCGGGGCAGTACATCCCGGCGGTCGAGAAGGGCGTGCTGGCCGGCATGGAGCGCGGCCCGCTCGCCGGGTTCCCGGTCGTGGACGTGCAGACGACCGTGCACTTCGGCAAGTACCACGACGTGGACAGCTCGGAGATGGCGTTCAAGATCGCCGCCGAGAGCTGCTTCCACGAGACGGTGCTCAAGGCCTCGCCGATGCTGCTCGAGCCGTACTCGGACCTCGAGATCCGTGTGCCCGAGGAGTTCCTCGGGGACGTGATGGGGGACCTGTCGAGCAAGCGCGGCAAGATCCTCGGCACCGAGGCGGACGGTCGCGATCAGATCGTCCGGGCGCGCGTGCCCATGGCCGAGACCTACAAGTACGCCACCCATCTGCGGGCGCTCACCCAGGGGCGCGGGCACTACCGCGCGCAGCTGTCCCACTACGAGGAGGTGCCCCGCGACCTGGCCGACCGGGTCATCGCGGCGGCCCGAGCCGAGAAGGAGGCGGCGTTCGCCCATCACGGGTGAGTTCGGACGCCTCCCGGTGTAGGATGTGCGGGCCCTGTCCCTCGTGGACGGGGCCCGCAGCGTGTCCGGGGGCGTCGCTGGCCGCCGGACCCAGGTGACGACATCGGGGCGGCCGGAGGCCGTCCGCGGCTCAACGGAGTGGGCGCATGCGCGTGCTGGGACTGGACCCGGGCAGTCGCAGGACCGGGTGGGGCGTGGTGGACCGCGAGGGCCGTGGCGCGCGCTACGTGGCGTGCGGTCACATCGCCCCGTCCGCGCGTCTGAGCCTCGCCGAGCGTCTGCACGCCATCGTGCACGAGGTGCACGCGGTCATCGAGCGGCATCGTCCCGACCAGGTCGTGATCGAGTCCGCGTTCCATCACGAGTTCGCGCGCTCGACGCTCGTGCTGGGCCACGTCCGCGGGGCGCTGCTCGTGGCCGCGGTCGAGCACGGGCTGCCGATCGCCGAGTACGCGCCGCGCGCCATCAAGCTGGCGGTCACCGGTCGCGGCGGGGCGGGGAAGGAGCAGGTCGCGGCCATGGTGCGCATGCAGCTCGGGCTCGCGGCGGCACCGCAGGCCGACGCCGCCGACGCGCTCGCGGGTGCGCTGTGCCATCTGCAGCGCGCGCGGCTCGATGCGCCGCGCCGCCGTACGCCCGCGGCCGAACGCCTGCAGGCGCTGCTCGCCACGGGCCGGGGTGCGCGATGATCGCCAGCGTGCGTGGCGTGCTGCTCGAGAAGGCCGACGGCACCTGCGTCATCGAGGCGGGGGGCGTGGGCTACGCGGTGCAGGTGAGCTCGGGCACGTTCACCGCGCTCCCGGAACCCGGCGCCGAGGTGCGGCTGCACACGCGGCACATCGTGCGCGAGGACGCGCAACTCCTGTACGGCTTCACCGACCGCGACGAGCTGCGACTGTTCGACCTGCTCATCGGGGTCAACGGCGTGGGACCGCGCATCGCCATCGCGGTGCTCTCGGGGCTCGCCCCGGCGCGGTTCGCGCGCGCCGTGCGCGACGAGGATCTGGCGGCGATCACCGCCATCAACGGCGTGGGGCGCAAGACCGCCGAGCGTCTCGTCATCGAGCTGCGCGACAAGCTGGCGTTCCTGCCTCTGGCGCCCGCGGCGCCGAGCGAGACCACGCCCGCGCGCGCGAAGAAGCCCACCAAGGTGCTGGCCGGCGCCGAACGCTACGAGGACGCGATCGCCGCGCTCGTCACGCTCGGTTACGCGCAGTCGCAGGCGGCCGACGCCGTGCGCCGCGTCTCCGAGGACGCCGGGGACGTGGCGGCCGAGGACCTCGTGCGCCGGGCGCTGCCGTTGTTGGCGCGGCCCGCGTGGGTGAACCGATGACGCCGCCCAAGGGCAGGGGACCGGACGACGCCCCCGAGCACGGCGCGCGCCTCGCCGACCCGGCGCCGCACGGCGACGACGTGCGTGAGGAGAAGCGCCTGCGGCCGCTGTCGCTCGGCGAGTTCGTGGGCCAGCCGCAGGTGCGCGAGCAGATGGGCATCTTCCTCGCCGCCGCCCGGCAGCGCGGCGAGGCCATGGACCACGTCCTGTTCCACGGCCCTCCGGGGCTGGGCAAGACCACGCTCGCCAGCATCGTGGCGCACGAACTCGGGGTCGAGATCACGCACACGAGCGGCCCGGTCATCGAGCGGCCCGGCGACCTCGCCGGCCTGCTCACGAACATCGGCCCGCGCGGCATCCTGTTCATCGACGAGATCCACCGGTTGTCGCCCGTGGTCGAGGAGTACCTGTACTCGGCGCTCGAGGACTTCACGCTCGACATCATGATCGACCGCGGCGCCAACGCGCGCAGCCTGCAGCTCAAGCTCGACCCGTTCACGCTCATCGGCGCCACCACGCGTTCGGGGTTGCTGTCGGCGCCCATGCGCGCGCGCTTCGGCGTCACGCTGCGCATGGACTTCTACGGCGCGGGCGACCTCGCGCACATCGTGCAGCGCTCGGCGGGCATCCTCGGCACGCGCATCGACGACGATGCGGCGCACGAGATCGCGCGTCGCTCGCGCGGGACGCCGCGCGTGGCCAACCGGCTGTTGCGGCGCGTGCGCGACGTGGCGCTCATCAAGGCCGACGGCGCGGTCACGCTGCCCGTCACGCGCGAGGCCCTGCGGCTGCTCGAGGTGGACGAACGCGGGCTCGACGAGATGGACCGGCGCATGCTCGAGGGGCTCATCCAGCGCTACGACGGCGGCCCGGTGGGGCTGCAGTCCCTGGCGGTGGTGCTCGGTGAGGACCCGGGCACGCTCGAGGACGTGTACGAGCCGTTCCTCGTGCAGGAGGGGTTCATCCGGCGCACCGCACGCGGCCGCGAAGCCACCGCGCTCGCGTACTCGCATCTCGGCCTGCCGCTGCCCGCGCGTCTGCGCGAGGGCGGCGACGCGCCCGAGCTGCCGCTCGGCTGACGCGGGGGCGCGCCACGTGATCCCCGGGTCCGAGGGCACCTCCGAAGCGGCGCGCCTCATGCGCCTGCTCGACTACACGCTGCCCGACGAGCTCATCGCGCAGCATCCCACGCCCGAGCGCGAGGCCTCGCGGTTGCTCGTGGTGCCGCGCGACGGGAGCGCGTTCACGGACACGCGCTTCGCGAACCTCGGCGAGCATCTGCGCCCCGGCGACACGCTGGTGGTCAACGAGACGCGCGTGCGCCCGGCGCGTCTCATGCTGCAGCGTGCGACCGGCGGACGCGTCGAGATGCTGTTCGTGCGGCCCGTCGCACACGATGGCCGGGAGGGGGCGTGGCAGGTGCTGGCGCGCCCCGCGAAGCACGCCGCGCCCGGGGTGCGACTCGCCACGAGCGACGGCGCGCTGGTCGTCGAGGTGCTCGCCACCGGCGAGCAGGGTGAACGCACGGTGCGCGTCGTGCACGGCGTGCTCGACGACGTGCTGCGCACGCAGGGCGCGATCCCGCTGCCGCCCTACATCCAGCGCGCCCCGTCGCCGGCGGACCTCGAGCGCTACCAGACCGTGTATGCGCGCGTCGAGGGCGCGGTCGCCGCGCCCACCGCGGGGCTGCACTTCTCGCAGGCGCTGCTCGCCTCGCTCGAGGCCTCCGGGGTGCGCCGCGTCTCGGTGACGCTGCACGTGGGGCCGGGCACGTTCCGCCCGATCACGGCCGACGATCCGCGCGCCCACGACATGGAGGAGGAGTGGTTCGACGTGTCCGAGGCCACCGCGGCCGAGCTGCGCGCCACGCGCGCGCGCGGCGGCCGCATCGTCGCGGTGGGCACCACCAGCGTGCGTGCGCTCGAGTCCATGGCCGATGCCACCGACGGCGCGCTCGCGGCCGCGAGCGGTTGGACGCGCAAGTACATCCTGCCGCCCTACACGTTCCGCGCGGTCGATGCGCTCATCACCAACTTCCATCTGCCGCGCACCACGCTGCTGCTCCTGGTCGCCTCGCTCGCGGGCGAGGAGCGGCTGCGCGCGGCCTACGCGCACGCGGTGGCGGAGCGCTACCGGTTCTACTCGTACGGCGACGCGATGCTGGTGATCTGAGCGTTCGGCGTCCGCGCCGCCCGACGTGGCAGCGGCGGGCGTCACCCGTGTGAACGGGTTCCACCCGCCGCGCCGAGGTGGCCGATGACCCGGTCAGCTGGTCAGCACCGGCACCTCGAGGCCCTTGGCGGCCGCCGTCTTCGGCAGCGTGATCGTGAGCACACCGTTGTGCACCACCGCGTT
This sequence comes from uncultured bacterium, assembly GCA_964655175.1. GTDB lineage: Bacteria > Eisenbacteria > RBG-16-71-46 > RBG-16-71-46 > RBG-16-71-46 > JAIOPA01. The sequence continues at coordinate 6,779 of CAZZLY010000037.1, forward strand.
CACCTTGGAGGCGTCCACCGCGGCCGGCAGCGCCACGTGGCGCGTGAACGCGCCGAACGAGCGCTCGACGCGATAGAACTTCTCGTCCTTCTTCTCGGTCTCGCTGCGCTTCTCACCGCGGATCAGGAGCAGGTTCTCGCGCACCGTCACGTGCACGTCCTTGGCCTCCATCCCCGGCACGTCGACCTTCACCAGGATGTTCTGGTCGTTCTCGATGACGTCGAGCGCGGGCAGATAGCTGTCCGCCAGCATCGGGATCTCCGTCCAGTCGCGGTCCCAGATGCGATCGAACAAGCGGTCCATCTCCTTGCGGAGCGTCAGGATCCCATTCGCCGAGCCGATCTGCTTCATGACCTTCACCTCCGGCGCCGATGCGTGTCGCAGGGAATCCCGGCGTCGTGGGGATCCCTGTGGTGCGTGCCCTCTCACGCGTACCCCCATGGACTGCATGAGCCGTGCCTCGTCCGCGGTCCGCGCCCATGGGCGCATGCGAGCCGCGCAAGTCGCATGGAATCCCGGCGCGGGAGGGCCCGGACGGCTTCGGTTCGGCCTCCCCGCGCGATCGGCCGGGCCGGACACGGTGACAGGCTGACAGCGACCCGCGTCATTCCGTCATCCGACCGAGGTGGACGTCGTACGGCGCGCCCGGATGCGCCGCGGGACCGACCCCGAAGGGCCGGTCCCGCGTGAGGCTCAACCGCGGCGTGCCGCGCGCCGCGCGGTCAGGCGCGGTGGCCCCGCCGCCCGCCGCGTGTGCGGGGCCCCACGACGCGGTGTCGCACCGGAGCGGTTCGCCGATCGCTCGGCGCCCGGCGTCCACGTGGCCTCGAGCACGCCCTCGCGGTCGGTCCACTCGTAGTGCGCGCGACCGCCGAACGCCTTGGCCAGCTCGTGCGCGACACGATGCGCCAACTTCTGCGACGTCGTGTAGATCTCGAGCCCCTCGCGACGGCGCTCCACGTCGACGAGGCGATGCTCGGGCTGCGTGTGGCGCGCGCGGCGTTCCACGTTCCAGATGCGGCGGCGCACCTGCACCTCCATCTCGGGCGACAGGGCGCGTGTGACGCGGACGCGACCGAAGTACTCCTGATCGTCGATCTGCCGACACGCCGGGCACAGCGTCCAGTTCACACCGACCAGGTCCGCGACCTTCTCGCGAGCGGTCGGGGTGCGCCAGATCTTGTCCTCGTAGCGCGCATCGCAGCGTTCACAGCGCGCCGGCGACGCGAGCCCGCGGACACGCTCGGCGATCACCGGGCCGCCGCGCTGGGCGAGGCGCTTGGGCTGCCGCGGGGTGTGGCGCGCGTCCTCGCGAACGCGGTCCTTGAGCGTGCGGGTCTTCATGATCGTCCTCCTCGGGTGAGGCTCGCCTCGAACGCCTGGGTCTCCTCGGGCGCCTCGGCGAGCAGTTCGGCCACGCTCACGCCACGCAGGCCGCGTGTGGTCATGTGGGTCAGGATGCGATCGAGCGCGGTCACCGTCTGGCCGCGATCGGGTTCACCGAACGGACTGCCGTCGTGCAGGATCAGGATCGAGCCCGGCGTGAGCCGCGGGATCACGCGCTCGACGATCGCCTCGACACCGGGGCGATGCGGGTCCTCGGGGTAGATGTCGCCGAGCACCGACAGGTAGCCCATGCGCGCGACGTACCGCGCCTGCGACGGCAGCATGAGCCCGAACGGGGGCCGGAAGCAGCGCGCGCGCACCTGCGCCGCGTAACGCACCGCGAGCGCCGAGCGCTCGAGCTCGCGTCGCAGCAGGTTCGGTGGCAGCAGCGGCAGCGGCCAGTGGATCTGACCGTGCAGGGCGATCTCGTGGCCCTCGTCCACGATGCGGCGCACCAGATGCGGCAGGCGTGCGGCGTTGTCGGCGAGCGTGAAGAACGTCGCGTGCGCGCCGTGCTTCGCGAGCAGGTCGAGCACCTGCGGCGTGTTGCGCGCGCTCGGCCCGTCGTCGAACGTGAGCGCGAGGGCGTCCGTGGCCTCGTCCACGCGGCACAGCAGGTGGCCGCGGATCCAACTCGAGACGTGCGGCACGTGGAGCAGGCTCATGACGTCACTCCCGGGGCGATGGCCCCTGTGGCCGCGGCGGTCGCGTGCCTCGCCCCGCTCGATCGCAGCAGACTCAGATGCATGAGCAGCGTGGCCTGCTCGCGGCGGGCACGGGCGAACAGCCGCGGGTGGCACGCTTCGAGGCGCACGCGGCGCAGGCGTTGGCCCAGACGCCGCACGATCCCCACCCACGTGAGCGTCCACAACGCCGCGAGCGCACTCGCGACGAGCAGCCAGACGAGGGCGGCAGGCGGGTGGACGCCCGCCCACACGAGGCCCCACGACAGCAGCGCCCACGTGAGCGGGACGAACACCATGCCGGACGACAGCCGTGCGAACGAGAACCGCGGTGGGTCGCCGTCCACGTGGCGTGCGATCGCCTCGCCCGCGAGCCACGCGGGGCCGTGCGTCAGCAGGCCCAGTGCGGCCACCGGGGCGCCGACGATCGCCAGCGCGATCAGGCCCGCGGTGCGCCCACGCCAACCGGCGTCGCGCACGTCCCAATGCACCGCACGATCGCTCAGGCCCAGCGCCGTGCGGGCGCGCCGATACGCGTGACAATGGCGCAGTAACGCGCGGAACCTCGTCGGCTGTGCCCGCTGCAGGTCGCTCAGTCGCGTCGCCACGCGCTGCGCGCTCACGAGTTCCCACACGCCGTGCCGTGACACGAGACCCGCGACGGGCTCGAGGCCGGTCACCGCCGCCGCCAGCTCGGGTTCGGGCAGGTCGAGCGTGAGCGCACGCAGGTCGCACTGCAGATGCGTCGTGAGCGCGCGCACCGCGCCCTCGTGATCGAGCCGCGCGAGCCGGATGAACGGCGTCATGTCCACGGGTGCCCCCACGCTCACCGTGACCGCGCTGCCGTAGGCGTGCCGGTCGGCGTAGTGCAGTCCCACCGGCAGCACCACGGGCACGGCCGCCGCGTCGGCTTCGAGCGCCTGCTGCAGCGCCATGCGAGCCGCCCCCGGACGCAGGTCGAGCACCTGGCGATCCGTGCGGCTCACCCCCTCGGGGAAGACCGCGATCACCTTGCCCTCGGCGAACAGTCGGCCCGCGTTGCGGAACGTCTCGGCGTTGCGTGCGCCGGCCTCGGGCGCGGTGCGCGTGGACGAGATGGGCATCGCACCGTGCAGCGTGAGCAGCGCCCCGCGCAGCCACGGCCGGAACAACGCCCCCTGGGTGAGGAAGTGCAACTTCCGGCCCAGCGTGCTGTCCAGGACCATCACGTCGGTCCACATCGCGGGGTGGTTCGCCACCAGCAGCACGGGACCGCGCCGCGGGAAGCGCTCGCGATGCCGCACCCGCACGCGCGAGAAGTAGACGTGGACGGCGGCATGGGTCGCGAGGTTCACGATCGCGAACACCACCGCGATCGTCAGGCGCTTCATCGGCGACCAAGGGAGGATGTCGCCCGCGTCCGACCTGTCCGATGCGTCTGACAATGCGTCACGTCCACGGGTGGCCCGAGGACGCACCGCGGGCTGCGGCGGCATCGCGTCCGTCGCCGAGGACGCACGCAAATCGTGTGACGGCGCAGGCTTCATGAAGGCTCTCCGCTCGCATCCCCGGTCGGAGGGGATCCGTGCCCACAGCCCGTGTACGGCATGGAATGTGCCACTCTTCGAGGGCAGCGCACCCACCTCCGTCCGAGGAGTCCGAATGTCCACGCTGCTGCAACGGCCCTGGTTCGCCGGTGGTCCCGTGTTGCAACGCACGCGGCAGATCGCGCGCGTGCTCTCGGGACACGGCCTCGGGGCGGTGATGCATCAAAGCGGCCTGGGGCGGTTCGCGCCGCGTGCGGTGCGTGCGGCGTGCGGCGACGACCTGAGTCAGGCGCAGCATCTGGGGCTCGCGCTCGGCGAACTGGGCGCCACGTTCACCAAGCTCGGGCAGATGCTCAGCACGCGCGGCGACCTGCTGCCGCCCGAGTACCTCGAGGAGCTGTCGCGCCTGCAGGACCACGCGCCGGCGGTGCCCGTCGAGGCGATCCACCGCATCCTCGAGGAGGAGCTGCACGCGCCGATCGCCGAGTGCTTCGTGCGCTTCGACGACACGCCGCTCGCGTCGGCCTCGATCGGGCAGGTGCACGCGGCCGAACTCGAGGGCGGCATCCAGGTCGTGGTCAAGGTGCAGCGTCCCGGCGTGCGCGAGCAGGTCGAACAGGACCTCGTGATCCTGGGCAATCTCGTGGAGTGGGCCGAGCACCACACGCAGGTGGGGCAGGACTACGACCTGCGCGCGCTGCTCGACGAGTTCGCGCACACCATCCGCGCCGAGCTCGACTACGTCCGCGAGGGGCAGCACGCCGACCGGCTGCGGCACGGCTTCGGGGACGACCCCGACATCCGCATCCCGCTCGTGCACTGGGAGCGCACGACGCACCGCGTGCTCACGCTGGAGCGCATGCAGGGCATCAAGATCACGCATCTGGCCGAACTCGATCGCGCGGGCATCCCGCGCCGCCGCATCGCGGAGGCGGCGGTGCGCACGTTCCTGCGACAGTTGCTCGAGTTCGGGTTCTTCCACGCCGACCCGCACCCGGGCAACTTCTTCGTCGAACCCAGCGGGCGCATCGCGCTCGTGGACTTCGGCATGGTGGGCCGCGTCAGCGAGACCACGCAGCAGCATCTCCTGCGTGCCGGCCTGTGTGCCATGGAGCTCGATGCCGAGGGGCTGGCCGAGGAACTGTACGCGCTCGGCGTGGCAGGGCCGCGCGCCGACCGCCGCGCGTTCGAGAAGGACCTCGACCACATCATCGGTCGCTACGGCATGTACTCGCTGCGCGACCTGAGCGCCGCCGAGGTGACGCGCGACCTGTCCGCGGTCGTCATGCGCCACAAGCTGCAACTGCCGAGCGAGCTGGCGCTGCTGCTGCGCGTCATCAGCATGAGCGAGGGCATGGGGCTCATGCTCGAACCGCAGTTCCACTACCTCGAGTACGCCAGCCCGATCATCAAGCGGCACTGGCAGCGCAAGACCGGGTTCCGCGCGCGGTTGGGGCAGGCGGGACGCAGTCTGAGCGAGATGTCCGATTTCGCGGTCGGCTTCCCCAAGCGCGCGCAGCGCCTCATGAGTCGCGTCGAGCGCGGCGAGTTCGAGGTCAGCATCCGGCACGAGAACCTCACCGGCGTCGTGCGCGAGTTCCAGCACATGACCAATCGACTGTCGATGGCGCTCATCGTCGCGGCCTCGGTCGTGGCGCTGGCGGTCGCCATGGGCGTGGTGAACCGGACCGAGTTCCAGCCGTACGTGCACTGGCTGTTCGTGTGCGGCTTCGTGTTCACGCTCGTGTTCGGCGCGCTGCTCGTGTTCAACATCTGGCGCTCGGGGCACCGCTGAGACGCGCACGACCCCGGCACGCACGGGGCGCACCGGGGTCGCGGGGTGGGGCGGTGGGACTCAGAGCGGCAGGTTGCCGTGCTTCTTGCGGGGCTGCTCCTGACGCTTGTTCCGCAGCATCTCGAGCGCGGCGATGAGCTTGGGCCGCGTGTCGAGCGGATCGATCACGTCGTCGAGGTAGCCCAGTTCGGCCGCGACCCACGGCGAGGCGAACTTGTCGTTGTACTCGGCGACGAGCCGCTTGCGCTCGGCGATCGGGTCCTTCGCCTTCGCCAGTTCCTCGCGGTACAGGATGTTCACCGCGCCGTCGGCGCCCATGACGGCCATCTCGGCGCTCGGCCACGCGACGTTGTAGTCGCCGCGGATGTGCTTGCTCGACATGACGTCGTACGCGCCGCCGTACGCCTTGCGCACGACCACCGTGAGCTTGGGCACCGTGGCCTCGCAGTAGGCGTACAGCAACTTGGCCCCGTGGCGGATGATGCCGCCCCATTCCTGCCGCGTGCCGGGCAGGAAGCCGGGCACGTCCTCGAACGTCACGAGCGGGATCTGGAACGCGTCGCAGAACCGCACGAAGCGCGCCGCCTTCACGCTCGAATCGATGTCGAGCACGCCCGCGAGCACCTTGGGCTGATTGCCCACGATGCCCACCGGACGACCATTCAGTCGGGCGAAGCCGATGATCACGTTGCCCGCGAAGTGCTCCTGCACCTCGAAGAAGTCGCCGTCGTCCACGACCTTCCGCACCAGCTCCTTCATGTCGTAGGGCTTGTCGGCGGACTCGGGCACGAGCGTGGCGAGCGCGGGGTCGCGGCGGTCCACCGGGTCGGTGCACGCGCGCCGCGGCGGGTCCTCGGCCCAGTGGCCGGGCATGAACGACAGCAGGCGCTTCACGTGGCGGATGGCCTCGGCGTCGTCCGGCACCGCGAAATGCGCCACACCGCTGCGCGCGTTGTGCGTCATCGCGCCGCCCAGATCCTCCATGGACACGTCCTCGGAGGTCACGGCCTTGATCACCTCGGGGCCGGTCACGAACATGTGGCTCGTGCCCTCGACCATGATCGTGAAGTCGGTGATGGCGGGGGAGTACACCGCGCCGCCGGCGCACGGGCCCAGGATGGCCGAGATCTGCGGCACGACGCCCGAGGCGAGCGTGTTGCGCAGGAACACGTCGGCGTACGCGCCCAGCGACAGCACGCCCTCCTGGATGCGCGCGCCGCCCGAGTCGTTGAGCCCCACCACGGGCGCGCCGTTGTCGAGCGCGAGGTCCATGATGGCGCAGATCTTCTTGGCGTTCGCCTCGCTCATCGTGCCGCCGAACACGGTGAAGTCCTGCGCGAAGGCGTACACGAGGCGGCCGTCCACCTGACCCCAGCCCGCGACCACGCCGTCGCCGGTGATGCGCTTGTCGGCCATGCCGAAGTCGTGGCTGCGATGCGTGACGTAGGTCCCGATCTCGACGAAGGTGCCGGCGTCGTAGAGCAGTTCCATGCGTTCGCGCGCCGTCAGACGGCCCTTGGCGTGGATCTTCGCGACGCGCTCCGGGCCGCCTCCGGCCAGGGCTTCGTCACGGCGGCGCTTCAGTTCGGCCAGTCGTTGCTCGCGGTTCACGGGGTCCTCCGGAACGGGGTGCACACAGGACGGCGAGCGTAGGAACCCCCTCGGGCAGGGTCAAGTGCGACGGGGGCGGGGCGCATCGGCAGCCGCGCGGCGGCGTGCTATCGTGGGACCGTTCGCCGTCATCCCCGACACCGTTCCCCCCGAGGGTCCCCATGCCGGAACCGACCATCACCGAACGCCTCCAGACCGAGATGGTGCGCGCCATGAAGGAGAAGGACGCGGACAGCCTCTCGACCATCCGCATGCTCAAGGCCGCGCTCATGGAGGCCAAGACCGCGAAGCCCAAGGACTCCGTGCTGAGCGAGGCGGAGGAGATCGAGATCCTGCAGCGCTACGTCAAGAAGCGCCGCGAGACCATCGAGATGAACGTGCAGATCGGCAAGCCCGAGCTCAACGCCGCCGAGGAGCGCGAGATCGCGGTGACGCAGCGCTTCCTGCCGCAGCTGCTGTCCGAGGCCGAGGTCGCCGCCATCGTGCAGGAGGCCGTCGCGAGCACCGGGGCCGCCGGACCCAAGGACATGGGCAAGGTGATCGGTGCGGTGATGGCCAAGGTCGCCAAGGGCACGGTCGAGGGCAGCACGGTGTCGCGCCTGGTCAAGGCCGCGCTCGGCGGCTGAGCCCGGGATCACCGTTGAGAAGTGCGCGCGCCCGGGACCCCGCGGTCCCGGGCGCGCGTGCATGGGGGGCGCCGCGGGGCCCGTGCGAGCGACTAGAGGTGGACCGCTTCGGTCGTGTCCACGGGCGTGGTGGGCGCGTCCCCGGGGGCGTCCCCGGGCACGTCCGGCGCGAGGTCGCCGGGGCCCAGCAGCGACGGGTCCACCGTCGGCGCGGGGGCTTCGGGGGGCAGGCCCAGCGTGGTGCGGTAGGCCGCCTCGTCGATCGCCCCGCGCCGCCGCAGCCGCGAGGCGAGGATGCGGATGCGGTTCTGGATGCGGCGATTCGGATCGGTCGGGGAGTAACGCCGCGGGTTGATGATGACCGCGGCCAGGCGGATGGACTGCGCGGGCGTCAGCTGCCCCGCGCCGACGCCGTACCAGCGCCGCGCGGCCGCGTCGATGCCGTACACGCCGTCGCCCCACTCGATCGTGTTGAGGTACAGCTCGAGGATGCGGCGCTTGCTCAGGTTCTGTTCGAGGCGCGCCGCCAGGATCATCTCCTCGAACTTGCGCCACGGGGTGCGCGCCGTGCCGAGCCACAGGTTCTTGGCCAACTGCTGCGTGATCGTGCTGCCGCCACTCGAGAATCGCCGCGTGCGCAGGTCACGCCGCGCGGCCGCCTTGATGCCCGCCCAATCGAAGCCGTCGTGCGAGAAGAACTTGTCGTCCTCGGCCACGAGCACCGCGGCGCGCAGCACGGGCGCGATGCGATCGAGGGGGACCGGATGGTGCCGCTCGTGCACGGGGCGACCCTTCGCGCGAGCCTCGCGTTCGCGCTGGCGCATGATCGCGCTGCGGGGCGGGTCGTGCTTCGCCAGACCCCGCACGTCGATCGTCGCGGTGCGCACGAACGCGACGCCCACGAACAGCACGAGGGCGGCCAGCATCCCCAGCAGGACGCGGCCGAGCAGGCGCTTCATGAGGCGGTGCGCCCGGGGGGCCGGGCGGGGGGACGGGGCACGAGGACCTCCCAAGGGGACGAGGGCGCGAGTCTAGGCCATGCGCGGCCGTGGTTCACGGCCCGCGGGGCCGGGGCGGGGCGGCCCCGTGGCCTTGCCGCCCGTGCGGGGCGGTGCCTATAGTCGCCCGTTCGACCCATCCGGAACCCCTTCTGAACGAGGCGCCGACATGAGCACCCCCTACAAGAACATCCTGATCGAGCGACGCGACGCCGTCACGATCCTGTTCGTGAACCGTCCCGAGAAGCTCAACGCCATCAACCGCGAGACGCTCGGCGAGATCGCCCAGGCGGCGCGTGCGTTCGTGGCCGACCCGACGCAGGGCGCGCTCATCGTGACCGGTCAGGGCGAGAAGTCGTTCATCTCGGGGGCCGACATCGAGGAACTGGCGCCGCTCGGACCCGCCGCCGCCGAGGACATCTCGCGCTTCGGGCAGGCCGTGGTCGAGATCCTCGAGCGCAGCCCCAAGCCGGTGATCGCGGCGGTGAACGGGTACGCGTTCGGCGGCGGCTGCGAACTGGCGCTCGCCTGCCACATCCGGCTCGCGTCCGAGAACGTCGTCATGGGCCTGCCCGAGGTGAAGCTGGGCATCATCCCGGGTTACGGCGGGACGCAGCGCCTGCCGCGCCTGATCGGCCCGGGGCGCGCGCTCGAACTCATCCTGTCGGCGCGCAACGTCAAGGCCGACGAGGCCGAGCGCATCGGCCTCGTGAACCGCGTCGTGCCGCAGGCCGACCTGCTGAACGAGGCGGTCAAGCTCGCGCAGGCCATCCTCAAGAACGGTCCGCTCGCGGTCGAGGCGGCGCTCGAGTGCGTCGTGCGCGGCATGCAGCTGCCGCTCGATCAGGGCCTGCGATTCGAGAGCGGTCGCTTCGGCATCCTGGCCGCGAGCGACGACATGCACGAGGGCCTCAACGCGTTCGTCGAGAAGCGCCCCGCCGTCTTCAAGCGCAGCTGACCCGGAGAACCCTGTCATGGACGTGCTCCACGATGACCTCATCCCCATGCTGGTGTCGCTGCTGCTGGGCACCCTCGTGGGTCTGGAACGCCAGATGGGCCGCAAACCCGCGGGCCTGCGCACGCACGTGCTGGTGTGCATCGGCAGCACCATGTTCGTGCTCACCACGCGGCACGCCGTGAGCGCGTTCGGCGGTCCGAGCCTCGACGCCACGCGCATCGTGCACGGCGTGGTCACGGGCGTCGGCTTCCTGGGCGCCGGCAGCATCATGCGCACCGAGGGCTTCGTGTTCGGCCTCACGACCGCGGCGAGCGTGTGGATGGTGGCCGCGATCGGCGTGGCGGTGGGTGTGCACGCCTATCCGCTCGCGGCCATCGGCGCGATCATGGCCCTCATCGTGCTCGAGGGTTACCGCTGGCTCGAGCGCATGACGGACAACGATTCGGACGGCGGCGAGTAGCGCACCGTCGCCGCACCCGGCACGCACGACGCCCGGCGGGGGAGCCCCGCCGGGCGTCGTCGCATCCCGGGACCGTGATTCAGCGCGTCGCGGGTGCGGCCGCCAGTTCCGCGAGCACCAGATCGCACACCTGATCGGTGCCGAACCCCGAGTCCATGCCCAGATTGGGCAGCCGCCGCGACCGCAGCACGCGCACGACCGCGTCCTCGACGCGCGTCGCGGCACTCGTCTCGCCCAGGTACTCGAGCATCATGCTCACGGCCATGATCGTCGCGAGCGGGTTGGCGCGGTTCTGACCCGCGAACTGCGGCGCCGAGCCGTGGATGCTCTCGAACAGGCTGATCCTGCCCGGGTGCAGGTTGGCGCTCGCCGCGATGCCGAGCCCGCCCACCAGGGCCGCGCCCAGATCGGTGAAGATGTCGCCGAACATGTTGCTCGTGACGACCGTGTCGTACTGCTCGGGCGCGGTCACCACGAACATGCACGCGGCGTCGATGTACTGGTGCTCGCGCGTGACGTCGGGGTACTCGGCGCCGACCTCGGCGAACGTGCGCGTCCACAGCTCCATGGCGCGGATCGCGTTGGCCTTGGTGAGCAGCGTGAGCTTCTTGCGCTTGTTGCGCGCGCGACAGGTCTCGAACGCGTGCCGGAGGACGCGCTCGACGCCCTTGCGCGAGAAGATGATCTCCTGCGTGGCGATCTCGTCGGGCGTGCCCTTCTTGAACTGGCCCCACATGCCCGCGTACGCGTCCTCGGTGTTCTCGCGCACGACCATGAAGTCGAGGTGCTCGGGGCCCTTGCCCTTGAGCGGCGTGAGCGCCTCGTCGTAGAGCTTCACCGGGCGCATGTTGGCGTACAGATCGAGCCCGAACCGCAGGCGCGCGACGATGCCGAACTCGAGGAAGCCCGGCGCCATGCGCGGGTCGCCGATGGCGCCCAGCAGCACCGCGTCGTGGCCCTGCACCTCGCTGAACGAGGCGTCGGACATGACCTCCTGCGTCTTGAGGTAGTGCTCGGCGCCGAACGGGAACATCGTCGTCGTGGCGGTGAAGCCCTCGAGCGCGGCCACGCGTTCGAGCACGCGCAGACCCTCGCGCACGACCTCGGGGCCGATGCCGTCACCGGGGATGACGGCGATGCGATGCGTGCGGGACATGGGGACTCCTCTCGCGCGGCCCGGGGCCGCCGGCGTGGGGGACGCTTCAGGGTTGCAGCACGTACTCGACCGACGCCCAGGAACGCTGCGGCTTGTCGAACTTGCGTGCGGGGACGAATCGCCAATCACCGATCTGGCTCAACACGTGGTGGACGACGCCGGCCGGGAAGCGCGCCTCGGTCACGTACGGCAGTTCCGCCAGCAGCGGCCGGCCGTTCTCGCCGACCAGCACCTGCACGAACACCTGCAGGGGCTTGCGCAGGCGCATGCGCGCGCGCAGCGAGTCCTCGGGCTGGGTCATGGGATTGAACGCCAGCATGGGCGTGGCGTCGAACTGCACGAACTCCTCGCGCTTGGGCCGCTTGGCCGAGGTGAGGATCGCGCACGCGCGTGCGCCGTACAGGAAGCGCGCGGGCAGCGAGTCGGCCTGCGCGCCCGGCAACTGGAGGCGCGCCAGCGCGAGCACCGGGTCGCGCCACGACGAATCCAGCGCGGCCGCCGTGGCGAACCGCTCGCGCGCCTCGGCGCGGCGGCCGTTGCGCCACGCCCAGATCCCGGCCAGATGCCACGCTTCGGGCAGCCACGGCTCGAGGTAGGCGGCGTAGGCGGCGGCGGCCTCACCGTACGCCGCATCGCCGGTGCGACTCGCCGCGAGTGCGACGAGCAGCATGTCCTTGCCCGACAGCGGCCGCGCCTCGGCGCTGCGGTTCGCCATGCGCAGCGCCTCGGCCCACTCGCCGCGCGCGAGCGCGAGTTCGGCGCGGGCGCGCGCGACGTACCAGTACCAGCCGTCGAACGACCCGTTCACCCACACCTGCTCGCGCTGGAACGGATAGTCGGCACGGCGCACGATCCCGGCCGTGTCCTCGAGCGCCGCCGAGAGCAGCGGGCCGTGCAGACGCGCCCACGCCGAGTCCGCCAGCCCGGTGCGCGCCTCGTCGAGCGCGATCGCCAGTTCGACGTCGGCGTCGGGGCCCTGCATGGCGCGCAGGCGCTTGAGTTCGGCGAGCGCGCTGGCGTAGTTGCCCTGCTCCTCGAACGTCTTGGCGCGCACCGCGACGTCCACGGGGCGCAGCGCGGGCATCGTCGCGGCGGGGGTGGGGGCGGGCGGAGCGGCGCGCTTCACCCCGGTGCGCGGGGCGGGGGCGGCGTGCGCGGCGACCGCGAGCAGCAGGGTGGCGGCCGCGAGGGCCGCCCCTGCGAGCCCGTGCCGTCGCGCGCGCGGGTTCATGACACCTTCGTCGTGTCGAGCGTGGCGAGCACCGCGCGGATCTCCTCGTCGCGCAGCACGCGGTCCACCGACTTGGCCTGCTGGAACACGGCCTTCACGCGCTCCGGCGTGGCGGCGATGTCGCGGCTCTCGAGCCAGAACACCACGTTGCTCTCGCCGCTCATGGGCCCGACCTCGATCTCCTGATGACGGCCCACCATCTCGGCGGGCACGCCCGAGTAGACGCGATCGGCGAGCCAGCGGTCGCCCTTGCGGAACGCCTTGATCACCGCGGCCGCGTGGACGCCCGTGCCGGTGCGGAACGCGTCGTCGCCCACGACCGGGTAGTTCACCGGGATCGGCACGCCCGTGCCCTCGCTGGTCTTGCGGCAGTAGTCGGTGAGCGCGGTGAGGTCGTGATCGATCCAGCCCATGAGCTGCAGATTCACGAGCAGCTGGTCCATGGGCGTGTTGCCGACGCGCTCGCCGATACCGATCGCGCAGCCGTGCACGCGCGTCGCGCCGGCGCGGATCGCGGCGATGGTGTTGGCGACCGCCAGGCCGCGATCGCTGTGGCCGTGCCAGTCCAGCCCGACGTCGGCGCCGCTCTCGTCCACGACCTGCTGCGCGAAGCGCACCAGATTGGCCGCGCCGGTGGGCGTGGCGTGCCCGACGGTGTCGCACAGGCACAGGCGCTTGGCGCCGCACTCGATGGCGGTGAGGAACAACCGCCGCAGCGTGTCGGGCCGCGCACGCACGGTGTCCTCGGTCACGTACATGACCGTGAGCCCTTCCTTGACCGCGAACGTGATCGCCTCGCGCGTGTGCGCGAGCATCATCTCCTCGGTCCAGTTCTCGGCGTACTGCCGGATGGGCGAGGAGCCGATGAACGTGCACACCTCGATGGCGCGGCCGGTCTTCTGCACCACGTCCACGACGGGCTCGATGTCGCGCACCATGGTGCGTGCGGCGCAGTTCGCCTGCACGTTGAGCTTGGCCGAGACCATCTCCTGCGCCAGACGCGTGACGTCGCGCACGACGTGCGGCCCCGCACCGGGCAGGCCGATGTCGGCGGTGTGGATGCCGAGCTTGTCCATGAGGTGCAGGATCTCGATCTTCTGCTCGATCGTCGGGGTGCGCACCGACGGCGACTGCAGTCCGTCGCGCAGCGTCTCGTCGTCGAACTGGATCGTGAACGCGGGCTTCTCCCAGCGCTCGCCGGCTTCGTTCCAGTCGTGGATGAGGTCGCGTTCCTGGCTCATGGACGGTTCTCCGAAGGAGGGAAGGGGCGACGGGCCGCGGGCGCGACCCGTCGTCCGGTCACATCAGGCGCGCTCGATCAGCACGGCCATGCCCTGGCCGCCGCCGATGCACGCCGACGCCACGCCGTACTTCTGGTTGCGCAGGCCCAGCTCGACCGCGAGCGTGTGGATGAGGCGCGTGCCCGTGGCGCCCAGAGGGTGCCCCAGACCGATCGCGCCGCCGTTGACGTTGACCTTGTCGCGATCCAATCCGAGGTCCTTCTCGACGGCCAGGTACTGGCCCGAGAACGCCTCGTTGATCTCGAACAGGTCGATCTGGTCCAGCTTGAGCCCGGTGCGCTCGAGCACCTTGCGGATGGCCGGCGCCGGGCCGAAGCCCATGATGCTCGGGTCGAGGCCGACGTACGACCAACCGCGCACGACGGCGATGGGCTTCTTACCGGCGGCCCTGGCGTGCTCGGCGGTGGTCATGACGACCGCCGCGCCACCGTCCACGATGCCCGACGCGTTGCCCGCGGTGACCATGGACTCGGGCCCGAACGCGCCCGGCAGCGAGGCGAGCTTGTCGATCGACGTGGCGGGGAAGAGGTGATCGTCCTTCTCGACCATGGTGCTCTTCTTGCCCAGCTTGACCTCGACGGGCGCGATCTCCTGCGCGAAGCGGCCGTTGTTGTTGGCCGTGTTCGCGCGCTCGTGCGAGCGGAGCGCGAACTCGTCCTGCTGCGCACGCGTGAGGCCGTACTTGCGCGCCAGGTTGTCGCTCGTCTGCGCCATGAAGAAGCCGCAGTAGGTGTCCTTGAGCGCAGCGAACAGCGAGTCCTCGAGCATCGAGCCCGGGCCCAGCTTGATCCCGCCGCGCGCCCCGCGCAGCACGTGCGGCGCCTGGCTCATGTTCTCCATGCCGCCGGCGAGCACCCAGTTCGCCTCACCCAGCTGCAGCAACTGCGCCGCGGTCGCGACCGACTGCAGGCCCGAGCCGCACAGACGGTTCACGGTGAGCGCCGGGCACTCCTCGGAGACACCGGCCTTGAGCCCCACGTGCCGCGCGCCGTAGATGGCGTCCGCCGACGTCTGCAGTGCGTTGCCCATGACGACGTGGTCGATCTGCGTCGCGGGCACGCCCGCACGCTCGAGCGCCGCGCGCGCCGCGACCGCCCCGAGGTCGATCGCCGAGACGCTGGCGAGCGCGCCGCCGTTGAGGCCGTCGCCCCGCTTGCCACCCACCCACTCGGCCATGGGCGTGCGCGCACCCGAGAGAATCACGATGTCGTCGAACTTGTGCTTGGACAAGGGCTTGCTCCTTACGTCGAAAGTCGTGTGCGAAGTCGTGGATGCGTCCAGCGGAAGGCGGGGGGATGCGCTCGCGCGCCCCACGGGGCCGCGGCGCGGCGGCGCGACGCTAGCACCCGTCCGGAGGGGCGACAAGGCCCGCCGGAACGGTCGTCGCCGGGGGCACGCGAGCGCTCGCGCGCCGTCGTCTCGGGACAGGAGGAGAGGGCTCGGCGCGGGTCATGATCGTCGCAGTGCCGCGAGCGCCGCGCGCATCCGCGACGCCAGGTCCGCCTCGCTCGAAAGGGTCGCCGACGCCACCACGCCGATGCCGATCTCGGCGGGACGGAAGCCCAACGTGCGCAGCGCACCGCGAACATCGTCCTCGTGCGGGAACATCGGTCGCGGCGGGCGCGGCACGGCACCGGCTTCCCGGCGTGCGCGGCGCGACGCCATGAAGCTCACGCCGAATCGGCGTTCGGCTTCGTGCTGATTGTGGGCGGGACACAGCAACCGCAGGTTGTCCATCGTCGTCGTACCGCCGAGCGCGAGCGGCTGCACGTGGTCGTATTCGAGCGCGTGTCGCGACGTGCAGCGTCGGCCGTCCTCGCTCGTGAACGCGCAGCGACCCTCGTCGCGCGTGTGGACCTCGCGTCGCATCGCGGCCGGCACGTGGCGCGAGCGTGTCACGGGGCGCAAGCTCGTCGCGCGCGGCCGCACGTGCAGGCCGTGCCGGCGCTTCTCGAGCGAGACGATCAGGGCATCGAGCGCACGATCCAACACCTCCGCGACGTCCCCGGGTTCGACCGCGCGGCCCAGCAGCTCGCGCGCGCGCTGCAACTTGGCCTGCGTCTCGCGTGCGACCGTGACCTGCAGCACGACGCGCGCGCCTGTCAACGGCGTGGACGTGCTCTCCACCTTGTTGAGGACCGCTTTTGCGCCCATTCGTGAGTCCGCTCGCCCCGGGGCGAGTTGGCACGGCGACTTGCATGCGGGAGCATCGTCCGTGACCGAAGCCTGCGTGCCCCACTCGAACGACTCGCTGCGCGGGAAACGTTCCGCGAGCAGCGCCTCGATGGCGGCTCGCGAGCGCCCCGTGCATGCCTCGAGCAGGTCCTCCGCATGCGAGCCGTTGAGCCACGGGCGAAGCACCAACACCGTGCTCAGGCTGAGTCCGCCGTCGGCGATGCGGGCAAGGATCCCCGGGTGTTCACGGGCGACGCGCGCGACGGCGATGCGCTTGTGCGCGGCTGCATCCGAGAACCGCAGGTGCTCGACGCAGTAGGCGTGGAGCGACTCGAAACCGCGCGTCAGGTGCAGGTGCCGCGCATCGGCTTCGGCCAGGTGCGCGAGCAGTTCCGCGGTCGTGGCGCGATCGCGCGCGGCCAGATCCACGAGGCGGGCTTCGAGATGGACGTCGTCGAGGCGATCCAGCGCGAGGTGCGACATGAGGCACTCCCCTTCGGGGGCGGAGTTCTCACGAGGGCGGAACGGAGTCTAGCACGCGTGCGCGCGGCTTCGCGGGATGACGCGTGCGGCGCGAACGCGCGTCGGGATGCGAACGAAGTCGGGCCGGGGCCTGCGAAGCGTGCTGCGCGCGACGTCGTGCGAAAGCGACCGTGCGTGAGGCGCCACGGTGGTCGGGTGCCCGTTCCACCCTCGAACCCCGTCAAGCGGAATCGTCACGACGCACGCGACGTCACGCGGTCTTCA
>CAZZLY010000038.1:0-23143 GCA_964655175.1 uncultured bacterium
ACGCGTAGAAGCCATGCAGTCAAAGTGATATCATCACGATGTCACACTACCCCAACCGCAAAGGAGACACCGTGTCGACCAGCACCACGTTCCGCGAGTCCGAAGCCAAGTGCAGCCCCGGCCTCACCACCCTCATCGTCCTCATCGTCCTCGTGCTCGCCACGCCGGCGGGGATGATCGCGGCGGGCAAGGCGGGCCAGCCCGCGCTCGCGCTCCTGTGCGGTCTGGGCTTCGTCGCCACGCTCATCGGGCTCGGCGGGTTCTTCGTGGTCGAGCCCAATCAGGCGGCGGTGCTCACGTTGCTCGGCAACTACGTCGGCAGCGAGCGTCGTCCGGGGCTGTGGTGGACCAACCCGTTCACCGTGAAGAAGAAGATCACGCTGCGCGTGCGCAACTTCGAGAGCAACAAGCTCAAGGTGAACGATCAGGACGGCAACCCGATCGAGATCGCCGCGGTCGTCGTGTGGAAGGTCGTGGACTCGGCGGAAGCCATGTTCCAGGTCGACAACTACGAGAACTTCGTGCACGTGCAGAGCGAGGCGGCGCTGCGCAATCTGGCGACCACGCATCCCTACGACGCGCACGTCGAGGGTCAGATGTCGCTGCGTGGCAACACGGCCGCGGTGGCCGAGTCGCTCAAGCAGGAGGTGCAGGCTCGTCTGGAGAAGGCCGGCGTCGAGGTGCTCGAGTCGCGCATCAGCCATCTGGCCTATGCGCCCGAGATCGCGAACGCGATGCTGCGTCGTCAGCAGGCGAGCGCGGTCATCGCGGCGCGCACCAAGATCGTCGAGGGCGCGGTGAGCATGGTGCAGATGGCCCTCGACGAACTGGCCAAGCGCTCGGTCGTGCAGCTCGACGAGGAGCGCAAGGCGGCCATGGTGAGCAATCTGCTCGTCGTGCTGTGCAGCGAACGTGAGACGCAGCCCATCGTGAACTCCGGCACGCTGCACAACTGACGGGTCCGCGACCATGGCGGAGCGCAAGGCGTTCGCGTTACGGATCGACCCCGCGGTGCTGGAGGCGCTCCAGCGCTGGGCGGCGGACGACCTGCGCAGTGTGAACGGGCAGATCGAGTACGTGCTGCGGCGTGCGCTGCAGCACGAGGGCCGACTGCGGTCGGGGGCGACGTCGTCCCCCGCCGCACCGACCACAGACGACGACACGCCGCGCTGAGGTCGGGCGCGATCGAACACGAGGACGCCCGGATCTCGAGGTCCGTGACCCGGGCGTCGTCGCGTCGCGCGAGCGATGCGTCGTGTCAGCGCGAGCGGTACAGGTCCTTGAGCTGCTTCCACGTCGCGGGCTTGGAGCCACCGGTGGTGCAGCTGCTCGCGCCGCCCTGCCAGGTCGCGATGTTCGCGCTGCCGCCCAGACCCGCGATGCCGGTCGTCATCTCGTGATAGCGCTCGTCGCGATGCCCATCGGGATAGAGGCGGCCGGGTTGCACCAGGCGGATCGCCTCGAAGCGGATGCACATGGGCGTCGAGCAACCCTCGCAGGCCGACCCTCCGCTGCTCTTCTGATGATTCACGAGCAGCTTGAACGCCGCGTAGGTGCGCCCCGGATCGAGACTGCGCAGCGCGTTCTGCGGCACGGCCGCGACCAGGATCACGTCCACCGCCCCGGAGCCGTCGGGCACGAAGCGCGCGAGCCCACCCATGGCGGTCCCCTCCCACGGATCGCTGCACTCCAGCTGATCCGAGACGTCGAGTGACATCGCCAACGACGTCGAGCGGCACCCGCCGCGCGTCATCATCCACCACGACGGCACGGTGTTGTTGGGCGAGACGATGCGCAGATAGGCCTGCAGGCCACTGAGGTCGTTGATGCCGCCCGGCGCCTGGAACGACCCCACGAGAAGTTCGTTACCGGTGCTGCGATCGCACGCGAAGTTGCGATTGGCCGTGCCCTCGCACGAGTTCCAGCGCAGCGCGACACCCTCCGCGCGGGCGGAGGTGGCCAGCAGCAGGACCGCGAAAAGGGACGCGAGGCGCTTCACGGGGATCTCCGGGAGACGAGGACGCGCGACGGGGAGGCGCGCGACGGTTCGCCACGATTGTGCGGGGTCGCGCGCCGCACGCGCAAACCCTTACCCCGCATCGGCACCCGGCGTTCCCGAACCTGACCGGCCCTTGTCCACGCGCGCCCGACCCGTTGCGGATTGCACGCCCCCGCCGCCCGCCAGGGCTCAGCGCGGCCCCTCGACCAGACCCTCGCGGATGGCGAGCTGCGTGAGCAGCGCGATCGAGCGCACCTCCAGTTTGCGCATGACCGTGGCCCGGTGCGTCTCGACGGTGCGCGTCGAGATGTTGAACTCGGCGGCGATCTCCTTGGACGTGAGCCCGCGCGCGATGCCGATGAGCACCTCGCGCTCGCGTGCGGTGAGCGCCGCGAGCGGATCGCTCGCACCCTCGCGCGACGCGCGCTCCAGCGCCTCGCGCGCCGGTTCGGAGTACCACGGCACGCCCGCCATCACGGAGCGGATCGCGGCGGGCAGTTCCTCGACCGCGAGGTCCTTGTACAGATAGCCGTCCGCGCCCTCGCGCACCGCGCGCGCGACGTACTCCGTCTGCACGTGCAGCGTGAGCACCAGGATGCGCGTGCCGCCCGACGTGTCGCGCGCCGCGCGCAGCACGTCGAAGCCGTCGCCGCCGGGCATGTTGAGGTCGAGCAGCAACAGGTCGGGTTCGTGTGCGGCGAGCAGGGCGAGCGTGTCGTCGCCGCGCCCCGCCTCGCCCACGACCTCGACGCCGGGGACACCCTCGAGCACCCGTCGCACGCCGGCGCGCACGAGCGCGTGGTCGTCGGCGAGCACCACCCGCACGGTCCGTGGCGTGCTCATGCACCCTCCGCACGCGACACCGTCGCCATGACGCGCAGCCCGCGGCGCGGACTCGGACCGATCACCAGCGTGCCGCCGGCGAGCGCGAGACGTTCGCGCATGCCGAGCAATCCCAGATGCGGCGTGAAGCCCTCGCCGACGCCGCGACCGTCGTCCTCGACCACGAGTCGGCCCTGTTCGGCATCGCGCTCGAGCCGCAACCACGCCTGCGTCGCCCCCGAATGACGCGCCACGTTGGTGAGCGCCTCCTGCGCCACGCGGAACAACGCGAGCGCCGCCTCGGGCGTCCAGCGCGAGGCCTCGTCCACGTCGAGGTGCACGGGGATGCGTGTGCGCCGCGCGAAATCGTCGGCCATGGCGCGCAGCGCCGGTGCGAGCCCCAGATCGTCGAGCGCGCGCGGGCGCAGCAGCTCGCTCACGTCGCGCACCTGCCGCAGCACCTCGGCGACGCGCGCGCTCGCTTCGCGACGACCCTCGAGGTCGAGCTCGATCTTGAGCGCGGTGAGCGTCTGCCCCGCCTCGTCGTGCAGCTCGCGCGCGATGCGACGGCGCTCCTCCTCCTGCGCACGCAGCAGCTGACCCGACAGCTCCTCGAGCTGCTCGGTGCGGCGCTCGAGCGCGATGCGATCCTCGCCCAGCACGAGCGCGAGCGTGCCGACCGCGACGATGGCGATGAGCGTCATATCGACGAGCACGCCGATGAGCACCCCCTCGCCCTGCGAGCGGAGCAACGGATAGTCCAGGTGATGCAGGCCCCACAGCAGGAACGTCCACGCGAGCACGCGCGCGCCGACCGACGGGGCCTGTCGATCGCGGCGCCAGAACACGAACGCGGTCGCGAGCGTCACCACGGACAGCAGGATCGCCGACGACAGTCCGGCGAGCGCCATGTCGTGCACCACGAACACGCCGAACCAGGCCCACGCGACCGCCGCGAGCGGCGCGAGCACGAACCACGGCCGCCAACGCGCGCGCAGGGCGTACGCCGCCGCCGCCCACAGCAGCAGCAGACCACCGCACAGCGTGACGACCTGGTGCGCGAACAGCCACACGAGCTGCCGCTGGTCCATGTACGCGGTGATGAACAGCAGGCGCAGCGCGTACACCGCCCAGGCGGCGGTCCACACGGCGTGGAACGGCTGACGGCGCTGCCGCCACAGCCCCAGATGGACCGCCGCGAGCGCGAGCGTGCACAGGCCCTGGAACAACAGGGCGATCACGTGCTCGTGGCTCACGGCGGGCCTCCGCTTCCGAGGGGGTGGGACGCGCCCCGGGGCCCGGTTTGACGGGGCCTCGTGGGGTCTGATAGTGAAGCACTCGCAACAGAGTTGAGTGGCCTCAACACTATTGAGGCAACCCATGAGCGACGTGCTCGCCGCATCCTACGCCCCGGAGCCCACCATGTCAGGCCGCCCCTGCCGCACGCCGCACCGCGCCGCAATCGCCCTCGCGATCGTGCTCGTGCTCGTGCTCGTGCCCGCGGGCGCGACCGCGGGGCCGGCGACGACGGTGGCGCGTGCGCGCTGGCTCATGGGCACGCTGTGGACCGCCGAGGTCACGGCCGACGACACGCTCGCGGCCGGGCGCGCGCTCGACGCGGCGCTCGACACGGTGGCGACGCTCGAGGGCGTGCTCAGCAACTGGCGACCGACGAGTGCGCTCGCGCGGCTCAACGACGCGGGTGCCGTGCACGCGCTGCCGCCCGCGCTCGGCGCGGTGCTCGACTCGGCGCTCGGGTTCGCGCGCGACACCGACGGTGCGTTCGACCCCACGGTGGAGTCGCTCGTGCGCGCATGGGACCTGCGCGGCGAAGGCCGCGTGCCGTCGGCGCACGATCTCGCGGCCGCGCGCGCGCGCGTGGATCATCGGCGCGTCGCCCTCGTGCGCGACACGGCGGGCATCGTGCGCGGCGCGGATCTGCACGGCACCGTGCTCGATCTGGGCGGCATCGGTAAGGGCTTCGCGCTCGATCGTGCCGCCGCGGTGCTCACGGCGCAGGGGTTCACCCGGGGCGCACTCGATGCGGGCGGCCAGCGACTGACGCTCGCCGACACCGCCACCGTGTGGCTCGCCTCGCCGCGCGATCGCGACGTGCCCGCGGTGGCGGTGCGACTCGCCACGCGCTCGATCGCCACGAGCGTGCAGCGCGAGCGCTCGCTCGTCGTGCGCGGTCGCCGCGTCGGTCACGTGCTCGACCCGCGCACCGGTGAACCCGTGCGGTGCGAGGCTGCCGTGAGCGTGGCCGCCGCCTCGGGCACGCGTGCCGACGCGCACTCGACCGCGTTGCTCGTCATGGGTCGCGAGGCGGCCCATGCGTACGCCCGCGTGCATCCCGAACTCGGCGTGCTGTGGCTCGAACCGCAGGGGCGCACGCTCGTCGCCCACGCCTGGAACCTCACCGTCGTCGCACTCGCTCCCGGCGTGCGATTGGCCGATCCCTCCCCCCGTCACCGTTGACCCCGATCCCGAGGACCCGCTCCATGCGCTTCATCGCCACGCTGCTCCTGCTGTCGCTCGTCGTCACGTCGTTGCCCGCGCACGCGCAGTCGTCCGACGAACGCCTCACCGAGGTCGAGCGTCGTCTCGACGCGGCGCTCGCCGAGCTCGAGCGGCTCAAGCTGGGCGCGGCCGCGCCCGAGAGCAGCGTCGCGTACGCCTCGCGGCACGGCTTCGCGCCGGGCGCGTCGCGCGTGTACGACGCCGCGACGGGGCCGTCGATCGGCGGCTACGGCGAGATGCTGTTCGAGCGCACCGATCGCACGCGCCAGGACGGCACGCTCACGAACAGCGTGCCGCGCGCCGACCTGCTGCGCGCGGTGTTCTACGTGGGTCACAAGTTCACGCCCACGCTGCTGTTCAACTCCGAGCTCGAGTTCGAGCACGCGGGCATCCGCGACGAGGCCGAGGTCGCGGTCGATCCCGCGAGTGGCGAGGGCGCGGCCGAACTGAGCGGCGAGGTCGTGGTCGAGTTCGCCTATCTGGACTGGCAGGCGCACCCGTCGTTCGGCGTGCGCGCGGGCAAGCTGCTCGTGCCCATGGGTCTGGTGAACGAGCAGCACGAACCGCCGGTGTTCCTGGGCGCGCGTCGCCCCGACAGCGAGCGCGTGCTCGTGCCCAGCACGTGGTCGGCCGCCGGCGTGGGGCTGTACGGTGCGACCGCCGCCGGCCTGGAGTGGCGCGCGTACGTGGTCGAGGGGCTCGACGCGTCGCACTTCGATGCGGCGCGTGCGGTGCGCGAGGGCCGGCAGGCGGGCTCGCAGGCACGCTTCACGCATCCCGCGCTCACGGCGCGACTCGACTGGAAGGGCACGCCGGGTCTGGTCGTGGGCGTCTCGGGCCTGAGCGGTGACGCGTGGCAGACGGCGGCGCCGGCGGGCGTGTCGCTGAGCGCGCGCACGACGTTGCTGGATGCACACGCGCGTTGGCAGTGGCGCGGCCTCGAACTGCGCGGCCTCTACGTGCACGGTTCGATCGCGCAGGCGGGCACGCTGTCGGATGAACTCGGGCTGACCGGCGCGGCGCGCTTGGGCGAGCGTTTCGCGGGCGGCTACGCCGAAGCGCGCTTCGACGTGGCGCCGCGCCTGTGGCCGGGCACCGCGTGGGCGCTGGCACCGTATGCGCGTCTGGAGTCGCTCGACACGCAGATCGGCGTGCCCGGCGGCGTGAACGACCCCGCGCTCGAGCGCACGAACCTCACGCTGGGCGTCGCGGTCCAGCCGCATCCCAACGTGGTGCTCAAGCTGGATCGCGAGCAGCGGCGCGACGCGGCCGATCGCGGCGCGAGCCGTTGGAACGCCGCGCTCGGGTGGCTGTTCTGAGCCGCTCGCATCCCATGCACCGCGCGGTGCTCGCGACGTGGCTGCTGCTCGCGTGCGCCTCGAGCGCCGTGGGCGCGACGCTGCAGTCGCTCGACGGCGCGCTCGCGGCCGCGTTCCCGCGCGCGCGCATCGAGACGCGGCGCTTCGCGCTGGACGCGGCCGAGCAGTCGCGCGTCGCGGCTCGGGCGCACGCCCGCTGCGACACGCGGCTCGTGACCGCGTACGTCGCGTGGCGGGGCGACACGCTCGCCGGGGCGGCCTACACGGACCGGCGCGTCGTGCGCACGCGCGAGGCGCTGCTGTTCGTGGCGGTCGCGCCCGACACGACGATCGCGCGCGTCGAGGTGCTGGCGTTCTTCGAGCCGCCCGATTACCGCCCCGCCCCGCGCTGGCTGGCGCGGTTCGCGGGTCGGCGTCAGGATGCGCGACTCGAGCCCGGCGCCGCGATCCCGGCGCTGTCGGGCGCCACGCTCACCGCGCGTGCGGTGACCGAGAGCGCACGACTGGCGCTCGCGTGGCACGAACTCCTGTTGGCGCCGCGTCTGAACGCGGCCGCACCCGTGGCGAGGACCCCGCGATGAAGTACCTGCAGAACGGCGGCTTCCAGAACAACCCGCACATGCGACTCACGCTCGGACTCGCGATCGCGTTGCTCGCGGGCTTCTGGATCACGAACGCGGGACTGTGGTTCGCGCACATGGACCTCACGCCCGCGAGCATCGTGCGTTACTACCGTGGCGACGAAGCGGCGTTCATGGCGCCGCGCTCCGCCGAGAGCCTGCTCGAGGTGACGCACATGCACCTGCCCATGTTCGCCATGGTGCTGCTGCTGCTCACCCACCTCGTGATCTTCGCGCCGCTGCCGTCGCGTGCGAAGACCGCGCTCATCGTGGGGTCGTTCGGCAGCGCGCTCCTCATGGAGGCCGGCGGTTGGCTGGTGCGGTTCGCGCATCCGGGCTTCGCATGGCTCAAGCTGGCGGCGTTCCTCGTGTTCCAGGTGCTGCTCGCCGCGCTGCTCGTGTTCCTGGGCGCGTACCTCGCCCGCGGCCGCCGCGCGGCGGTCACCGAGCGCGCCACGCGCTGAACCCCGCGCCCCGGCCGCCCCGAAGAACCATGAGCCCCGATCCGAAGGGGACCGGGGCTCATGGGCGTGACGCTTCGCTTCGCTGAGAGTCGAACAGCTGTGACAGGGCGGTCACCCGCCCCGACCGCATGATGCGACAACTCGGCGCACAAGGGAAGCCGGAAGCCGCGGGAATCGCGGTCACGAGCGGGGTGGGGTCGCTCGCACCCGCTCCGGCCGCGGTCGCGATGCGGCCATGGGTCGTGGCGGATCGCGGCCCCGCTCGCAGGCGCCCGCGTGCAACGGTGTGGCGCGATTGTGGCGGCCCCGCCACAGCCGGCCTGTGTCACGGGGTGCCCAGGGCCGCGACCTCTCGCGCTAACACGCTGCGAGCACGCACGCTGCAGCGGCGGGTCCGGACGTGGCACATGCCCTGCAATACCCCGCCGTGAGTCCCATCACCCGCTCACGGAGGACGTCATGAACACGCACCGGATCCACCGCCTCGCCACCGCCGCCCTGCTCGCGACCACCGTGCTCGCGCTCGCCTCGCCCGCCGCCGCCGATCGTGGCCGGCGCTACAAGGGCGACGACTGCGGTCGGCCCGTGATCGTGCAGCGTTCGAGCAGCGTCGGCCCCGCGCTCGCGGGTCTCGTGGGCGGCTTCATCCTGGGCAACGCGGTCGCCTCGCCGCGCACCGTGGTCGTGCACGAGCATCGTCACCGCGCGCGCCCCGTGGTCGTGCTGCGCTATCGCGATCCGTACTGCGACACCTGGTACGACTCGCTCGACGAGTGCTCGTTCCGCCACCACCGGCATCCGCGCATCGTGCAGGTGATCGACGTGCGCAGTGGTCACGAGGTGCGTCGTCTGCGCCAGCACCACGGCGACTGGGACGACGTCGCGTTCGACGACGACGACGAGGACTTCGAGGACTGACCTCGCGGTCCCACGCTGTGGGTCCGCGGCACGTGGAGCCGGAACTCAACGGGGAGCGTCCGAAGCTCCAACGGCGGACCCACTTCACACACGACGGGCGGCGAGGATCCCTCGCCGCCCGTTCGCGTGTGCGGATCGCGCGTGCCGCGGGTCTCAGGCCGCGAGCAGCTTCTCGGTGTCGCCGGGGAACTGCTCGGGCGGCAACACGCGCGCGACGCTCTCGTGCGCGGGCATCGGCTCCCACGTGTCGCCCTGGCCCTCGCGCGGCGCGACGCCCGACGGATCGAGCAGCACGCGGCACATGGGCCGCGCGACGTCGGCGGGGTTCGGCGCGGTCGCGAGCACGACGTGGCCCGAACTCGTCTGCATCACCGTGCCGGCCGGATACAGTCCCACCGTGCGGATGAGCGCCCACAGCACGGCGGGATCGAAGTTGACGCGATTGGGCCCGAGCAGCAGGTGCAGGCCCTCGAACGGCGTGCGCGCACGATGGTGGTACACGCGATGCGCGGTGATGGCGTCGAAGCAGTCGGCCATCGCGACGATGCGCGACAGCGTGGCCTGTCCCCATTCCACCGCCGTGTCCGGGTAGCCCGTGCGGTTGTAGTTCATGTGGTGCTCGAGACACGCACGCATGGCGTCGATCATGACCTGCGACAGGCCGGGCATGCGGGACACCATCTTGGCGCCCTCGATCGGATGCCGCCGGATCTGATTCCACTCGTCCGGGTCGAGCGCTCCGGCCTTGCGCAGCACCGCGCCGTCCACGGTCATCTTGCCGAGGTCGTGCAGCAACCCGGCGACGCCGAGGTCGGCGAGCGTCTGTCGCGGCAGGCCCAGCGCCTGGCCCATGCCGACGGACAGCACCGAGACGTTGACGCAGTGCGCGTAGGTGTACTCGTCGTGGTCCTTGAGCGCGGTGAGCCCGACGAGCGCCGTCTCGCTCTTGAGCACGCTGTCGACGATGGGCTGCACGACGCGCTTGGCGTGGCGCAGGTCGGGACGCCCGGTCTGTCGCGCGCGCAGCACGATGCGGCGCGTGCCGACCATGGCGCGCCAGAACACCTGCTTGGCGCGGGCGCGCGGTGTGTTCTGCTTGGGCTGCGCATCGAGCTCGCGCGCCAGGTCCTCGGGGTCGAGCTGCGCGGCGGGCACCGGCACGATGTGCTCGATGGCCGCCTCGGTCACCGTGTCGGCGAACTGCTTGGCGAGCGCCGCATCCTCGGCCGCCACGAACAGCTGCACGAACCGCTCGAGCTCGGCCTCGGTCACCGCCTGCTGGAAGCGGATGCCGCCCAGTTCGCGTTTGGCGAGGTCGGCGAGCAGCGCGTGGCACGACGCGAGCAGCGCGGTCGACAGCTTCACGCGCACGCCGTTGAGATAGAAGTAATCGGCGACGGCGACGAGTGCGACCTCGTCCTCCTCGTCGAGCAGCGCCCGCAGCGGGGTCATGAACTCCTGCATCTGGCGCTGGAAGACCATGTTCGAGACGTCGTAGGTGCGCGCGGTCCGCAACAGTGCCACGAAACGCTGCAGCAACGGCCCGCCGACCTCGGACAGGTCGCGCGGCGCGTCGGACGGGTTCGGGATCGGGCCGCTCATGCCGCGTGCCTCGTCTGCAACGCCGCGTCACACGCCTGCCGCACCGGAGCGCGATGCGACTGGGCCCCCGCCTGCAGGACCGCCAGCGCACGCGGCGTACCGATGCGCACGAGACAGCGCGCGACCGCGTGGCGGTGCACCTCCATCTCGCGGTCGAACCAATTGCCCGCGTTGAGCGCCGACTCGAGATCGGCCACGACCTCGTCGCCGCCCGTGCTGGCGATGGCGGCGTAGATCGCGCGGCGCTCCTCGGCCGGTCGCTGCAGGAACCGCTCCTGCGCCAGGAACGCGACGACGAAGCGCGCCACCGCGGGATCACGCGCGGCGGACAGCTGATGCAGCGCCTGCCCGAACGCGTGCGGGTCGGCGTGCTCGAGCGCCTTGATGAGCACCGGACGCGCGAGGCGCAGCTCGATGCCCTGGAGCGCGTTCACGACCTCGGCGACGACACGAGGGTCGGGATGGCGCACCGCGGTCTGCAGCAGCGGCACCACCGCCGCACCGCCGACCCAACCCAGGATGTGCACCACGTTGCGCACCACGAACCAACGCGGATCGCTCAGCCACGCCGCCATGCGCGCGGGGTCGCGCTGCACGTGCGCGGCGATGGCCTCCGCGACCAACTGCCGCGTGAGGCGCGCCTGGGACTCCGACAGCACGAGCGTGAGCCAATCCACCGCGGCGGCGCCCAGTTCCTGCGCGAGCGCGAGGTAGTCGGCGATCGCGGCGGGACCCTGCTGGTCGAGTCGCTCGACCACACGCGTCACGCTCACGGGCTGCAGGATCTCCTGCAGGAACGCCTCCTCCGACCAATCGCCCGCGGCGGTGCCGCGCAGCAAACGCAACGCCTCGCGCGCCTCGCTCCAGGCGCCGGCGGCGAGTGCGGCGCGCAGCACGCGCGGGAGGAACGCCACCATCTCGCGACGATCGTCGGGCGTCGTCTCGGTGTGCAGGCAGGCGTACACGATCGCAAGGGCCGCGGTCGCGGGCGGCACGCGACGCTCCGCCTCGAACTCGGCGAGGAACCGGCGTGTCTCGACCGGCGCGAGCGTGTCGAGTTCGGCGAACGTGGCCTCGACCTCGTCGGTCGCCTCGCCGATCGCCCAATCCTCGGATCGCTCGGTGCGCACGTGCGTGTCGTCGGCGCCCGATCCCGGGGTCGCGGGTGCGGCCGTCTCGCCGTCGCTGGCGGTCGGCCACGGCAGCAACGGGCCCGCCCCGTCGTCGGGTACGGTCGCCGAGTCCGAGGCCGCGCCGGCATCGCCCTCGGCCGGGATGTAGTCCACGTCCACGTGCCGCAGGTGCGCCTCCCACAGCAGCGTCACCAGATCGTCCCCGTCGAGGTTCTGCCCCGTCACCGCGAGCACCGCATCGAGCAGCGCGAGACACTCGTCGGCGGTCACGCCCGGCTGGAACGTGACGCTGCGCACGCCGTCGCGATGGAACACGAACGCGAGGTTGTCCTCGCGCGAACGTGCGGTGTACACGACCTGATCGGCGCACGCGATCGACTCGTCATCGAACCGATAGGTGACCGCGCCGTGCTCGCTCACGAGCCGCTCGAGCGCGTGCACGAGTTCGTCGCGGAAGCGCTGCACGGTCGGATTCGCGGCGTCGTAGAGACGGCACGTCTTGAGCGTGCGCTCGAACTGGTGCAGCCACGAGGCGGCCGCCTTGGTCGCGGCCTCGTCCACGGGCACATCCCCGGCCCCGCCGCGGTTCCCCGAGTCGGGGTGCGCCGAGGCCGCGGGCGCGTGCGTGGGCACGACTCGCTCGGCGGTGACTCGGGCGGGCGACGGGAAGGACGACGCGCCGGGTTCTGCCGGCACGCCCCTCCCGTGGATGGGCTCGTCCATGACGCGGTCAGGCTCCTCGTGGGAACGGATCCCGGGCCCGGGATCCCGGACGGGTTATCGGCGTTGTGCCGCAAGCACTTGAGCCCCGTCCGCGGGACCGTCCAGCCCGTGGTCGGCCGCACTCCCCTCTCTATATGAAGAGTGCGGCGGCACCACCGCGTTCGGCACCTGCAGGCACCGCACCCATCCTTTGCCGCTTGACCCCCCGCGTGCGCCTCCGGAGACTGTGCCGTCCCCTGTCCCGAAGTCCCCCCGTCGAGACCCCCCTTCGATGTCCCGCTTCGCCCTGCACCGTCTCACCCTGCTCGCGCTGTGCGTGGTGTCCCTCGCGACGCCTGTGTTCGCGCACGACGACGCCCGACTGCTCCGCATGCCCGACCTGC
This sequence comes from uncultured bacterium, assembly GCA_964655175.1. GTDB lineage: Bacteria > Eisenbacteria > RBG-16-71-46 > RBG-16-71-46 > RBG-16-71-46 > JAIOPA01. The sequence goes on from CAZZLY010000038.1 coordinate 12,504, forward strand.
ACGGGGAGCGGATCGTGTTCGTGCATGGTGGCGACCTGTGGATGGTCCCGCGCAGCGGGGGCACGGCGCAGCGGCTCACCTCGCATCCCGGGCTCGAGAGCTTCCCCAAGTTCTCGCCCGACGGGACGCAGATCGCGTTCACCGGCGAGTACGACGGCAACCCCGACGTGTACGTGATGCCCATCTCCGGAGGGGCACCGCGCCGGCTGACGTTCCATCCGGGCAACGATCAGGTCACCGAGTGGTACCCCGATGGTCAGGCGATCCTCGTGCGCGGGAATCGCAACTCGCCGTTCCTGCGCCTCGATCAGTTCTCGCGTCTGCCGTTGCACGGCGGCATCACCGAGGCGCTGCCGCTGTGGAGCGCCGGGTACGCGAGCTTCTCCGAGGACGGCCGCCGACTCGCGTTCGTGAGCCCGCAGTCGGATCGTCGGCTGTGGAAGCGCTACCGCGGCGGCAACGCGGCCGACATCCACCTGTACGACTTCGACACGAAGCACTCCGAGAACATCACGGCCGACTGGGTCGGCCCCGATGAATGGCCCATGTTCCACGGCCGCACGCTCTACTACGTCTCGGATCGCGACGGGCGCACCGCGAACCTGTGGGCCTACGACCTCGAGCGTCACACGCACCAGCGCATCACGTCGTTCACCGAGTTCGACGTGAAGTGGCCCAGCATCGGCCCCGACGGCATCGTGTTCGAGAACGGTGGCGCGCTGTGGGTCATGGAACTGCCGTCCGAACGCGTGCACCCGATCAAGGTGAGTGTGCCCGATGACGAGTCGGACACGCGACCGCGGTATCGCAACGTCGCGGCGTTCATGGGCACCTGTGATCTGTCGCCCACGGGGCAGCGCGCGGTGCTCGAGGCGCGTGGCGATCTGTTCACCGTGACGCCGGAGCCGCGCACGGCCCGCAATCTCACGCGCACGCCGGGTGTGCGCGAACGCGACCCCGCGTGGTCCCCGGACGGCCAGTGGCTCGCGTACTGGTCCGATGCCGGGGGCGAATACCAGCTCATGCTGAGTGACGCCGAGGGTCGGCGGCCCGCGCGCACGCTCACCCAGGGCGTCGCCCCGCAGCGCTACGAGCTGCGCTGGTCGCCGGACTCGCGCAAGCTCGCGTGGTCGGACAAGACCGGCCGACTGTGGTGGTTCGACGTCGAACACGGTCGCGTCACCGAGGTCGATCAGGACGTTCGCGAGGACGTGCACGACTACACGTGGTCGCCCGATTCGCGCTGGCTCGCTTACAGCAAGCAGTCGCCGACGTTCCTGCGCCAGATCCACCTGCACTGCCTGGCGAGCGGTCGCACGACGTGCGTGTCGGACGGCATGAGCGACGACTATTCGCCATCGTTCGATCCGGACGGTCGCTGGTTGTACTTCGTGTCGTGGCGCACGCTGGTGCTGGCGCCGGGGCACTTCGAGAAGTCGATGTCGTTCCAACCGTCCGCGCGCGTCTACGCGCTGGCGCTCAACAGCAGTGTCGGCTCGCCGCTGCAGCGGGACGACCCGGCGATCGCCGCACCGCCGACGGCGCGCCCGAATGCATCGACCCCGCGGATCGAGTTGAGCGGCCTCGGCCAGCGCATCGTCGAACTCCCGATCCCCGCGGGCGACATCCTCGCGGTCCGTGGCGCGCGCGACCGGGTCTTCTACACGGTCCGCGATCAGGCGCCGGACGAGAGCGAATACGCGCCCGTCAGTCTGGGTTGCTACACCGTGTCGACCCAGCGTACGCACGTCGTGGTCCGCGACGTGGACGAACCCTTCAGCGTGTCGCTGGACGGCACGCGTCTGCTCTATCGCCGCAATGGCACCGTCGGGATCGTGTCCACCACCGAGGAGCACGCGATCGGGGAGGGTGCGCTGCCGACCGATGACCTCATGGCCTGGGTGGACCTGCGCGCCGAGTGGCTGCAGATCTACAACGAGGCGTGGCGCATCGCGCGCGACTACTTCTACGACCCGGGCATGAACGGGCTCGACTGGAAGGCGATCGGCGATCGCTACCGCCCGCTCGTGGCGCACGTCTCACACCGCAACGACCTCAACTACGTGCTCAGCGAGATGCTGGGCGAGCTGTCGACCTCGCATCTGTACGTGAGTGGTGGCGACATGCCCGAGACGCCCGAGGTCAACGTGGGCCTGCTCGGCGTGGACTGGGGCGTGGACGAACGCACCGGCTATCACCGCTTCGCGCGCATCTACCGGGAACGCGACTGGAACAGCGGCGTGGTGCCGCCGCTCGCCGAACCGGGACTCGACGTGCACGAGGGCGACCTGCTGCTCGCGGTGAACGGCCGCCCGGTGAAGCTGCCCACCTGCGTGTTCGAACCGTTCGGTGGCACGGTCGGCCACCCGACGGAACTGCTCGTCGCACGCTCGGCCGACGATCCCGCGCCGCGCGTGGTCACCGTGACGCCGATCGCCGACGACATGAGCCTGCGCTACGCCGCCTGGGTGCGCGAGAAGCGCGAACGGGTCACGCGGGCCACGCAGGGCCGCGTCGGTTACGTGCACATCCCGACGACCACCTACAACGGCTTCTCGCACTTCGCGAAGGACCTGTACGCGGAAGCGCAGCACGAAGCGCTCATCGTGGACGACCGCTTCAACCGCGGCGGCGTGATGCCGGACTTCTTCATCCGTGCGCTCACGCAGCGCACCTGGAACTACGCGAGCAATCGCGACGGCCGACCGTGGTACATCCCGGACTACGGCCTCGACGGACCGCAGTGCCTGCTCATCAACAGCTACGCCGGGTCCGGCGGCGATCTGATCGCCGATCTCTACCGGCAGGCCAAGCTGGGGCCGCTCATCGGCCGCACGACGGGTGGCAATCTGGTGGGCACGTGGCGCTGGCCCACGCTCATCGATGGCGGGCAACTGAGCGTGCCCGACTTCGGGCTGTACGACACCGAGGGCCGCTGGATCGGCGAGAACCACGGCGTCGAACCCGACCTCGACGTGGACAACGCGCCGGAGTCCGAGGCCGACGGCTCCGACCCGCAGTTGGATCGCGCGATCGAGTGGACGCTCGAGCAGTTGCGACTGCATCCGGTGAAGCGTCCGGCCACGCCGGCGTACCGTCGCCCCTGACGCGGCGCGGGACGTGACGCGTCAGGCCTCGCCGGGCTCCGTGGGCGCGGACAGCAGCCACTCGAGGTCGGTGCGCGTGAGCGACCGGGCGAAGCTCTCCTCGCCCAGCAGATCCTTGGCGAGCGCGCTCTTGCGCTGCTGCAGATCCCAGATGCGCTCCTCGACGGTGCCCTCGGTGAGCAGCTTGTAGGCGATCACCGTGCGCGTCTGTCCGATGCGGTGCGTACGGTCGATGGCCTGCGCCTCGATCGCCGGGTTCCACCACGGGTCGAACAGGATGACGTAGCTGGCGGCCGTCAGATTGAGGCCGAGCCCGCCGGCGCGCAGCGACAACAGGAACACGCACGGATCGGGATCGTCGGTGAACGCCTGCACGACGCGCTCGCGCTTGGTGGTCTGACCGGTCAGCAGGTGGTACTTCACGCCGCGCGTGGCGAACTCCGCCTGGATGAGCTTGAGGCACTCCACGAACTGCGAGAACAACAGCACCTTGTGACCCTCGGCGAGCAACGGTTCGAGCATCTCGAACAGCGCCTCGAACTTGCCCGAGCCCAGTCCGTCGCGCCCTCCCGCCAACGTGGGGTGGCAGCAGATCTGACGCAACCGCGTGAGCGTGGCGAGCACGGGCATGCGATTGCGCTCGAGCCCCTGCGGGTCGGCGAGCAGCGTGCCCAGGAACGCGCGCGCCTTGCCGAGTTCGGACAGGTAGAGTCGCCGCTGGCCCGGCGTGAGCGCGCAATCGACGCGCTCCTCGACGCGCGCGGGCAGCTCCTGCGCGACCTGCTGCTTGAGACGACGCAGTAACAGCGGGCGCAACCGGGCCGCGAGCAGGCGCCGACGATGCGGCGGCGACTCGGGCTGGTCGTAACGCGTCGAGAACGCGCTGCGCGTGCCCAGGAACCCGGGATGCACGAACGAGACGATGCTCCACAGGTCGAGCGCGCGATTCTCGAGCGGGGTGCCGGTGAGCGCGACGCGATGACGCGCGCGCAGTTCGAGCGCGGCGCGCGTGACCGCGGCCGACGGGTTCTTGATCTGCTGCGCCTCGTCGAGGATCACCGCGCGCAACGACAGCTCGCGCCAGAACTCGATGTCCTGCCGCAGCAGCGCGTAGTTGGTGATCACCAGATCGCTCGTCGCCGCGCGGGTGCGATGCTCGGCGCGTTCGCGGCCGCTCTCGAGCACGACGACCGACAGGCCCGGCGTGAAGCGCTTGGCCTCGCGCGCCCAGTGGTGCATGACCGACGCGGGGCACACGACCAGCGTGGGACCGGGCTGCGGGTCGTGCTCGACCAGGTGCGCGATCCATGCGAGCGCCTGCAGCGTCTTGCCCAGACCCATGTCGTCCGCGAGCACGGCGCCCAGCCCGATGTCGGCGCTCCACGCGAGGAAGTCGAGGCCCTCCTGCTGGTACGGACGCATCTCGGCCTGCAGCCCCTTGGGCTGCGGCACACGCGGCAGACCGGTGAACTCGGTGAGCCGCTTGCGCAGCGCGCGCACCGCGTCGAGGTCGGCGCTCGACGCGCCGAACTGCTCGAGCGTGTCGAGACTCGCGGGGTCGGCCTGCGCCAACTGCCACAGCGGCACGCGGATCTCGCCCGCGCCGGCCTCGAGACCGAGGTCGGCGAGACGGCGCGTGGCGTCCTCGTACTCGTCGAGGTCGGCGCGGCGCACCCAGCCGGACGACAGCTTCACGAACGCCGCGCGCGAGGCGCGCAGCACGGTGAGGTCCTCGTCCTTGAGCGACAACCCCTCGGCGTGCCATTCGGCCGAGACGGTGAACCAGTCGATGCCGCTCGATCGCACCCGGATCTGCGGCACCGCATGACGCGTGCGGAACAATCCGCTCGCCGCGCGATCGGCGTACCAACGCACGCCCTGCGGGCGCGTGTCCCACGAGTCCGCGAGCCCCTCGAGCGAGGCGGGCGTCAGGCGCAACCACCAGCCCGGCGGCGCACCGAGCGGTATCTGCGGTGCGGCGCCCTTGCGACGGCGACCCGAATGATCGCCCTGCGGCAGGCGCTCGACCCAGTCCACGACCGGTGCGACGTGCTCGGGATCGGGCAGCTCGAACCATGCGCGATCGGGTTCCGGTGCGGCGGTCGCGTTCCCGGGCGGGGGCGCATCCGACGCGAGCTCGGCGTCCACCGCGAGCGTCGGGACCTCGGGGTCGCCGAACGGCGCGGCGTCCTCGCCCGGTGCGACGACGTCGTCCACCGACTCCATGCCGGCGATGACGCTGTCGTCCGGAGACAGGCGCATCCAGCCCAGCGCGGGGCGGTACTCGAACACGGCGCCCTCGGGCGCGATCGCGCCGGGTCGCCACTGCGCGGCGCGCGAGGAGGCGAAGACGCGCACGCGCAGCCAGTCCTCGTCGGCCATCGTGAAGCAGCCGATGACGTCCACGTCGTGCACGCGCGTCAGTCGCTTGAGCGCGGTGCGCACGACCGGGAACGACCGCGACAGCTTCTCGAGCACCGCGCCGTCCTGACGCAGCAGCGCCAGCCCGCCCTCCTGCAGCATCTTCACGACCTCGCGCGGCGGCTCGTCCACGATGCGCACGAACCGTCCGCCCGAGAGCGCGACGTGCGTGCGGCCCGGCGAGGCGAGCCCGAGCGGCGACAACAGCACCGATTCGCGCAGCGCGCGCGTCGTGCCGTCGGCCCATTCGAACGACAGCTCGAGGCGCGGCGGTTCGGTGCTCGTGTCGCACACCGGCACGACGCGCACGTCGGCGGCATCGAGCGAGGCGCGCGCGCCCGGCTCGACCCCGGCGCGCGTCGCGAGCGCGGTGGGCAACGACGACGCCCAGGTGAAGTGCGGCGACTCGGGCACGCGATCGAGCAGCGACTGCATGCGCTCGCTCGTGAGCTCGAAGCGCGTCCCCGGCGGGATCACCGGCGTGTTGAACTCGGGCGAGACGATCGCGCGCAGCAGTCGCGCCGCGGGCGGGGCGAGCAGCGTGGGCGTGCGCTTGAGTTCGGCGGCCAGCTGCTCGAGCTGTCGCCACGACCTCGGCGCGTCGTCGAGCCCGGGGCCGGTGACGCGCACCTCCAGCGTGAGCAACGCGCCGAGCGGCCCCGGCTCCAGATGGAACACGGCGCGCAGACGACGCGGTTCGGTCGGCGCGCGATCGGCCCACTGCGCCAGCGCCTCGACCGCGTGCTCGTGCTTCGCGTCGGGTCGCGCCTCGCGATCGGCCGATAGTCCGGCGCGTTCGACCGCGAGATCGTGCGGCGCGAGTCGGCCCCAGCGCGCGTGATCCCAGCGCCCCTGTCGGCGCGCCTCGGCGAGCAGCAGGATGCCCAGCAGATACGCGTGCTCGCAGGCACGACCGGCGGGGCACGAGCACAGGCTCGTGGCACCCTCGTCGTTCCACGCCCAGCGCGACACGTACCAGTGCGCGTCCTGGACGCTCGCCTTCACGCCGCGCGAATCCGCGCCCACGCCCTGCACGCGCGCCGGATCCACCAACGCGCGACCACGCGCGGAACGCTCCGCGGGCATGCGCGACATCGCCTCGAACAACGCATCGAGGGCGACGCGCGGCAATCCCTTGGCGAGCGCGGTCAGGGTGGAGTCCATCCCCGCAGCATCGTGGCAGGGGGGCGTCCGCGCAAGTGACGCTCGGAAGGCCCGCCTCGTGCGCGGCGGCGCGACCGCGCACGGGTTCGCAACATCGCTGCGACGGCTGCAGGCGGCGTGCTACCGTCGCGTCGCTCCGTGTCCCCCACCCGTCCCTCACCCGAGGATGCCCCCGTGGCCCAGGACCTCTATCCCGTTCAGCCGCACATCCAGCAACACGCCACGATCGCGTCGCGCGAACAGTACGAGGCGCTGTACCGCCGCTCGCTCGAGGATCCCGCCGGGTTCTGGGCCGAGCAGGCGCAGCGGCTGTCGTGGTTCCACCCGTGGCACACGGTGATGGACGCCGACTACGAGGCCGTGGACTTCGGCTGGTATCTGGGTGGCCGATTGAACGCGTGCTTCAATTGTGTGGACCGCCACGTCGAGACGCGCGGTGAGCAGACCGCGATCCTGTGGGCCGGCGACGAACCGGGCACCTACCGGCACGTGTCGTACCGCGAGCTCAAACACGAGGTCTGCCGTGTGGCCAACGTGCTGCTCGCGCACGGCGTGCGCAAGGGGGATCGCGTCTGCATCTACATGCCGATGATCCCCGAGACCGCGTACGCGATGCTCGCGTGCGCGCGCATCGGCGCGGTGCACTCGGTCGTGTTCGGCGGCTTCTCGGCGGAGTCCCTGCGCGACCGCATCCTGGATGCGGGCTGCAAGGTGGTCATCACCGCCAACGAGGGCCTGCGCGGGGGGAAGTCGATCCCGCTCAAGGCGATCACCGACAAGGCCGTCGAGGGCCTGTCCATGGTCGAGACCGTGCTCGTCGCGCGCCGCACCACGCGCGAGGTGCCCATGAAGCAGGGCCGCGACCACTGGCTGGACGACGAGATGAAGCGGCAGCGCAGCACCTGCACCGTGGCGTGGATGGGCGCCGAGGACCCGCTGTTCATCCTGTACACGTCCGGTAGCACGGGCAAGCCCAAGGGTGTGCTGCACACGACCGGCGGCTACATGGTGTACGCGGCCATGACCCACGACCTCGTGTTCGACCATCACGACGGCGACGTGTACTGCTGCGCCGCCGACGTGGGCTGGGTCACGGGCCACACCTACATCCTGTACGGCCCGCTCGCGAACGGCGCGACCACGGTGATGTTCGAATCCACGCCCGTGCATCCGGATCCGGGCCGGTACTGGCGCATGGTGGACGATCTGGGCATCACGATCTTCTACACCGCGCCCACCGCACTGCGCGCGATCGCGCAGGCCGGCGACGAGCACGTGAAGCGCTATTCGCGGAAGAGCCTGCGCGTGCTGGGTTCGGTCGGCGAGCCGATCAACCCCGAGATCTGGCGCTGGTACCACGACGTGGTGGGCGAGGGCCGCTGCGCGGTGGTCGACACGTGGTGGCAGACCGAGACCGGCGGCATCCTGATCACGCCGCTGCCGGGCGTGACCCCGACCAAGCCGGGGTCCGCGACGCTGCCGTTCTTCGGCGTGAAGCCGGTGCTGCTCGAACCCGAGAGCGGTCGCGTGCTCGAGGGCAACGGCGTCTCGGGCGCCCTGTGTCTGGCGACCCCGTGGCCGGGACAGGCGCGCACGGTGTGGGGCGACCACCAGCGCTTCAAGGAGACGTACTTCAGTCAGTACAAGGGCTACTACTTCACCGGGGACGGCTGTCGGCGGGACGAGGACGGCTACTACTGGATCACCGGACGCATCGACGACGTGCTCAACGTCTCGGGCCATCGTCTGGGCACCGCCGAGGTCGAGAGCGCGCTCGTCGCGCACGAGTCCGTGGCCGAGGCCGCGGTCGTGGGCTTCCCGCATCCCATCAAGGGTCAGGGCATCTACGCCTACGTCGCGCTCACCTCGGGGTGGGAGGCGCGCGCGGGTGCCGAGCTCGAGGGCGCACTCAAGGAGCAGGTGCGGCACGTCATCGGCGGCTTCGCGATGCCCGACGTCGTGCACGTGACCGCGGGCCTGCCGAAGACCCGCAGCGGCAAGATCATGCGTCGCATCCTGCGCAAGATCGCCGCCGGTGAGTACGAAGGGCTCGGCGATCTGACCACCCTTGCAGATGGCAACGTGGTGGAATCGCTCATCGATCAGCACCGCGCACGAGCCTCGCGCACGCAATAGCCTGCGCGGCACGCGGTTGTCGCGACGCGAACACGATGGGGCATCCGACCCAGCCTGGGAAGGATGCCCCAATCGACTTTAACCGCTGTTCATGCGGTGATTTCTCGTTGTCGTGACCTCCGATCCGACTCTACGATTGTTCTCGTGCTGACCTTCTGAGCACCCTCCACCGCGACCCTTGCCGCGCGTGAAACCCGCGTGGTGCGGTGGGTACTTGGGAACAGCTTCGAAACCTCGTGTGTCACCGATCCGACGGTGCGACGACGATCCTGGGCGATGCCGCAGGACGTCCCGCGCATCGGAGAGGCGCATGCGAACGTCCCGCACCCGTGCTCCCCACGGGGTGTGCGGACATGGATTCAGCTCGTCCTCGGGTGGAGGATTCCCACATGAAGCGCATCTACTCCGTCGTGCTCGGCCTGGCTGTGACTCTGGCCGTGGCCTCTCCCGCGCTCGCGGCGCTCCGTTCGCCGCAGATCGCGTTCAACAGTGCCTCGCTTCAGAGCCGCATGAACGGCTTCGGTGAGTCGATCAACGTCCTCACGGCCCAGCAGGACGGTCTCGTGTGGGGTTCGACGATCTCGACGAACTCGACGATGACGATCCAGTACCAGCTCTCGGGCAATCCTCACGCCAACGAGATCGGCATCGCCAAGCTCAACGCCACCGGCAACGCGGTGACGGGCCTCGCGACGGTGTTCCCGGTCACGGCCGGCCCCGGCATGTTCGCGGTCGCCTCGTTCCGCACCGGCGGTCTGCTCATCGTGAACCTGTTCGACGCCAACGCGAACCTGGTGAGCACGACGTCGACGACGGGCGTCAACCGCGCGCTGTTCGGCTACTACATCAAGAACGCCGGTGCGACGAGCTACTCGCACGAGGGCTTCAACGCCGACGGCAAGGTCCACTCGCTCGCCTACGCCGGCACGGGCATCAACGCCGGCTCGTGGTGGCTCGCGTGGGAGGACGCTTCGATCACCAGCTACGCGAACGCCGACTTCGACGATGCGGTCCTGTTCATGGAGTCGATCAACCCGACGCCGGTCGCGCAGACCACGTGGGGCTCGCTCAAGGCCCGCTTCCGCTGAGCACGCCGACCCCGACGAGGGGTCGCGCGGGATTCCCCCGGACGATGGCAGTGCCCGAACTCCACCCTCGGGCACTGCCTGTCGTCGTTGATTGTGCGTTGAAGATTGTTGACGCCCCCAGCGATCGCCTTGCTCGTTGGGGGCGTCTTCGTTCTCGGTCAACTTCAACCTGCCAGCTTCGCCTCGAACCGGCCCTCGTGTCTGATCCGCGGCGTGCGAACCCCGCCGTCGTGGTAGCCCTGATACTCGTCCGGCAGCCTCACCCGTCTTGGGAATACCCGCCTGCTCAATAGCTCCTTCACCGTGTAGTGCCGTTCCGCCGTGCCCAATCGCATCGCCGGCGTGCCGCCGTCGTGGCGTTCTGAGAACGACTTCACCAGGTTGTGCCACGCGATGAGCCACGCCGCGCGCTCCACCACGGACTGATGCCGCTTTGAGAATGCGATCGTCTCGCGCTTGTGGTTCGCGCTGTTGTGACGCAACAGCAGATCGAGCCGGTTCACCGGGAACAGCGGATTGTTGGCGGTGCGCGCTTGCTTGCTACTGGTGCACTCGTGCGTGATCTCGTAGCCCTCGAGTCGTCTGAGGGCCCGGGGATAAGCCTTGTGCTCATCGGAACGCACCACCAGCGGTTGCGGCCGGCGGGTCGCGAGTTCCAGCGCCTTGAACGTGCCGATCTCGATGGCGCGCGGGTCGGGTCGGCCATCTTCGGCCTCGATCGCCG
>CAZZLY010000039.1:0-22989 GCA_964655175.1 uncultured bacterium
GCGGTGCTTACCGCTTCGTCGTCTTCTTCTTGGCGACGGCCTTGCCGAGCGCCTTCACCTTGATCGTCGTGCGGACGGTGCCCGACGACGAGGTGGTGCGCGACGCCGCCACCGCGATGCGGGTGCGGACGACCGGCTTGGCGACGGCCTTGGTCGCGGGCTTGGTGCCGCGCGCCGAGGACGTGCCGGTGTGCTTGGCCTTGGTGGGCTTCGCCTTGGTGAGCGGCTTGCCGGCCGCGTTCACGGGGCGGAAGTTGCCGTGCGCCGTGGTCGGCATCTGACGCACGACCGCCATGCCCATCTTGGCGAGCGCGGCGCGGCGGGCGCGGGCGTGCTCGTCGTCGTAGATGGCCTGCTGCTGCAGCTGGCTCGGCTTGAGGCCGTAGTTGAAGTCGGGCAGCAGGACGCGCGGCACGGCGCGACCCACGAATCGCTCGATGCCGGCGAGGTGACGGTTCTCCTCGGGCGACATGAGCGTGAACGCGTCGCCGGTCGCGTCGGGGCGACCCGCGCGGCCGATGCGGTGCACGTAATCCTCGGGCGACGGCGGCACGTCGAAGTTGACCACGTGCGCCACGCCGGCGAGCTCGATGCCGCGCGCGGCCTGGTCGGTGGTCACCACGATCTGCATGCGGCCCCGCTTGAGGTCCTCGAGGGCGCGCTCGCGCTCCGTCTGGCTCTTGCGCTCGTGCAGCGTCGCGACCGCGTAGCCACGGCGCTCGAGGTGGCGAGCGAGACGATCCGCACCCTCGCGCTGACGCGTGAACACGATCGTGCTGCGCACCTCGCCCGAACGCGACAGGAGACGGTCGAGCAGCTCGATCTTGAGGTGGCTGGGCACGGGGTAGATGGCGTGCGTGATCCCCGGCGCCGGCTGCGGCGTCGTGAGGTCCACACGCACGGGCTCGATCAGCGCCTCCTTGGCGAGGCGGTTGAGCTCGGCCGGCATCGAGGCGCTGAACAGCAGCGTCTGACGCGTCTCGGGCAGGAGCTTGAGCAGCTTGCGGATCTCGCCGGCCTGGCCCATGTCGACCATGCGATCGGCCTCGTCGAGCACGAGGATCTCGACGTCGTCGAACGTGAGCGCCTTGCGCGCGTGCAGTTCGAGCAGGCGATCGACCGTGGCGATGAGCACGTCCACGCCGGGGTCGCGCAGCATGCGCTCCTGCACGGCGATGGGGGCGGCGCTCTGCGCCAGCGCGACGCGCAGCTCGGTGAACTGCGCGAAGTCGCGCGCACTCGACTCGACCTGCGCGGCGTGCTCACGCGTGGGGGTGAGGACGAGGGCACGGAGCTTCTGCGGGCCATCGAGCAGGCGGGCGATCGCCGGCAGCAGGAACGCGCCGGTCTTGCCGGACCCGCTCGGGGAGTTCCCGATGAGGTCGTTCCCCTGCAGGATGACGGGGATGGCCTTGCCCTGGATGGTCGTGGGCTCGGTGAGACCGGCCGCGCGCGTCGCCTGGACGAGCGGTGCAGGCAGGCCCAGCGTACTGAACATCATCTTGGACTCCGAAAGGTCGACGATCCGGGGCGCCACGGGGGGGGCTGCCGCTCCGGAGCTGGTGGGGTCGGCGGGGAGGCCGGATGGTACGGCGGCCGGGGACAGGGGTTCAACGGAAACCTGATTCCCCTGCGCGGCATTGACTTCCATTGTCTGGGCCGAGACGGCCGCTTCCATGACAGTGCTCATCGTGGCAACATCATGCGCCCGCGGGGACCGCCACTTGACAATACGGTGCAAGCCCGTTGTTAGGGATGTGTCAAGGGTGGTGCAATCGAACAGGTGTTGAAGAGGGGCCGCTTTTCCCCTTCAAGCCCGCGTTTTCCGCGCCCGCGAACGACTTCCGGCCATGCTCGCCGCCCCGGTCCGGGGCTGGCAGCGGTCGCACAGGAACGTGGCGCGGGCCGCCTGGACGATCCGGCGCACGGGGGTGCCGCACCGGCGGCAGGGCTCTCCCGCCCGGTCGTACACGAGCAGTTCGTCGCCGTACTGGCCGGGCTCGTTCCAGATCGTCCGGTAGGTCGAGAACGTGGTCCCCATGCGGGCGATGCTCTCCTCGAGCACGCGTGGCACCTCGACCGCCAGCCGGTCCCACTCGGCGGCGGTCAGCCGGCCCGCGCGCCGCTGCGGATGGATGCCCGTGCGGAACAGCACCTCGCTCGCGTAGATGTTGCCCACGCCGGCGATGCGTCGCTGATCGAGCAGCCACACCTTGATGGTGGTGCGCGAGCCGGCAGCCGCCGCGCGCAACGCGGGGCCGTCGCGGCGTTCGGCGAGCGGGTCGGGTCCCAGCAGGCGCAGCGACGCGTCCTCGTGCAGGCGCGCGGTCGGCACCACGCGCAGCATGCCGAAGCGGCGCACGTCCTGGTACCAGAGCGTGCCGCCGTCCGCGAAGCGCAGCCGCAGGTGCACGTGCTCGAGCGTCGTGTCGGGGGCGCGACCCGCGGGCCACCACAGCCAGCGACCGCTCATGCCCAGATGCGACAGCAGCGTGACGTCGCCGTCGAGATCGAGCAGCAGGAACTTGCCCGTGCGTCGCGGGGCGCCGAACGCGCGGCCCACGAGCGCGCTCGGCAGCGAGGCGAGCGACGCGGTGCGCAGACGCTTGCGCGACACCTCGGCGGCCGCGATGCGACCTCCGGGGATCGCGCTCGCGAGCATGCGGCGCACGGTCTCGACTTCGGGCAGTTCGGGCATGGGGACGAGGCTCGCGTGCGCACGGTGCGGGGTCAAGTGCGCAGGTGCGCGTGCGCGCCGGACCGCGGTCCGGTAGCGTGTCGGCGGGGTTCACGCGTGGGTCGCAGCGGTCGTTCGGAGGGCGTCATGTCGCAGCCGTCGTCGAGGTTCGGTCGCGCGCTGTTGTCGCAGTGGGGGCTCGACCCGGACGTGACCTATCTCAATCACGGCACGGTGGGCGCGGTGCCGCGCGTCGTGCTCGCGGCGCAGCGTGCGGTGCAGGACGAGATCGAGCGCGGTCCCGCGCGGTTCCTGCTGCGCGAACTCGCCGACGTGCGGCAGATCCCCATGCGCATGCCGCCCCGCATGCGCACCGCGATCGCGCCGATCGCCGCGTTCGTGGGCGCGCAGCCGCAGGACCTGGTGTTCGTGGACAACGCCACCGCGGGCTGCAACGCGGTGCTGCGCTCGTGGGACTTCCGCGCCGGTGACGAGATCCTGGTCACCGATCACGGCTACGGGGCGGTGACCACGGCGGCCCGCTACGTCGCCGAGCGTGCCGGGGCGACCGTGCGCACGATCGTGCTGCCGTGGCCCACGATCACACCCGAGTCCGCGCTCGCGGCCGTGGTCCAAGCGATCGGGCCCGCCACGCGCATGCTCGTGATCGATCACCTCACGAGCGGCAGCGCGCTCCTGCTGCCGATCGCGGCGATCGCCGCGGCGTGTCGCGCGCGCGGCGTGATCACGCTGGTCGACGGGGCGCACGTGCCCGGCATGCTGCCGCTCGAGATCCCGGCGCTCGGCTGCGACTTCTACGTGGCGAACCTGCACAAGTGGGCGATGACGCCGCGCTCGAGCGGCATCCTGTGGGCCCGGCGCGACCTCCACCCGCACGTGCAGCCCACGGTCATCTCGTGGGGCCACGGGCTCGATCTGGGGGCGGCGTTCGACCTCGCCGGCACGCGCGACCCATCGGCGCATCTGGCGGCGCCCGCCGGGATCGCGTTCCTCGAATCACTGGGGCTCGACGCGGTGCGGACGTACAACCACGACCTCGTCTGGCGCGCGGCGCGCGACTTCACCGAACGGTGGGGGACCACGATCCCCGGGCCCGAGGACATGTACGGCAGCATGTGCACGATCCCGCTGCCCGCGACGCAGGACGCGACGAGCGAGGCCGTGCAGCGCCTCAAGGACGAACTGCTCTACGAGGATCGCATCGAGACGCAGATCCATCCGTTCGCCGGACGCGTCTGGCTGCGACTCGCCGCCCAGGTCTACAACGAGGCGGACGACTTCGAGCGGTTGTGGCGCGCGATCGAGCGGCGGTCCGGCCGCGCCTGACGAGCGCGACTCAGGTCGTGTAGTCGGCGTTCACGCGCACGTACTCGGCGGACAGGTCGCACGTCCACACGATCGCGTGCTGCGTGCCGAGCCCGAGGTCGAGGTGCACGATCGCGGGATCCTGCCGCAGCAGCTGCGACGCGGTGGTCTCGTCGAACGGCAGCGGCAGCCCGCGGTCGAGCAGCTGCATCGCATCGCCCTCGCCGAACCACAGCCGCACGCGCTCGGGCTCGATCGCCTCGCCGCTGTAGCCGGCGGCGGCGAGGATGCGGCCCCAGTTGGGATCGTTGCCGTGGATCGCGGTCTTCACGAGCGGTGAGCACGCGATCGAGTCGCCCACGCGATGCGCCTGCCGCTCGCTCGCCGCTCCCGTGATGCGCAGTTCGACGAGGCGCGTCGCCCCCTCGCCGTCGCGCGCGATCTGCCGTGCGAGCGACGCGCACACCGCGGTGAGGGCGGCGGTGAACGCGGCCTCGTGCGCGTCGTCCACGGTGACCTCGGCGGCACCCGACGCCAGCACCAGCACGGTGTCGTTCGTGCTCATGTCGCCGTCCACGCTGATGCGGTTGAAGCTGCGCTCGGCGGCCTGACGCAGACAGCGGTCGAGGCGCAGCGCATCGAGCCGCGCATCGGTCGTGACCACCGACAGCATGGTGGCCATGTTGGGATGGATCATGCCGGCGCCCTTGGCGAAGCCGGCCACGGTCACCGTGCGACCGCCGATCGTGAACGTCTCGGTGGCGAGCTTGGCCACCGTGTCGGTGGTCATGATCGCGCGCGCGGCGTCGCCGTGGGCCGTGAGCGCCGCGCTCGAATGCAGCGTGGTGACGCCGCGGGACAGCTTGTCCATGTCGAGGAACCGCCCGATCACGCCGGTCGAGAGCACGAGCAGTTCGTCCTCGGCCGCGCCGATCGACGCGGCGCCCAGCGCGCGCATGCGGCGCGCATCCATGAGCCCGCGCTCGCCGGTGACGGCGTTGGCGCAGCCGGAGTTGTAGAGCACGCCGCGCACGCGGCCCGCGGCGGCCGCGAGCGTCTCGCGGCACACGTGCACGGGGGCGGCCTGCACGCGATTGGTCGTGAACACGCCCGCCGCGCTGCACGGCGTCTCGCTCCAGACCAGTCCCAGATCGAGGTTGCCGCTCACCTTGAGACCGCACGCGGTCGCGGCGGTGCGGAAGCCGGGCGCGAGGCGGAACGTGGCGAGGCCGGGGTGCTGCGGCGTGGTCGCGGAGGCGGACATGTCGGACTCCCGAGGTGACGGGTACGGCGTGACGTTGGCGAGGCGCGCAGCGTAACGCCTCGGGCCCGTGGTGCGCACGTGGCCGACGACGTGCCACGCGGGGCCGCATTGGTTGCCGCCCCGTGCGCGAGCGTGGCATCCTCGCGCCCGGTCACCCCACACTCACGCAGGAGCGTCATGGACGATCGCGCCCGCTTCGAGACGTTCGCCCGGCTCGCCACCGAGCAGCGCAATCCGCGCACGCTGGATCTCGACACGCTCGAGACCCCGGAGCTGCTCGCGCGCATCCATGCCGAGGATCGCACGGTCCCCGACGCGGTGGGGCGCGAGCTGCCGTGGATCGCGCAGGCGGTCGAGCTCGTGGTCGCCTCGTTCCGCGCGGGCGGACGCCTCGTCTACGTGGGCGCGGGTACGAGCGGTCGCCTGGGCGTGCTCGACGCGTCCGAGTGCCCGCCCACGTTCGGGTCCGACCCCGCGCAGGTGGTGGGGGTGATCGCCGGCGGTGTCGGCGCGCTCGTGCGCGCGGTCGAGGGCGCCGAGGACGACGCCGAGGCCGGCGCCCGCGCCATGGACGAACGCGCCGTGGGACCCGACGACACCGTGTGCGGCCTCGCCGCGAGCGGACGCACGCCGTACGTGGCGGCGGCGGTGGCGCGCGCGCGCGCGCGCGGCGCGCGCACGATCGTCGTCACCTGCACGCCGCGCGCCGCGTTCGCCCTCGAGGTCGACGTCGCGATCTGCCCCGAGGTGGGGCCCGAGGTGCTCATGGGCAGCACGCGCATGAAGTCGGGCACCGCGCAGAAGCTCGTGTGCAACATGCTCACGACCGCCGCCTACCTGCGCATGGGCAAGGCGTACGAGAACATGATGGTCGACCTCATGGCGAACAGCGAGAAGCTGGTCGAGCGCGGCCGACGCACGGTGATGACCGTGACGGGTTGCGACTACGACGCGGCGGCGGTCGCCATCGACGCGGCCGGTGGGAGCGTGAAGACCGCGCTCGTCATGCTCGCGACCGGCGTCGCGCGCGACGAGGCCGAGCGGCGACTCGCGGCGGCCGCCGGGTTCGTGCGGGCCGCGATCGCGGGCGAGGCGCGCGCGTGAGGCGGGGTCGTGCCTCGTGGGCGCGCCTCGCGCTGTGGCTCGTGGCGCTCCTGCCCGCCGCGTGCGGTCCCCGCGCGCAGGCGCCGAAGCGCTCGCTCACCCTGTGGGTGACCGGCTCCGTCGACGCGGTGACCGCGAGCGTGCGTCGCTTCGAGGCCGTCACCCCGGGCGTGGTCGTGGACGTCGTCGCGCTGCCCGTCGCGTCGGCCGACGATTCGCTCGCCGCCGCACTCGCGGCGAATCGCGCGCCCGACCTGTGCCAGCTGCGCGAGGCGCAGTTGGGCCCGCTCATGGGACAGGGCGTGCTGACCGATTGGAGCGCGGGCGTGGCCGACCTGCGCGACTCGTTGCGCGGTTGGGAGCTCGTGCTGCAGGGCGATGCGATCGTCGGCTTGCCGTGGCGGCTGCGCACGCAGGTGCTGTGCATGGACCCCGCACTGGCGGCGCGTGCACGGCTCGATCGCACGCACCCGCCCGCGACCTGGGACGAACTGCGCACCGCCGCGACCGCGATCCAGCGCCTCGGTCACGGCGTGCACGGCGTGGGTTTCGCGGTGGACGATTCGGGCGCGGCGGTCGAGAGCGTGATGCCGTTCCTGTGGAGCGGCGGCGGCGTGCTCGCCAACGCGACGCGCGACACGTCGTGGCTCGATTCGCCCGCGAACCGTGCGGCGCTGGACGCCCTCGCGGCGTTGCGACCCGCCGCACTGCTCGCCCCGCAGGATTCGCTCGAGCGCGCGTTCGTGGCGGGACGGCTCGGCCTGCTGCTCGCCGACCCGGGATTCGTGGCGCGCGCGCGCGCCGCACGCCCTGTGGACGGCCCCGTGGTCGGGGGCGTGCCCGCGTGGTCGCGCGACTCGCTCGTCGCGATCGGGTGGTTGGGCGGCGAGGTGCTCGCCAGCTTCGCGTCGTCGCGGCACAAGGAGGACGCGCTCAAGCTGGCGCGGTTCCTCGTGCGCCCCGAGGAGTCCGTGGCGATCGCGCGTGCGGCGGGGGCGATGCAGTCGTCCGCGGTCGCGGCCGACACCGCGGCCTGGGTGCGCACGACGCCCGAGGGCGCGGTCGTCGCGCGTCAGCTCGTGGCCGCGCGCGCGCTGCCGCCGCACCCGCAGTGGCCCGCCATGGCCCGCGTGCTCGCGCACGCGTTCGCCGACGTGCTCACGGGCCGCGCGACGAGCGCGCAGGCCCTCGCCACCGCCGACACCACCTTCGCCGCGCGGCTGCGCCAGCGCTGAACCGAAACCACGACACGGAGTCCGCACGCATGTCCCCGCACGACGCCCTCGAGCCCATCCGCAGCTATCGCACCCGCGGTGAGCGCCTGCTCATCGGGCTCATGACCGGCACCTCGGCCGACGCCACCGACGCGGTGCTCGTGCGCGTCACCGGTGACGGCCTCGCGGCGACGCACGAGGTGCTCGCCGAACTCGAGCGTCCGCTCGACGACGCGTTGCGCCACGAGGTGCTGGACCTCGCGGGCGCGGCCCAGGTCGAACCCGAGCGGCTCATGCGGCTCGAGGTGGACCTCGCCGAGGTGTACGCGGCCGCGGTCGAGGCGGTGTGCGCGCAGGCCGGCGTCGCGGTGCGCGACGTGACCGCGATCGGCTCGCACGGGCAGACCGTGCGCCACGTGCCGCGCGCCGCGGGGAAGGGGCGCGCCTACTCGCTGCAGCTGGGCTCGCCCGCGACGCTCGCCGAGCGCACGGGCGTCACGGTGGTGAGTGACTTCCGCCGCCGCGACACCGACGCCGGTGGCGAGGGTGCGCCGCTCGTGCCGATCGCCGACTGGTGGCTGTTCCGCTCGCCCGACGAATCGCGCGTGCTGCTCAATCTGGGGGGCATGGCCAACGTGACGTGGCTGCCCAAGGGCGGCACGCTCGCCGACGTGCTGGCGTTCGACACCGGGCCCGGCAACGCCGTGCTCGACGGGCTCGTGCGCCTGGGCACGCGCGGGCTGGCGCGGCACGACGAGGCGGGCGGGCTCGCGGCGTCGGGGCGCGCGCACGCGGGGCTCGTCGAGGAGCTGCTCGCCGATCCGTTCTTCGCCGCGCCGCCGCCGCGCTCGACCGGGCGCGAGCACTTCGGCGAACGCTACGCCGAGCGGCTGTTCGAACTCGGCGAGTCCATGGGGCTGTCGCTCGAGGATCTGCTCGCGACCGGCGTCGAGCTCACCGCGCAGTCCATCGCGCGCGCACTCACCGACTTCGTGGAACCGCACGGACGCGTGGACGCGCTGTACGCGAGCGGCGGCGGCGTGCGCAACATGTCGCTCATGACCGCGATCCGCCGGGCGCTGGGCGAGGTGCGCGTCGAGCGCCTCGACGTGCTCGGGGTGTCGTCGGGCATCAAGGAGGCGTTGGCGTTCGCGTTCCTCGCGCACCTGACGCTGTGCGGGGAGCCCGGCAACGTGCCCGGTGCGACGGGCGCGCGGCATCCGGTGGTGCTGGGCAGCCTCACGCCGGGAGGCCGCGCGTGAGCCGCCTGCTGCGCCGACTGCGCCCCCTCGTGCTCGTGGCGCTCGTCGTCGCGGGCTGTGCGCCGCCGCCCGGGCCCGTGCCCGCACCCGCGCCGCCGCGACCCGCGCCTGCGCCGTCCCCGACGCCCACGCCCACACCGACGCCCACACCGCCGCGGCCCGCACCGCGGCCCACGCTCGAGCACGCCGAGCCGCACTTCACGATCGGTCTCGCGTGGGACCTCGACACGGCGACGGTCGCGTTCGACGGTCGGCAGCCCCTGACCGTGCAGAGCACGTCGCGTCCGGGCTCGTACACCACCGCCGGGCCCGTGCAGTTCCGCGTCTCGGGCAACCAGTTGCTGGTCACCCCGCGCGATCGGCGCCGCGCGGTGCCGCTGACCGTGCTGCAGGTCGGCGACACGCTGTGGCTGGGCGACGAGGCGTGGGCCCGTGGCGACGCGGCGCGCGCGACGTGGAACGGCAAGCACTGGCGCGGCCGACTCAAGCTGTTCCTCAACGCCCGCGGCACGCTCACGCTGGCGACGCATCTGCCGCTGGAGCGCTATCTCGAGGGCGTCGTGCCGGGTGAGATCGGCCCGCTCTCGGACTCGCTCGTCGAGGCCGGTCGTGCGCAGGCGGTCGCGGCGCGCAGCTACTCGCTCTTCTACAAGGGGCGACGCGGCAGCGAGGGCTTCGATCTGTTCGCCACGGTCGAGGACCAGTTCTACAGCCCGCTCGAATCCGAGCGTCCGCTCGCGACCCATTGCGTGCAGAGCACGCGTGGTCTGGTGGCGTTGTCCGACGGGCTGCCCATCCGCGCCAACTACTGCTCGACCTGCGGTGGCATCACGGCGGAGGCCTGGGAGGCGTGGCCCACCACGCCGTTCGACTACCTCGTGAGTCACACCGATGCCGAAGCGGGGCGCGACTGGTGCGCGGCCTCGCCGCTCTACCGCTGGCGCGAGGAGTGGAGCGCGAACGAGTTCGAGTCCAACCTCGCCAAGTACGGTCCGCCCAACGGCGTGCCGCTGCCCAGTGGTGGGGTGGGGGACCTGGTGGACGTGCGCGTCGTGGCGCGCTCGCGCTCGGCGCGCGTGTGGTGGCTCGAGGTCGAGACCACCACCGGCGTGATGCGTGTGCACGCGCACATGCTGCGCCAGGTGCTGCGGCGCGGCGGCAATCCCAACGCGATCCTGCGCAGCAATCTGTTCAAGGTCGGCGTGCTGCGCGACCCGCGCAGCCAGCGCGCGCTCGCGGTGGTGGCGAGCGGTTCGGGCTCGGGACACGGCGTGGGGCTGTGCCAGACGGGGGCGCTGGGCATGGCGCGCGCGGGCAAGCGCGGCGAGGCGATCGTGCGCCACTACTACCCGGGCGCGGCGCTGGAGCGGCTCTACTGACGCGGCCCCGGGCCGCCTTCGGGCGGGTTCCCGGGACGGGATTGACACCCGGCGCGGCGCTCGCTATTGTCCCGCGTCCCTTGGTGTTCCGGGTACCTCGGTACGCGGGACGTCGGGTGCGGGGTTGTAGTTCAGTTGGTTAGAACGCCTGCCTGTCACGCAGGAGGTCGCGGGTTCGAGTCCCGTCAACCCCGCCATCATCTTGGCGCGCCGTCGGTCCCCACGGGGCCAGCGGCGCGCGATTCTTTCCCCGAGCACGCGGGTCCCCAGCGGGTCGCGATCCCGTTCGCCCTGGCTTCACGCCCAGCGCGAGCGCGCACCCGAAGGACCACGCCCCAGCCGGTGATGCGCGACTCGCATCGTCCGTGGAGGGGTTGCGGAGCGTGCCGACGGGGCGCTGCGGGGGCACGGACGCCCAGCGCAGCGAGACGGTTGTTCCGTCACCGCAGACGGGTCCGCCACGGCCGGCGACCGGGGGTGCATTTTCCGTTGACCCCCCGCGAGTGGTCCGTATACTGCGCGTGCTTTCGGTTCGGAAGCGTGCGTTCCCCCGATCCGCACGAAGCGGTTCGCGGGTTCGTGCATCCCAAGGGGCGGCAAGGTGTTCGCCGCATTCCTCCTCACGAGGGATCTCAATGAAGCGCAAGAAGGGCGACGAGGACGATAACTTCGATGTCTTCGGCGAGTCTGAAGACGAGTTCAACGACGATGAACTGACGGACGACGAGGAATTCGACGAGGAAGACCTCGAGGACGATGAGTTCAGCGAGGACGACGACTTCGACGACGACGAGTTCGGCGGCGAGGACGAGTTCGAAGGGGACGAGGATTTCGACGGCTTCGGGGATCACTCCGATTCCGACCGATAGCGTCCCGGGTGCAGTGGGAAAGAACCATCCGCGGATCGCGGATGCCTTGGAGGTGTCAGACGAAATGACCGGCTTCGGGCCTCACCTCATGCTCGATGGGTACGGGTGCGACAAGGAGAAGTTGACGGATCTGAATCTCATCTATCGGATCCTCGAGGAGCTCCCCGCGCGCATCGGCATGACCAAGATCATGCCGCCTTATGTGTTCAAGTACAGCGGTTTGAAGCCTGAGGACTGGGGCCTTTCGGGGTTCGTCCTGATCGCCGAGAGCCACATCAGCATCCACACCTTCCCCGAGAAGAACTACGTCTCCGTCGACATCTTCTCGTGCAAGGCGTTCGACACCGAGTTCGCGAGCGACTACCTCAAGAAGACGTTCGGGATGACCAAGGTCGAGTGCAACATCCTCGATCGCGGCACCGAGTTCCCGAAGGACATCAGCGGCGCCGCCGCCGAGGTCCGCACCCAGCGCCGTCGCGTGGGTCGTCCGGCCGCCCGCACCGCCTGATCGTCGCACCGCCTCGGCCCCGACCGGTCCGTCCGGTCGGGGCCTTGTGCTTTCCGGGTGCGACCTGCACTCTGCCCCTCGACCACTCGTCGCGTCCGCGGTGTCCGCCCGGCCGGCGAGACGCCCCGCGCGGCCGCTTCCCGGCGCGCGACCGGGACCACGCCCTCCTCGCGGAGCGGCGCGCCGGCCCGGCCCCGCCCTCTCGAACGTGACGCCCCCGTCGTCCCGCAGGAGTCCCCGATGAGCACGACCCCCGACACCGCCCGCCTCGTCCTCCGCCGTGGGGAGGATCGCCGCGTCCGCGGTGGTCACCCGTGGATCTTCTCGAACGAGGTCGAGGAGTGGCAGGGCGCCGTCGAGGACGGCGGTCTGGTCGAGGTGCTGGATCCGCGCGGCGCGTTCCTGGGCCGCGCCTACGTGAACCGGCACAGCCTCATCTGCGCGCGACTGCTCACGCGCGGGCGCGACACGATCGACACCGCGTTCTTCGTGAAGCGCCTCGAGCGCGCCAAGCGCCTGCGCGACACCGTGTACCCCGGCGAGGCCGCGGTGCGCATGGTGTACGGCGAGTCCGATCAGCTGCCGGGGCTCGTGGTGGATCGCTACGGCGACGTGCTCGCGGTGCAGGTGCTCACGCGCGGCATGGAGGCCCACATGGAGCCGCTGCGCAAGGCGCTCGAGCAGGTGTTCGAGCCCGCTGGCGCCGTGCTGGTGGCCGATTCGCCGCTGCGCAAGCTCGAGGGCCTCGATCAGCGTCGCGAGGTGTGGTGGGGCACGGTGCCCGAGCGCGTGCCGGTCACGGTGAGCGGCTTCGCCCTCGAGGTGGACGTGCTGCACGGCCAGAAGACCGGCCTGTTCCTGGATCAGCGCGAGAACCGTCGGCGCGCGGAGACGCGTGCCGCGGGGCGCACGGCGCTGGACGTGTTCTGCTATCAGGGTGAGTGGGCCATGAGCATGGCGCGCGGTGGGGCCGAGAGCGTGCTGGCGGTGGATTCGTCCGAGCCCGCCCTGACGCTCGCGCGCGGCCACGTCGAGCGCAACGGGTTCAACGACCGCGTGCAGTTCCTGCGCATGGACGCGTTCGACGCGATGCGCCGCCTCGAGCGTGAGGGACGACGCTTCGGCATGATCGCGCTCGACCCGCCGGCGCTCATCAAGTCGCGCAAGTCCATCGCCGCCGGCGCGCGCGCCTACCGCGAGCACAACCGCGTGGCCATGAGCCTGCTCGAGGAGGACGGCATCCTGGTGACCTGCTCGTGCAGCCATCACCTGGACGACGACATGTTCCGCCAGCTCCTGCTCGAGGCGGCGCGCGCGGCCAAGCGCCCCATGCGCATCCTCGATTGGGCGGGCGAGGCCCCGGACCATCCGCGCCTGCTCGCGGTGCCCGAGACGCACTACCTCAAGTGCGCGGTGCTGCAGGCGCTGTAGGCCGCGGTCCCGTTCCGCAACGCGAGAGCCCCCGTGGACCGTTGGGTCCGCGGGGGCTCCTCGTCGTCGGACGCGGCTCGGATCAGCGCACGAGCAGGATCTTGCGTGCGACCGTCTCGCGGCCCGTGTCCAAGCGCAGGAAGAAGATCCCCGCCGGCGCGGTGCGGCCGTTCTCGTCGAGGCCGGTCCATTCGACGCGCTGCGTGCCCGCGGCGAGCGGCCCGCTCAGGAGCGTGTTCACGAGTCGGCCCGTGGCGTCGTACACGCGCAGGTCGGCGTGGTCCACCGCGCTCGGCAGCGTGAAGGCGGCGGTGACGCGACCGAACGCGGGGTTCGGATGCGCGAGCAGCGCCAGACGCGAACCCGTGCGCGGGCCGTCGCCCACGCCGGTGACGGCGGCCGGGTCGTACTTCACGTAGATGGGGCCGGTCCACACCGTGGCGTTGTTGAGCATGCGGATGCGCAGGTAGTAGTGCGCCTCGGTGCCGGCCGCGAACGTCTGCCGCTCGCGCCACGCGAAATCGCCGTTGCCCGCGCTGCTGGCGACCACCACCGCGTTCGACGTGCCCGTGATGCCGCGCAGCAGGTCGATCTGCGACACGCCCGCGCCGGCATCGGGGTCGCTCACACGTGCCGCGATGCGCACGCCCTGACCCGACGTCCACGCCTCGCCCATGGCGTGACCGTCGGCCGAGAACTCGACGCGCACGTTGTGATCGGTGGTCGCGTAGGTGCGGCGTGCGGCCATGCCACCCAGGATCTGCGCCTTGGTCTTGCCCGCGGCGAGCACCGCCGTGCGCGCCTGCGTCGAGGCGCCCCACGTGGCGTTGTGGTTGTCCTGATCCCCGGTGGGCGAGATGCGATGCCCCTTGCGCAGCGCGTCCTGGAACAGGACCTCGCTGCCGGTGCTGCTGCCCGCGTCGCTCTCGGTGATCGAGGTCGAGGTGGCCGGGCCGGACACCATCGCGAACAGACTCACGACCTCGCGTGAATCGGCCGTGACCGCATAGCTGTTGAAGTCGCCCGCCGACGGATGACACCACGACACGACCGGCGGGTAGCTCACGGGCGGATGGGCACGGTACGCGGTGTACAGGCCGGTGTAATCGCCCTCGGCCACGAACACGTTGTAGTTGCCCGGCTCCCAGCCGAACAGCACCGGGGCCTCGAACACGTTGGCGTGTCCGCCGGTGGCGATGATGCCCCACTCCTGACCCCAGATCGCGACGAACGCGCCGTCCGCGTTGGCCGCCGCCGCGGCCGCCGCACCCTGCGCGTAGCTGGGCAGCGCCATGCCGGCACCGGAGTGGTTGTGGTCGGTCACCGCGAGGAAGTCGAGCGGCGTGGGCGCGGTGTTGCGCGCGAACGCGAACGCGTCGGCCGGCGTCTGCACGCCGTCGGACAGGCTCGTGTGCGAGTGCAGGTTGCCGAAGTAGGGGGTGTAGCCGAGCACCGGGTTCAGGAGCGTGCCCGCCGCCGGCAGCGTGCCGGGGCTGTTCGAGACCGCGCTCGTGTTGGGGACCTCGTCGGTCGCCTTGAGTGCGAAGTACCAGGTCGAGTCCGGCCGCAGCCCGTACACGAACAGCGTCTCGGCACTGGCGCCCGCCGCCGGCGCGGGTTCGAGCAGCCAGCGATCGAGGTCGGCGGCGGCATCGAAGTTCGCGGCGGTGATCGGGGCGTGCGAGACCTTCACGACGTAGCTCGTCGCGGTGCCGGTCGCACCGTCGTCCCCGGGCGCGGTCCACGTCAGACGCACCTCGCCGGGATAGGCGCCGGGCACCGCGGCCAGATCGGTCACGGTGCCGGGAGGCGTGACGTCACCGGTCACGCCGCCGTTGCTGGCGCAGAACGTGGTCGGCGTGCGCCACGCGAAGTTCGTCGTGCCGTTGGGCACACAGCCCCACGACTGGCCGACGATGCTCTGCCCGTAGGTCACGAGCTGCACGACGGTGGCGGGCAGTGTGCGGTTGGAGACCAGATAGACGTCGTCGCCGGCCTGGTTGAGCACCGCACCGGACGACTGCAGCATGTGCACGACGCGGAACTCGCCCGGCTGGATGATCGGGTTGGTCGAGCAGCTCGGGTCGAAGTCCTCGGGGATGCGGGCGCGCACGGCGGTGGTGCCGATCGTGACCGCGTCGTCGATCGCCCAGCCGGTCAGATCCACGGCGTTGGGCCCCGAGTTGTAGATCTCGACCAACTCGGTGAGGTAGGTGTCGGTGCCGACCGGGTCCGGCAGGATCTCGTTGATGAAGATCGCGGCGGCCGCGGGGCGCGCGGTGGCCAGCACGGCCAACAGGGTGAGCGCAGCGGTCACGGCGAGGCCGCGACGCAGGCGGGAACGCAGGCCCATCGGGGAGGGCTCCTTCCGGCTCGAGGGTGTCGGATCCTGAGGATGTCCCTATCAGGATACCCGGCCGGGAGGGGCGGGAGCGAGCGGTTTCCGGCCACTTCCTGCGTGGCCGGAACCCCTCAGCCCACGGGGACCTCGGTCCGCTGCGACAGGACCTCGAGGACCGACTCGGTGAACTCGGCCGAACGGAACGGCTTCTGCAGCCACGCCACGTCGCTGGGCAGGCTGCGCGCGGCCAGATCGCCCGTGTAGCCCGAGATGGCCAGGATGCGGATGCCCGGGACCTGCTCGCGGACGGCCGCGATGAGGCGCGAGCCGTCGAGGCCCGGCATGATCACGTCGGTGATGAGCAGGTCGAACGCCTTGTCCAAACGGAACAGTGCCAGGGCTTCGGCCCCGTCGGCCGCCGTCACCACCGTGAGGCCCTGCTTGCGCAGTTGGCGCTGCAGCAGGGTGCGGATGGTGTCGTCGTCCTCGACGAGCAGTACGCGTCCCGCGACGCGTTCCACCGAGACGGCGTTCGGTACCACCATGTGGACCGCCGCCGGGGTGGCGGTGAGCGGCCACAGCACCTTGATGGACGTGCCACGACCGAGGACGGAGTCGATCTCGATCGCGCCGCCGGCGGCGCGCACGATGCCGTAGGTCGTGGACAGCCCGAGTCCGGTGCCCTCGCCGACGGGCTTGGTCGTGAAGAACGGCTCGAACACCTTGGCGCGCACCGGCTCGGGCATCCCGACACCGGTGTCGGCCACCTCGAGCACCGCGTAGCGGCCGGACTCCACGTGCAGTCGCCCCGCCATCATCCGATCCACGTGCACGTCGTGCGTGTGGATGCGCACGTCGCCGCCGTTCTTCATGGCGTCGCGCGCATTGACCACGAGGTTCATGAGCACGAGGGCGACCTGGTCCGGATCGGCCATGACCTCGAGCGGCTGGGGTAGTGAGGCGATGTGCAGGCGGACGTCCGAACCGAGCAGGCGGGCGAGCATCTTCTCCTGACGGCCGACCACGTGCGTGAGATCCACGACCTCGGGCCGGGAGACCTGCTTGCGGCTGAACGCGAGCAATTGCGTGGTGAGGCTCTTGGCGCGGGTCAGGGCGTCCTTGAGTTCCTGCACGGGCTCGTGTCCGGCCGTGCCGACCGGGTGACGCTGCTCGAGTTCGTCCGTCGCGCCGTACATGACCGTCATGAGGTTGTTGAAATCGTGCGCCACGCCACCCGCGAGTCGGCCCACGACCTCCATCTTCTGCGCCTGTCGAAGACCCTCCTGACTCTCCTTCAGGTCGTGCATGGCGCGATGCGCGAGTTCACGCTGCGTCTCGAGGTGCCACATCATCATGCCGAAGCCGAGGAAGAACTGCAGCAGGGCGTCCACGTAGCCCAGGTAGAACGGGAACACCTCGACAACCCCGATCACCTCGCGGCGCACCAGCCAGAAGAGTCCGTGCAACTGCCCGAAGCCGTACAGCGCGGCCGAGGCGCCGAGCAACACCGGGCCCCGCATGTGGCTGCGCGAACCCAGACGCAGCAGCTGCACCGCGATCACCAGGAACAACACCCCGGCGACGATGTGGCGCGTCCCCAGCCGGATGAACGTGCGCGACTCGAGCGGTGTCGTGAACAGCACGATCGCCGTCGAGGCCACGGCCACGCCCGTGAGCAGCAGGGTGCGGTGGCGGGCCCGGATCGCGGAGTTCGCCTTGCTCTCGATCACGCCCACGAGCACGAACGCCGGCTGCAGCATGCCGGTGGCGACGGACAGGATGCTGATCAGCACGCGGCGCGGGTCCCCGGCGGGCAGATGCCAACGGCTGACGGCCGTGATCGCGAGCGCGGCGGTGCCCAGATAAACGAGCATGGCCACCCACGAGAACGTCCAGCAGCGCAGGTGCGGGAGTCGATCGCGGCGCGTGTAACTGAACAGCACACCGATCATCGCGAGGCAGATGAAGGCCTGCATGCCGTAGGCGAGCAGGACTTCCTGCGTCAGCGTGAGGTCCATGCGGGGGATGGGCGACATCGAGGATCTCCGGTCGTACGGGATGGCGTGACGGACACGGTGATGCGGGGTGACGTGGGCGGGTTCAGCCCTTCTTCATCTCGTCCAGGTAGTTCATGCGCAGGTCGGTGAGCACCTGCGTGAGCACGCGCTGCTCGTCGGCGCCCAGGTTGCCGCGGGTGCGGACTTCGAGGGCGGACAGCGTGTCGATGGTGTTGCGGGCCGCTTCGAGGTTGCGCTCGATCCGGCCGCTCACGGGATTCATGAGCTTGCCCAGCGCCACCATGGCGGCCTGCTGCAGGCCCAGCAGGAGTTGCAGGAACAGCGCGGCCTCGCGGTCGCGGTCGGTCGTCGCGTCACTCATCGGGGGTCTCCGGGGCGGGACGGCGGGCGAGGCGCTTGGCCTCGTCCCAGAGCGCGTCCATCTCGGTCAGGTCGGACTGCAGGGGCGTGCGGCCCTGTTCGGCGAGCCGCGTCTCGATGTGGCGGAACCGCTCGCGGAAGCGATGCATGGTGGCGCGCAGCTCGCGCTCCGGGTCCACACGCAGCTTGCGCGCCAGGTTCACGACCGCGAACAACAGGTCGCCGATCTCCTTGGCGACCTCGGGCGTGGTGTCGCCCTGCGTCATGGCCTCGGCGACCTCGGCCGTCTCCTCGCGCACCTTGGCGAGCGAGCCGTCGGCGGACGGCCAATCGAAGCCCACGGCGGCCGCCTTCTCCTGGAGTCGGTACGCGGCCACGAGCGCCGTGAGCCCCTTGGGCTGCTCCCCGAGCAGCGAGGCGGCGACGTCCTTCTTCTCGGCCTTCTTGATCTCCTGCCACTGCCGATAGGCGTCCTCGCCGTCGGTCACGGTGGCATCGCCGTACACGTGCGGGTGGCGGCGGATGAGCTTCTCGGCCGCGCGATCGAGCGCCTCGCCCAGACCGACGCCCCAGCGTTCCCCGGTGAGCTCGAGGCAGAAGATCACGAGGAACGCGAGGTCGCCGAGTTCCTCGGCGGAATGGTCGGCGTCCTGGTTGCCGATCGCTTCGACCGCCTCGGCGGCCTCCTCGGTCAGGTACGGGGTCATGCTCTCGAGGGTCTGCTGGCGATCCCACGGGCAGCCGTCCGGGCCGCGCAGGCGGCGGCAGACGGCGACGAGCTTGGCGAAGGCGTCACGTTCGGTGTCGGTCATGGCGGCGGACACTAACGCAGCCCTGCCCCCGGTGCAGCCGTCGAATCGGAACGCCTCAGCTGGCGCGGCGGGAGGCCGCGACGGCGCTGCTGAAGACGGCGTCCATCTCGTCGGGCGAGACCGGTGGGACGGCGACGTAGAACGGTCGCACGTCCAGCGTGGCGCGGTGCGCGTCGGCCGAGGCGTCGGCGAGCATGAGGACGATCGGGGTGCGAGGCATCGCGCGTCGCAGCAGCTGCAGGAGACCCACGGTCGTGCGGCTGTGCTCGTGCATGCCCAGGAACGCCACGTCGAAGCGCTGCGAGGCCGCCGCCCGGAGTGCATCCTCGAGCGAGGCGCAGGCGACGACTTCGGCGACGGCGGCCGCCAGGATGCGTTCGAGCCCGGTGGCATCGGATTCGCAGAGCAGGACACGGGGATGATCGGGGGCCTCGGCACCGACCTCCGGCCGAGGCACCGGCGAAGGCCGATGCACGTGGGTCGGGGGCGTGTGCGGTTGCGGGTTCATGGCGCTCTGCGCATTCCGGGGATCCTTCCCCGAGTCGGACGTGGTCCGAGGCGATGTCCGGGTGCGGCGATCGCAGGGCACTCCATGTGTCCCGTGACCACCGGCCCGGAGCATCGAGCCTCGTACGGTGCGGGGGAGGATGGCCCCCGCATCGGGTGTGCGGTGTTCGATGAGGTGGACCGGATTCCCGGTCGCACCGCCCCAGCTCTGAGGTCGATCACCGCTCGCGGGCGCACTTTTGCAAGACGTGGGCCGTTCCTCGCCGACACTTGAGCGCGATTTTGCAACGCGCATGGGACCAAAGAGTTGCGCGGCTCCCTCAAGGGAACGCCCGAGCCGTGGCGCGGGGCGACGGCAAGGCTTTCCGTGTCAGACTGACAGCACGCGTGCAGGCTTGGCAGGGCCAAGTCCCCTGTGCGCATCGACATGCGGGGCCATCCTCACGCACGCGTGGGGGCGGTGGGCGGGGCCGGTGGCGGCGAGTGCGGGGGTGGACCGCGTGCTCGACGCTCCCCAAGCGAAGGACCCCGACGAGCGCGCGCTCGTCGGGGTCCGCACCGTCGGGTCGGAGGCTCAGGCCTCGTGCGGGTCGAGGACGTCCGCGTCGGCACCGGTCCCGCGCGGCTCGATCTCCTTGAGCTTGCGGTACAGGTTGCGCTCGCTGATGCCCAGGATGCGCGCCGCGTTCTGCCGGTGGCCCTTGGCGTGCTCGAGCACGCGCCGGATGTAGCGCAGCTCGATCTCCTCGAGGCTCGGCCAATCGTTCTCGCCCGGATCGGGCTCGAACGTCGGGGCCATGCGCAGGCCCATGGGCAGATGCTCGGGGTTGACGATGCCGTGGTCGCACAGGATGAGCGCACGCTCGATGACGTTCTCGAGCTCGCGCACGTTCCCTGGCCACGCGTACCGGGTCAGCACCTCCATGGCGGCGGGCGAGACCGAGACGCGACGCTTGCTCGCGACGCCCGACGAGCGGATGAAGTGCTCGACGAGCGGCGGGATGTCGGCGCGGCGCTGGCGCAACGGCGGGATCACGAGCGGCACGACCGAGAGCCGGAAGAACAGGTCCTCGCGGAACGTGCGCTCCTTGATCATGCTCTCGAGCGCGCGATTGGTGGCGGCGATCACGCGCACGTCCACCTTGATGTCCTTGTTGCCGCCGAGGCGGCGGAACGTGTGGTCCTGCAGCACCCGCAGCAGGCGCACCTGCAACGCGGGGGTGAGCTCCCCGATCTCGTCCAGGAAGATCGTGCCGCCGTCCGACAGCTCGAACAGCCCCTGCTTGAGCGACTGGGCGCCGGTGTAGGCGCCCTTCTCGTGGCCGAACAACTCGCTCTGCAGCAGGTTCTCGTGCAGCGAGGCGCAGTCCACCACGATGAACGGCTTGCGCGCGCGCATGCTGTGGCGATGCACCTCGCGGGCGACGACCTCCTTGCCGACGCCGCTCTCGCCGCGGATGAGCACCGTCGTGTCGTTGGGCGCCACGCGCGTGAGCAGGTCCAGCATCTCGCGCATCTCCGGCGTGTCGCCGATGATCGTGCGCGTGGTCGAGGTGGCCATGTACTGGAACGCCGTGCTGTCGCGTTCCAGATCGCGCTTCTCGAGCGCCTTGTGCAGGATGGCCTCGAACTCGGCGAGGGTGTAGCTCTCCTTGTTGAGGAAGTCGTGCGCGCCCTCCTTCATGGCGCGGATCGCCTCGTCCACGGTGCCGTAGCCCGTCAGCATGATCACCTGCGTGCTGGGCGCGTGCTCGCGGATCTCCGGCAGCAGGTCGAGGCCCGAGCCGTCCGGCATGCGCAGGTCGAGCAGGACCAGATCGAAGTCCCGAGCGGCGAGGGCGGTGCGCGCCTCGGTCAGGTTCTCGGCCTGCTCCACCCGGTAGCCCAACCGCAGC
Source organism: uncultured bacterium (assembly GCA_964655175.1). Taxonomy (GTDB): domain Bacteria; phylum Eisenbacteria; class RBG-16-71-46; order RBG-16-71-46; family RBG-16-71-46; genus JAIOPA01. The sequence continues at coordinate 20,968 of CAZZLY010000039.1, forward strand.
AGTTCGCGGATGTGGGTCGCTCGGAACGACGCGTCGTCGTCCACGAACAGGATCTTGCGCTCTTGGTCAGCCACGATCTCCTCCTGAGCTCCCGACCGGGAGTGTCACCGTGAAGCATGCCCCAGCCCCGGGGGTGCTCGCCACCTCGATGTCACCGCCGTGATCGAGGAGCGTGCGGCGGGTGATGGACAGGCCGAGGCCGGTCCCCTGACCCACGGGCTTGGTGGTGAAGAACGGGTCCCACAGCCGCGCCAGATGCTCGGGCGGGATGCCCGGGCCGTCATCGGCGACCTCGATCACGATGCGCTCGCCCTCGAGCCGCGTGCGCACGGTGAGCGTGCCGCCGTTCGGCATGGCCTGGACCGCGTTGAAGCACAGATGCATCAGCGCCCCGCGCAGCGTCCCGCCGTTGCCCCACAGGGCCGGCAGCGACTCGGCGAACTCGCGGTTCACGGTGATGCCCTGCTTGAGCGTGGAGTGGCGCAGGAGATCGAGCGTCTCGCTCGCCGCGACGTTGAGGTTCACCCAATCGGGTCGCGTGTTCTGCTGCTCTCCCAGCATGCGCAGCTTGCGCGCGGTGTCGATGCAGCGCTGCGTGCACTGCTCCATGTCCGTGAGCGTCTCGCGCAGGTACTCGGCCTCGGCGGGGGGCAGGTCCACCCGGCCCGCGAGCCGCTGCAGCGCCTCGACGCCGATGCGCAGTGCACCGAGCGGATTGTTGAGTTCGTGCGCCACGCCGGCCGCGAGCATGCCCAGCTTGGCCAGGTGCTCGCTGTGCGACAGCTGCGCTTCGAGCAGCGTGCGTTCCGAGATGTCACGCCACGATTCGACGACGTACCGCACCTCGCCGGCCTCGTCGAACACGGGGTTGAGCGTGGCCTCCCAGCGGCGCTGCCGTCCGGTGGCGTCCGCGATCAGATGAACGCGCCGCTGCGGCGTGCGATCCCGCGCGACCTGGCAGGCGATGCAGACCGCCGTGTCCGGGTCGTGGTCCGGCAGGCAGTCGCCCATGTGCGGGCAGGGGCGTCCCGGCATGCTCGTGTCGGTGGCGAACACCTCGGCGAAGCGCGCGTTCGAGGCGACCACGTGACCCTGGCGATCCAGCACCACGACCGCGTCCGACATCGCCTCGATGATGCGCGGCAGCAGGTTCGCGAACGCGTCGGCGGCGGAGCCACCCGTGGGGGTGGCTCCGGTCCGGGAGGTCGGCGTGCCGCTCACGCGCGCACCGCCACGCGGGCGTCCACGGCCATGCAGCCGCGGCCCGCCGGCAGCACCTTGAGCGGGTTGAGATCGAGTTCGGCGATCTCGGGGATCGCGTTCACGAGCTGCGACAGCCGCAGGATGGCCTGCTCGAGCGCGGGCACGTCCGCGGCCGGGGAGCCGCGCCAACCCTCGAGCAGTCGCGAGCCGCGCACCGCGCGCACCATGTCGTGCACGTCGCGGTCCGTGACCGGCGTGACGCGGAACGTCACGTCGCGCAGCAGCTCCACGTACACGCCGCCGAGCCCGAACATGAGCACGGGCCCGAACGAGGCGTCGTTGGTCATGCCGATGATGGACTCGACGCCGTCGCGCACCATGGGCTGCAGCGTCACGCCGTCCATCTGCGCACGCAGGCCCTGCGACTCGAGCCGCGACTCGATGCCGCGGAACGCGGCGCGCACGTCGTCGGCCGTCTCCAGGTCGAGCACCACACCGCCGACCTCGGTCTTGTGCGTGAGCGTGCTCGACGCGAGCTTGACCGCGACGGGGAAGCCCAGCGCTTCGGCCTCGCGGACCGCCGCCTCGGCGGTCGTCGCGATGCGCGTGGGCACGAGCGGCAGCCCGGCGGCCTCGAGCAGCGCGCGCGACTCCTCGGGCGACAGCCACACGTTCTCGCCCGCGTTGGCGCGGGTGCGGGCCGTCTCCACCACCGCGCGCGCGGTGCCCAGGTCCATGTCGTCGAACGTCACCTCGCGGCCCTCGGGCTCGCTGCGCCAGCGCGCGTAGCGCACCGTGCGCGCCAGCGCGATCGCGGCC